>JAWUXT010000103.1:0-22916 GCA_034111205.1 Paraglaciecola sp. | reverse complement strand
TACCGAGCTGGTGGATATCACCCAGCGTCTCACGCTGCTCCATTGCAGCAATGAGTTTGCGCTGAAGCTCAGACAAGGTGCTAAATGTTTGAGCCTCATAGCTTGCTAGCAATCTTTCAACACTGTTATCTGTAGACATATTTCACTCTGGGTTTGGGTAAATCTGCATTAGAGACAGCAATAACTAAATGCAGCGTGGTGCACAACATGTAATAACAAGTATATTTGTTAATTGTTATACTTTGCACCACAAAAACAACACACGCTTGGTTATTGGGCGCTTCAAACGCTATTCTACGTCGTTGCTTTGCTTGCTCGCATTTTTAGTGTTTTGTTTTTTAAGTGCGGCTTGAACATTGTAGGGCAGGTATTGAGCATCGACGTAACAATATCGCTGTATCTAGTGACATTGTTCACCTCTGGAAATGTTGAGCGTTTGATAATCTCAGATGGCACCACTGCCTTATTATTAACATATATACCCAAAGCCATTGGAGTTGCAGTTAGGCAGCAATGGAACTCAGCCCCATGAGCTTAGGAGTACTAAGTGACTGGGGTGAGTGAGAGCAGCCAACAACACTGCAGCTTCAAGGTCGACGGGTATACCGTCTTGGCTGCTGCTGTAACTAAATTAGGCAGTATGCGAAAATTGAATTCTGATAAGCAGACCTCGCCCCCCCTTTTCCGCTAAAAATTGAATGGCGTAGTCCTCAATCTTTTCTTCAGGTAGTTCGATGGTTTGTGTATGAGACAAGTACTCTAAATAACAAGCCGTTGACCAATCACGATTTTTTTGTGCTTTGAAAGGCTGAGCGTGGCACAAAGTGTGCTTTCGATATTTTATACCAAGTTAAAGCATGCGCTGCGCTTACTGACTTCCCGCGCGGCGTCCGCATGGCAGGTTTCTCACAGAATCCCTTCTGTGCGACCTACTTTTTTGCTAACGCCAAACTATGTTCTTCAACCAATTATTTCTGATATTTAGCAGGTAGTTTACAAACGTTATTCCCCCACCCGATGTAAACACTTTAACTTAGTCAATCATACGCCCATGATAATCAGCACCCAATCTCGACTTCCCTGTCGAGCTGTTCAACTGGGCGAAGCAGTGCTTCTAAATATTCCAGTTTCACCCCAGGAACAAGCCATTTTTTACGATTGAAAACTTTGGCAGTGAGCGGTCTTTCTTGCTTATTTTTTTTGGCTGTTGACCATATTTACAGGATAAATATGGAACAGCTTTAGCTGGCCTAAAAGGTAAAGTACACGGATGTACTTTATAAAAGAAGTCAGTCAGACAACATGCGGAAGCCGCGCGGGATGTTGCTTGAAGAAAGACATGGATGCCGGTGTGCGAAGCACATTTTTGACTAATAAATTTAATCGAATCTGACAGATAAAGGAATCAACATCTGACCCTATCGATTTGCCACCACTAAAGTGGCAACCTACCACTGGAAACAAGACCTATAATAAGACAAACAAAGCCCACTAACATACCTAAAATATTGCCCCAAAATCCACATAACCTTTGTATTTGTCGAGTACGTTGTTGTTTTTGATTAGCCGGAGGTTGAGCGTAGATTTCTCGTTCTATTAGCTTATGCATTTTTCTCACTTGATACATAACGCCGTAAGCAAAAACAATATAAGCACTAACCGGCCCCACCACCCTTGGATAACTCATAACCGAAAGTGAGTAATATAGCGCCAAAGATTATCCATATAGTCATGCTTTTTCGATAACTTAACACTTGCTGTTTTGCTTGCTCATTGGTTAACTTTTTCAAAAGTGCAAGGGTACTGAATCTCACTGCTAAAACAGCAATAAACGCCCCTATCATTGCGCCACCAAGCAACAAACCTACTTTATGCAAAATGCCCGATTTGCTGCTTACAGCGGTCGAACTGATAGCCGCGGCTGCCGCAGGACTGCTAGTAGTGATAACACCCAGCACCAAACTACTGAAACCTAAAGCAGGGGCAGTGCTTAACAACAACCGACCATGTTTACCTAATATCTGTTCGTGCAATAATTGCCTCACGCGGGATAATTTTTGACGAATATTGGCTTCGCTTTGCTCCAACATACGCGCTACTTGCTGAGTAGATTGTTCTTCGCGGTAATAAAGCAGCACAATCTCTCGACTTTCTTCTGGTAGTTGGCTTATAAAATCATGCAAAATAACATTTGACTGCTTTCGCTGCATGCTGGTATCTAGGTCTAACGTGGGATCGCTAAATTGCGACAAAATATCATCAGCTTCCTCACCATCGACTTTTTGCCGGGTTTTATTATCACGCAAAAAATTCAGTGCCTTGTAGCGTGTCATCTGCCTTAACCACGGCAAAAAACTACTGGCATTTTTTAATTCAGACATATTTTGCCATGCGCCAATATAGACTTGTTGCGCAACGTCTTCGCTATTATCTAAGTCTTTAACAATTGACAGTGCAATACTCGAGACTAAATTTCGAGTATGGGTAACTAGCCGACCAAACGCTTGTTGGTCACCGCCTTTTGCCAAATCAACATCGTCGAATAAATGCTGTTGTTGGGCAATTGCAGCTGGAATAGCCAATGTGTTCATAAGTGTTTTCCTAAGAAAGTCAGCACCTGATCCTCAAGCCATTTAGGATCATCCAACATAATAAAATGTCTCGCATGGGTATTCATTTGTAAGTTAGCGCTGGGCAACGCCTGTAATTGTTGTTTATACAATATTTGCATCGCAGTTTTTTGCTCATCGGTGCTAAATCCACCCGATGCCCCTAACAATAAAACAGGTGATGTGATGTTAGCAATATCTTGCCTTAAATCATGCTTCATTAAGGTATAGATAGCCTGGCCTACTGTTGTTGGGTCTGAAGTCTGCACCATGCTCATGACTCTCGCTTTCGCCTCATCACTGCTAACTTGAATCGATAAACCGTAACGCGATTGCTCAACAAGTTGTTGTTGGGACATGTTGCTGTACATGTTTTTTATCTGGTCGGCCTGTGCAGCCAAATCCTCAACAGTTGTTGAATTGCTGTGAGTGAACACTGGGCCTACAAAAGGTAAACCATCCACAGAGATAATGGGCCCCACTTCTGTCGGAGTATTTGAGGCTAACCAAAACCCCATAAAACCACCCAAACTATGACCTATCACCGCTGGTTTGTGCAGTTTATGTTTGGCTATATACGCCAATAACTGTTGTTTCACTGCGCTAAGTGAAGGATTGTCTATCGCTGCAGTGCGAGCAAAACCTGCAATGTTTATAGTATGCACTTGATAGGTTTTTGCTAACGAACTGACTAATTCATCCCACACCCGACCATCAGACATTAACCCAGGTATTAAAATCACCGGTTTGCCTGAACCAGAGACTTGGCTGACAAACTGCTTATTTGTGGCAGAACTTCCTGCGGCAAAAACACCGTTAACTGCCATCTGAAAAACAATGCTGCCGATAAAAATAACAACAGATAAAACAGAACATAAAGAATGTGATTTGATTTTTTCTAACATAACAGTGCGCCTCTTAAGCTTAATTAATTTGACCGACATAACTAAGGCACGGTGAGTTGGAAAATTGTGACAATTTTTTTTGATTTTTTTTATTTTTATAGCCATCCCAGCTCAAGATGGGTGTTTCAGGTGGCATACATATACAAACATGACAAATGTCATGACCAATTGGTGATAGCTGTCTCTAACCAACAACCTCTACTTGGCGCATAGTTTATCTACGGTTTAGCCACTCGAAACGAGATACACCCATGCAACTACACGGTAACCCACAGCAAAACATTCACTCCCACGTTATTGCCTCTGCGTACGGACTGACTAAATCATTTGCAGGTAAAAAGGCCTTAGACAATATTGATTTAGATATTAAGTCGGGACAAGTCTTTGCCATTTTAGGGGCAAATGGCGCTGGCAAAACAACCTTAATAAATATCTTACTAGGACGACTTAGCGCAGATTCGGGTGAGGTAAGTGTGTTTGGTGTCAAAGCCGGTTCGCTGCAGGCGAAGCGTCAAGCTGGAGCGATGTTACAAGTCGCCAATTTACCCGAAACCTTAAAGATAAAAGAGCACATCCAGCTATTTCAAAGTTATTACCCTCATCCCATGGATTACCAGCAAGTTATTCATTATGCCGGTTTGCAGGACATGCAGAATCGTTATTCTAAAAAATTATCCGGTGGTGAAAAACAGCGGCTTTTATTTGCTTTAAGCATTTGCGGTAATCCCAAATTATTATTTTTGGACGAACCTAGCGTGGGCATGGACGTTGAAGCCAGACAAGGATTATGGCAAGCCATTCGTGATTTAAGAGCCGCTGGCACGGGCATAGTTTTAACCACCCATTATTTGGAAGAAGCTGACAATCTAGCCGATGACATTGTGCTCATAAAACAAGGCACAATCATTAAACGAGGCAGCAGTGAGCAGATAAAAGCCAGCATCAGTCACACCACTATTCGTTTTATTAGCAATGAAAAGCCAGAGGTTTTCAAACTATTACCGGCGGTAGTCAGCGTGCAATCCAGTGGTAAATTTATCCAATTACACACCGATAATGTTAATCAAACTTTGACGGTTTTGTTGTCAGCCTACCCCAATTTACAAGATCTCAAAGTGTCTAGCGCAGGTTTAGAAGAAGCCTTTTTACAATTAAATAACTCGGGGGAAGAGGCATGAATAATTCTCAGATCATAAACAACGCTCAACCTATGCACAGCTCTCAGTCCATGAACCCCTCTCAGTCTATGAAAATGGGGCAAACCCTCAATATTTACTACTTAGAAAGTAAGTTTGAATGGCTTAAAAGTATCCGTAATCCTGCCTTTGCGTTACCGGCGATATTGTTTCCTGCCTTGTTCTACATCTTTTTTGGGGTGCTGATGAATCAACATGATCCTCAAGCGGCTACTTACTTGTTATGTACTTATGGCACTTTTGGCATCATTGGCCCGGCCTTGTTTTCATTTGGTGCTGGGCTAGCGGTAGAGCGTGGACAAGGATGGTTAGATATTAAAGATGCGTCTCCTATGCCGGCATCGGCACAAATTGTCAGTCGTTTGTTGGTATCTATGGGGTTTTCAGTAATGGTCTTGGTCAGTTTAGGTGTTGTTGCCTTTAGCATGACAGACGTGAGTTTAACGTTAATCCAGGTGCTGACTTTATCAACCATCCTAGTGTTCGGTGGCTTACCTTTTTGTTTATTAGGTTTAACCCTTGGATTGTTGTTAAAAGCCGAAAGCGCACCAGCGGTAGTTAACTTAGTCTACTTACCCATGTCATTTCTATCGGGTTTGTGGATACCTATCACTATGCTGCCCAATTTTTTACAATCTATGGCAGAATTTCTACCGCCTTATCATTTGTCGCAACTTGCATTAAAAGTAGTAGCACTAGATGTAGGTGGATCTGTAGTTAAACATTTAGCTATATTAGCGTTATTCACAGTCATATTTTTTGTATTAGCAATTTTGGTTTCTAACAAAAAAACCGTTAGATAAAAAGGAAACGCGGTAATGGGTATTTTTCGAAAAATTGATTCTTGGTTATTACCCAGAAACCTCAACGAGCAGTTTTCACCTTACGTATGGTTGATTTACCTACCGTTATTTTTTGTACCAGTAGTTTTTCTTCATCAAGATCCAATGGATTTAGTTTGGACCTTTCTTGCATTGATTGCTTTTTTGACTCTGTATTTCCATGCTTTTTGGGTTAAAGGCCAAGATGTGATTTATCACATAGTTGCCATCACTTTGATTGGAACCTTAATTGCGTTAGTTACGCCAACGGCTAGTTCTTTATTTATCTATGCCGGTGCTTTTTGTTGTAGGTTGAGCCCCCTTAAATACGCACTTGCTGTTTTGATTGCTTTGTTGACCTGGGTAGCGGCTATTAGTTGGTTTTTTAGTTTCGAAAATTACTTTTATATACCCAGCCTAGTATTTACTTTGATAGTAGGTATTTTAAATATCTATCAGCGAGCGCTGAATCACAACAAACAAGAGCTTATCTTATCCCGTAAAGAAACCAAACGCTTGGCCCAAGTGGCTGAAAGGGAGCGTATTGCTCGCGATCTACATGATTTAATAGGGCATACATTTTCAGTGATTACTTTAAAAGCTGATCTTGCAGGTCGCCTCTTGGATAAAGGCTTAAATAAAGATATCGACAAAGCCCGCACCGAAATAAAACAACTAGAAGACATTTCTCGCGCTGCCCTTAGTCAAGTGCGCGAAGTAGTGTCGGGTTATCGCAGCAGCGATTTACTCAGTGAATTGGCTAACGCCAAAAATGTGTTTGCTAGTGTTGATATTGAATTTCACTATCAGTTCGAAAATATTGATGAACAACAAATCGAGTTAGACTTAGCCAGCAATAAGGAGCTGGCCATTGTGCTTCGGGAACTCGTCACAAACATTATTAAACACGCCCAAGCGACTCAAGTAACGGTCACTATCAAACATGAAAATGACAAGATCGTATTAGCCATACAAGATAACGGGCAAGGTTTTGAAAATAACCAACACCAAGGCTTTGGCATCAAAGGTATTGAAGAGCGGATTCAAAAACTCAAAGGGTTTGTTAATATCAAAACCGGCGGCCATTACACAGGTACATTAAGCGAAATTGGTTTGCCCATGACAGCTAGAGATTAATCAAAATGAAAAAAATCAACATTTTACTGGCTGAAGACCAAACGATGTTACTCAACGCGTTAGCCACTATTTTAGACTTGGAAGATAACCTACATGTGGTGCAAAGCTGCGCCAATGGCAAACAAGCCTTTGACTATATTCAATCCGCCGACAGCGAACGAGTGGATATTGTGCTCACCGATATTGAAATGCCTGATATGACAGGTTTAGAACTCGCACAAAAACTGTTTGAATCAAAACCTCTCCATAACAACCATTGCAAAACCATTATATTAACGACATTTGCTAGAAGTGGGTACTTACGCCGGGCTATGGACTCAGGGGTAAAAGGTTACTTATTAAAAGACTCACCGTCACAAGACTTAATCGACGCCATTCAGAAAGTGCATAAAGGCGGAACAGCCATTGCGCCTGAATTAATGGTTGAGTCATGGATGGAAAAAGATCCACTCTCAGACAAAGAACGCCACGCACTGCGTTTAGCCAAAGATGGACTATCTACCGAAGATATTGCTAAAAAATTATTTTTATCTAGCGGCACAGTACGTAACTACCTTTCGTCTGCATCCAGTAAATTAAACGCAAAAAACAGAATAGAAGCCGCCAGAATTGCCCATCAAAATGGTTGGTTGTAAAAGATAATATTAATATTCGATTACTTGGGCAAAAGCGCGTACGGGGAAAGTACCTGCACCGGTAATTTTAGGCGGCACTGCAAAAAAGCGAATACCAGACAAAGGCAACTGCCCTAGGTTGGTCATATGTTCACAAATCAACACGTTGTTTCCCAATAAATGTTTATGTACTGGGCGTAATTTGCCATTGGTGTTATCAATGTTGTGGGAATCGATGCCTACTAGTTTTGCACCCTGCTCTACCAAAAATATCGCGGCTTCTTCGGTTAAATAAGCGTGATTTTCGAAATACTGTTCGGTGTTCCAATGTTGACTCCAATTGGTTTTCACCAGCACAGCTTTACCTGTCAAATCGAGATCACGAAAAAACCCCACCCCCACTTCTATTTGATCGCTTGCGTCCACCACTATTGCAGGTAAGTCGGCCAACATCTCCAAAGCCAAATCGGCTAAATCATTACCTTGTGCATCAAAATGAAAAGGCGAATCAAGGTAAGTCCCGGTATTGGTGACCATCTCAATTTTGCCTATTTGCACTTGGTAGTCATCACCATAGATTTTCTGCGAATGTTCTCGGCTTAGGTAGTCACAAATAATAGGCGCGGGTAAACCCTTGTAAGTAATTAATCCATCATAGATACGGTGACTAAGGTCAATTAACTTGGACTGTTTTGATGGGGTATGTGTCATAGGCAGAGCCCTACAGATTGGATTAGGATTGGCAGATTAACACTTATGACTGACTAATTAATACCTTATTAACTGACGTTAATATTGTTTGTTTTTATACCCATTCATCTTGATTTATTCTCTCTGCGCAGCCCTCTGTGACGGTAGAAATATTAAAAAACCAAAAATAAAAAATTTTGAACCTCAGAGTTACAGAGAGCACAGAGAAAAGAAAAAGCTATTTGTGGCTTCGCCGGAAAGCCGATGCTAAAAATGCAATTGTGCTTGTCTTAACATTCTTTTCCTCTGTGCAGCGCAGCGCTCGGCGCCCGACGCTCTGTGCCCTCTGTCGTAGAAAGCTTCTTTGTATTTTTATTGTGCCGACCAGTGGAAAAAAAAGCCGCAATTAAGCGGCTTCAATCGATATTTTTACTGTTGCTTAATGCACTAGTGGTTAATAAAAAGCCTGAATATCAGTGATAGCTCGCCCTAAAATTAGCGCATGAACATCATGAGTACCTTCATAGGTGTTAACGGCTTCCAGATTCATGACATGGCGGATCACACCATATTCATCACTGATACCGTTACCACCATGCATATCACGTGAAACTCGAGCAATATCTAGAGACTTGCCACAATTATTACGTTTCATTAGAGAAATTAATTCAACTGGGCACTGGTTTGCATCCATTAATCGGCCCATTTGTAAGCAGCCCTGTAAGCCAAGCGTTATTTCAGTTTCCATATCAGCCAGTTTCTTTTGAATTAACTGATTTGCAGCCAAAGGGCGACCAAATTGTTCACGATCTAGGGTATAAGTTCTAGCAGCATTAAAACAAAATTCTGCTGCGCCAATCGAGCCCCAAGCAATACCATAACGGGCTTTATTTAAACAACCAAAAGGCCCTGCTAATCCTTTAATTTCTGGGAACATGTTTTCTTCTGGCACAAACACGTTATCCATAACAATTTCGCCAGTTATCGAAGCGCGCAAAGAAAATTTACCTTCTATTTTCGGTGCAGATAAACCCTGCATACCTTTTTCAAGCACAAAACCACGAATTTTACCTTCGAGTTTGCCCCACACCACAAACACATCGGCTATGGGTGAATTGGTGATCCACATTTTATTGCCCGTTAATGAATAACCACCGTCCACTTTTTTGGCGTGAGTGGTCATCGATGCTGGATCACTACCTGAGTTAGGCTCAGTCAAACCAAAACAACCTACCCATTCACCAGAAGCCAGTTTAGGTAAGTACTTCATGCGTTGTTCTTCAGTACCGTATGAATATATTGGGTGCATAACCAGTGACGATTGCACACTCATGGCGCTGCGATAACCACTATCCACACGTTCGACTTCACGAGCAACCAACCCATAACTCACATAATTAACGTCACTGCCACCGTATTGTGAAGGCAAGGTAGCGCCCAACAGTCCTAACTGACCTAACTCATTCATTATTTCGCGATCGAAGTGCTCATGTCTATTGGCTTCAAGCACACGTGGTAGCAGTTTTTGTTGGCAATAATCATGAGCAGTATCACGTATCATGCGCTCTTCTTCAGTAAGTTGGCTATCAAGAAACATCGGGTCTTGCCAGTTAAAAGAGGTTAACTTTTGGCTCATAGGGTGGCTCCGTTTATATATTTTTATAGGCAATAGTCTAATTTATAGGATTACTCTATGCTTAAAACAAGAATAAATATAATATATAGTTTTTATATTTTCGATAACTTTTAATTATTGGCCCTAAAAGTATGAATTTGAAACGTCTTGAATATTTTTGTCAGTTAGCGGCGTTAGGCAACTTTACTCGGGCAGCACAGAAAATAGGCATTGCGCAACCAGCATTAACCGTGGCGATTCAAAAGCTAGAACAAGAATTGGGGCTTAAGTTAATTAATCGTGCTGACAAGAACGCCTTATTAACTGCTGAAGGTCACGTCCTGCATAAACTGGCAATCCAGTTATTAAGTCAAGCAAAACAAGTTGAATTAGAGTTAGAAGAACTAAAAGATCTAGAAAGAGGCACAATTCGTTTTGGCGTTTCCGCAATGATGGGCTCTTATTACTTCCCTAAAATATTGACCAAATTTAAGCAACAATACCCAAAAATAAAAATCCACTTAGTGGATCAAGGCACAGCAGCACTTGAGAAAATGTTACTCAATAGCGAACTTGATTTAGCTTTAATACGTGGTGATTTAGAAAATCCACAACTACGGTACAAGCAACTTATTAATGAAGAAATAGTGGCAGGCATGGTTAGCTCTCATCCTTTAGCCACTGAACACACCCTATCACTGGCACAATTTTGTCAGCAGCCGCTAGTGTTATTTCATGAGGGTTACTTTTTACGTGAAGTAGTCAGTCACTATGCAAAAAAACATCAACTCCCATTAGATGTCCGTATGGAAACCAATCTTATTGAGCTACAAAAGTCATTAGTGCGCAATGAAGTGGGTATTACTACTTGCCTAGCCCGCATTTTACAAAATGAACAGCAGATGACATCTGTACCCTTTGAGCCAAAAATCGAATTTAAGCTGAGTTTGGCTTGGAAAAAAAATCACTACCTTTCTAAGGCCAGTAAGGTGTTCATGACTTATTTAAGCTCAACTGTTGAGCCTACAAACTAAGTGTAAATGGAGCTCGAGCGAGAGCATTTCTCAAGTCCGTTTGTAACTGCTTTTATAAAATTTAGAACCTAGCAACAGGCCAAATTAGGAAATCCTCGATAGGTATTTTGACTGGTTTCGCTACTATTTATTAATCTATAAATTTTAGCCTTAAACCTATGTATAATGTCTTTTGTTATTGAAAATAATGAGATTATTTTTTTATAAATTTAAAAAACGTATCGGCAGTTACAACAAGTCAATACGCCTCACGTGATAAACAATTGAGTAGTGCAAAATGAATACACTGACTGGTATGCCAAGAGATAAGAAGGGCGAAGTAGATCGTAAGTTTGTCGAAGCCCTTGCCAGAGGATTAGATATATTACGGGCATTTAATCCGGGTGATGGATTTCTTGGTAATCAAGAAATTGCACAACGTACCGGCTTGGCTAAATCCAGTATATCTCGCCTAACTTATACTTTGACCAGCCTAGGCTACCTGACTTATTCAAAGCGGTTAGAAAAATATCAACTTGGGGCTGGCGTTTTAGCTTTGGGTTATGCATTTGTTTCCAACCTTGCCATTCGCCAAGTTGCAAACCCCTTAATGAAAGAGCTTTCAATTGCAACAGGTACTTCCGTAGGCCTAGCCGACAGAGATCGACTGGATATGATTTATGTTGATCATTGTGCCCCAAAAGACATAGTCACCTTCAAGAAAGAGATTGGTGATAAAATTCCGATGGCCACTACGGCCGCTGGTCGAGCTTATTTAGTGGCTTTATCAGAAGAAGAACGAAATTTCTTTATGCGGCATTTCAAAGAAAAATTAGGCGATAAGTTCGAAGCTATAAAAGCGGGTGTTGATCAAGCGTTAGAAAACTATGAGAAGTTTGGTTATTGCTATTCTTGGGGTGATTGGGAACCAGATACAACAGCTATTGCAGTGCCTTTAAAACTCACCCAAGGTCAAATCTATGTCTTTAATGCCGGCGGCCCCGCATTTCGATTATCCCAAGAGTTTTTAAGCGGTGAAGTGGCACCACAATTAAAAAGCATGGTACGCAATATTGAAGCAACCTTAATTCGATTTTAGGGTTTTATCTGTTCAGGTTTGTTTCTATTTTTGGTTGGTGTATTAAGGAATAACGTTGCGCTCACCAGTTGAATACACAGCGGTAAAGGGACGTTCAGCTTCAGTCATTAAAAACATTAAGTTACCCCAAGCAATGTAATGATACTTAGTCATCTAAATAAAAAATCACTAAATCGTCATTTCATCCATAGCGCGGTGCACTGTCTATTTTAAAGATTGAGAGTCTATTAGAGTGGGTATATCTGTAAATAACACTGTCAATATCCGCTCTTTCTTCCTTGCTTATGGCGCAACAACCATGGATTGAATATAAGCGCTTAAATATTTGATATCGTCATCGTTTAGGTTTTTAACCGATTTTTGCATGACCTTATCAAGGGTTTGGTCAGTGGTTCGTTCCCCTGTTTTATAGGCAGCTAAGGTCATTCGAACATAACGGGCATGTTGTGCCTCCAGTTTGGGTATTGACTGCTGACTGTCGCCCTCTCCGGATTCGCCATGGCAAGTTTGACAGGCCACAACTCCTCTGGCTGTATCACCTTGTTGATACAATACGCGGCCTTTGTCTGCCCATAAGGTATCTTCGCTAGCACTGTGTTTTAAGGTATCTATAGTGGGATCGAAAGGCAAGTTTGTTTGGGTTTGCTGGGAAAAGTAGAAGGCTATCTGATTGATTTCACCCGCGTTGTAATCTTGTAACGTATTGGCCATCTCTTTCGTGTCTCGCCGGGCGGATTTAAAATGGTTGAGCTGGGTGCGCAAATACTGATAATTTTGTCCAGCAAGGGTAGGGGATTGTTTATCGTATTTATCAGTTATCGGCGGGTTACCCGTTTCGCCATGGCATTCAGCGCAGGAGTAGTGGCCATTTTTACGCACACCAGTGATCAACAATTTGGCATTCGCTGGCTGTTCTGTGTTGATGCTATTTGCCAGAGTATAGCTAAGGGTTTGTGTATAGGTACCATCACTGTTTTTGAACGATATCAATTCACCTGAGATATGCTGATATTCACCGGTGCCGCCAACAATAGCAATGGCTGAACTGCCTCGATCAAACTCCCTGCCTGCGACTTCAATTGTGCCGTTTATCAACGTCAGAGTCCATCGACATTGAGAGCTGTTACCCACCTGTGTGCGAGTGCATACACCGCTGTTATTGCCAATCTTGTTGCGGTCTGCATCCAGCAAGGGTTGGTCAAACAGCCATTGGTCGCCAATCGAATCACCCAGCTCGCCTAAATCCAGTGCAACTGCCGGTGATGTTTTTGCATCAGCAATAGTGATCAGCGTTTTCGATTTGATACTCTCAGCAACACTGGCCATTGAAGTACCGAGCAAAATGACGCAAGCCATTAGTGTCTTTTTCATCAGGACTATCTCATTCTTATTCTATGTTGCGTGTGACCGTCAAGGCCCGGTTCGAAATGGACTTTTGTTAAAAGCCACTCTTGAGGTTCTTAAAAGGGGTCGCACGCATAAAGGGTTTCATGTCTGGCAATATATCACCAAATCGCAAGACCTGAATCCATTTATGAGTTCAGGTTAGATAGTATCTTTAGATTTCTGGACCAGATAATTTATAAAAATCGAGTCATTTAAAATCGATTGTTTTTGAGTGAATGACGGCTAAATCTTCTAAATACGAACACTAACCAAGTGCCGCTTCACGCTCAAAATTAATAGCAAGTGATGGTAGATCAACAGCACCAATAAGCGAGCACTTACCATTCGTGTTGTATTTAGTGATATCACCGTTTTTGCTCTTTATAGTCATTCGACTGGCTATCCATTATCGTCTAAGTTGGATCAGCCCCCTTTTACTTACTCATCACTCTTTTTATTGAGCATGATCATGGCTCAAAAACCGTAGCTGCTGAGCAAGCATTCGAGCAAGTTTCATATCCACACCGGATCGCGCAGCACGGTCGATCATCGATTGATAAATAGCATTAATTTCCAGGGGTCGATTGTGTTCATAATCAACTTTCATACTAGGTGCGTAGTCCTGCATGTTAGTCTCGGTATTCACGAGCATTAACTCGGCCAACGCTTCGCTAAGGGACTGCCCACATGCATTGGCGGCGGCAATCACCTCTAGCATGATAGATTTAATTAATTCACGGGTGACATGCTGACGTAAAAGTTCAGCCGTACTACTATTAAGCACAACTGACAATCCGTTAAAAGGCACATTCCAAACCAACTTTTGCCAGCGTGTAAAGCACAAATTCTCAACGGGTTTTACGTCAATACCACAAGCAAGGAAGTCCTCAGTCACCAGTCCAAGCTCTGGGGTGATGCCGGCTGCAGATTCGTCCTTCATGTAATGCCCCAAACTAACCATCCCAAAATCGCTATGTTTAATATGACCGGGCCCAATTTTGGTGCTACCAATAAAACACAAACCACCAATAATGCTCGCCTCGGGTAAAATGTCAGCGGCGACCTGCTCCACGGCAAGTCCATTTTGCATGATCACCACAATCCCAGTGTGCTTTACGACCTGCGGCAGCAATACTTCAAGCAAATGATTATTCGTTGTTTTTAAAGCGACAATGGCGACATCGCACAGTGGCATATCTTCAGGCTTGGCATATGCGTTAACAGTAACGTTGAAGTTACCGTTGATAGAATCTATCCGTAAACCCTGTTCATTAACGTGTTGGTAGTCACTGTGGAGCAAAAAATGCACATCCATTCCATTACGGGCTAGCATAGCACCGTAATAACCACCAATAGCGCCAGTACCAATTACTGCATATTTCATTATATTCTCCACAGACTGGGTAATAAATTTTGTGAGTGTGTTTAAATTTGTGAGTCCGTTTAAAATGCGCCAATCAATAAACTTACAAAATTTTACTTTGCTCGTATATTTACATCATAAAGTTAGGCAGTAACAATGACAGTATTGGGAAGGCGATAATCGCAATCAGTACTACAATATCCATCACTAAAAAACGTGCCACTCCCATAAAAATGTCATACACCGCAACCGAGGGTTTAGTGACACTAGCGATGACAAACACGTTTAATCCTACTGGCGGAGTGATCAAGCTTATTTCAAGTAACTTAATGACTACGACTCCAAACCAGATCAGGTCTAATCCATAACCATCTACCATGGGAATTAAGAAAGGTAGGGTAAGCACCATAATACCTAGAGGATCAAGAAACATACCCAGCAACAGGTATACACCTGCAATCATTATCATCAATAACCATAGAGATACATCTGCCCCTTCAACCAGTCCAACCAATGCGGGTGCCATACCCGTTAATGCAACAAACCCAACAAAAATCTTAGCACCTGCAGCGATAAAGAAAATAGAGGTGGTTTGAGTGCAAGTGTCTTTAATAGAGAGGATAAACTGTGACCAATTAAGCCTTTTTTGTAAAGAGCCAATAACGATGACTGCGAATGCACTGACCGCTGCAGCTTCAGTAGCAGTGAAGAGACCTCCATAAATACCACCGATGATAATAGTAAACAGCAACATTGCCGGCCAACACCTTTTTGCCGCTCTTCGGCGTTCGCCTTTTTCCAGAATGGTGTCATCAACAGGTGCTACTTCTGGATTCCGTTTTACCCAGACGTAGATAACCACTAAAAAACCAAGCAGTGATATCAGTCCAGGTATTACACCAGCCATAAAAAGGCGGCTGACTGACATTTCAGTAAAAATACCGTAAACAATAAATAATACACTTGGCGGGATCAGCGAACCTAGCGTGCCGCCTACGGCCACTGTAGACGTAGCCAAACGTTTGTCGTAACCCATACGTAACATTTCTGGCACACAGATTTTACCCATCGCCGATGCGCAGGCGATACTCGACCCGGTGATCGCAGAGAATCCCCCACAACCAAAAACAGAGGCCATAGCCACACCGCCAGGCAAACGTTTTAACCAAACTCGCGCTGCATGGTAGATATCAGTAGTGATACCAGTATGGTAAGAGATATGACCTAAAAGCACGAATAGCGGGATCATACTTAAGTCATAAGAGTGTACTAAAGCAAAGGTGTTAGATGAAACCATCGACAGAGTGGGAGCCACAGCACTAACAATGTCGAAACCACCATGTCGCATGGCAAAAAATAAAAGTATAAATGTAGATGACACACCCGCTAAGCTAAATGCGATTGGTACGCGAAATACAAGTAAAAGCAACGCACAGGCAAACCCTATGAGCCCAAGAATCAATGGATCCATAGTTTAACCCTCTTCTATTATGTCGTGTTCAGCGTCTGTGCGCTGCATGAGGTATTCAGTATTGCCAGTGATAGCCGCTCGCATATCTGCAACGAGAATTATCGATAAACGTATAATAAACAGTGCCGCGCCTGCAAAAAAAGCAAAGCGACCCGGCCATTCAGGCAGCTCCAACTCACCAAAAAAATAGGCGCCGCTACTGGCGGCATGAAAGAATCCCTGCCATGCGGAAAAAACCAGTGGCAGAAGTATCAATAGACTGATGAGAGAACCGATGGCTAACATCCATAATTTGGCGTGTTTGCCCAAGCGTTTAAACAAGAACTCTATGGTAATGTGACTATAATCTGCTGTGACATAAGCTAATGGTAAAAAAATAGCACCTACCATAAGTTCTCTGACGATAACCACATCGTCGGTTACTCCCCAACCAAAAAGGTTTCGAGTGAGAACGGTTAGGGTGATCATTAATCCTAGGGTGATAATACACCCCCCTGCGACAATCAATGCCCCCTGTTCAATTTTTTTCAACATAATAATAAACTCTATGAGGTTAAATTAACGTGTCCATGGGTAGCCTTCTAAATCACGTTCTTGGCTGTATTTAGTTAGGGAGGCTCTGTATTTTTCGACCATAGCTTTTCCATCAAAACCACTTTTTCTGGCTTCGTTTTCCCATTTGCCAATATGATATTGACTCGCTGAATAGAGTTTTTTTGAATCTGCGGCAGAAAGACTGATGATTTCTAATTTACGGCCATCAATCCCTTGCGTAAATCGTTGCTCTGCAGCATCGTCAGATTTCAATACATTTTGGCCAAGGTAATCAATAAAATCGACAGCTACTTCGTTAAGCACCTTTCTTTGAGACGCGCTTAATCTTGCGAGTGAATCCTGGTTTATAAACATGCCCAAGCCAGTATAAATTCCCCAATTAAGTTTAGTTAAACTGTCTGCTACTTCATGGTGCTTCAGCGCAAGTGATGCGTTCATATAACCCTGACTGCAATCGAGCAATCCGTTGTCTAGTCCCTGATACGCTTTATAGATATTCATCCCAACTAAATTTGCGCCTAAATCTCCAAATATCTTTCCGAAGGTGCCTACTCCACGTACCTTTTTATCTTTTATGTCATCAAGTGTACGAACCGCATCACCTTTACATAACATGATGACGTTAGAGAGCATATATGAGGTAACAAAGACTAAATTTTGTTTGGCTAAACTACTTGATACTTCAGAGGATTGCATGTGGTCAAAGTTGGCTTTTAATCCCACCCAAGGATCTAGGTTTTCAAAGGGTAAGTTAGTCAGTGAAAAAGACACCATCTCTTTAAGAAAGTAATCTGGAATAATAGTGCCTAAGTCGACGACTCCTGCAGCAATAGATTGTCGCGATGCATTTGCCTTAAATAAAGCACCGCCCCACATAATATCAATTTTTAAATCACCACCAGTACGCTTCTCAACCTCATCCGCAAACCACTTAGTGGCTTGTGCACGAGCGCCCCGATTTGGCCCTGGCTCACCATAGGTGAGAACCGTGGCCGCATCAGCGGGGATAACGAGGATAGCTATCAAAGTCATGACCGTTAATGTTGTCGCGTAAAAAGATTTGCTAATTATGTTCATTATTTTACTTCTCACAAGAGCTACGAACATTTCGCCTAGCGGAATTAAAGAGCCATTTATGCTTGTTACTTTACATTAACAAACATACTGCTGCAAGAGAGTTGTTTACTAAATCTAATCAACCTTTTTAAGATTGCGACCTCACTTTGTTACTACCCCCTCGTATGAGGTTCATCTTTTCTATATCGAAATACGCCTTGCCCTGAAGCAATCAGATTATCAAAAGAATCGAATACTTCGGCAGAAGCATAATAGATATTTCTACCCGAAGCCGTCACCTTTCCAACAGCATAAAGCGTGTTGGATTGTGCTTGTCCTAAAAAACTAATGTTTAAGGATAGGGTCAGTGCTTTTCTATACTCAATCGGGTCATCACTGTATGCCCCAGACAATGCGGTGGTTGCATCTAATAAGGCCGAAATAAAACCACCATGGGGGATATCTGAACGGTTCAGATGTTCAGGTTTAAGTTCAGCACTCATTTTAATATGTTTTTCTCGCCATTCTTCAACCACAAAACCTAAATGGTTATTAAAAGGCGGCATTATTTTATTTGCCCAAGATGTCATTATATTTTTAACACTCTTATTTTATTTTTCTGGCGGCTTGTGATTCTTCGCTTTGCAGTAACTCAGAAAAAATCACTAACTCATCTTCAATAATTTGACCAAGTAGTGTCTGCTGCGGTGCTTTTAGCAATCTTTTAGTGGTTCGCAAGGCGTTTTGAGGTTTGAGTGCCAATGCTTTTGCTTTAGATAAGGCAAACTCAAGTACTTCAGACTTGTCTACTTGCTGGTTGACAATACCCATATTAATAGCTGATTGCGTATTAAAAGCATCTCCCAGCATTAATACTTCTGCGGCTTTACGATGACCTGCTAACAAAGGAATAAGCAGACTTGAGCCGCCTTCAGGGCAAGCACCTAAATCGACGAAAGGCATTTTAAAATGCGTGTCTGATGCATAGACCAAATCAAAATGCAGCAGCATAGTGACGCCTATGCCAATAGCTACCCCAGATACAGCTCCGACGATTGGCTTAGGATAGTGATGTAGTTCACGTAATAAAATTGATGCCGGTGAGGGTTGCTCAAAATCACGAGTATTAAAATCGTTTAAATCATTACCCGCTGAAAACGCATCTTGAGTGCCGTGGATCAACACAACTTTTACACTGTCATCAGACACACTGTCTTTTAGTGCTTTAGCCATAGCAAGATACATTGAGCGGGTTAAAGCATTTTTTTTCTTGGGACGATGAATACCAATGTGTAAAACACCACTATCAGTGTGAATGAGTACGTTTTCTTTAGATTCCATATTTATTACGCCTATTTATTGCACGAGCTAATTGCACGAGTTAATTACACTAGCTGACTGCACTTATTGATTATTCAGACCATTTAAACGGGATAGTGCCAAGTCGTATTCTGTTTTGAAGCGGGCAACAATTGTAGCTACATCAGTAATATCAGCAATACTGCCTAGTCCTTGGCCTGCACCCCAAATATCTTTCCAAGCCTTAGTTTTACTGCCGCCCTCAGAGCCAAATTTCATTTTATTTTTATCGCCCTGTTCTAAATCATCTGGGTCTAAGCCAGCATTAGTAATACTGGGTTTAAGGTAATTTCCATACACGCCGGTAAATAAAGAGCTGTACACAATGTCTTTGGCACTACTTTCAACCAACATAGTTTTATATGCCTGTTCGGCATTGGCTTCTTTGCTGGCAATAAAACGCGTGCCTATGTAAGCAAAGTCAGCCCCTAATGCTTGTGCTGATAATATAGAGGCACCGTTTGCAATCGAACCTGACAACGCAATAGGGCCATCAAAAAATTGTTTAATTTCACTCACTAAAGCAAAAGGACTTAACGTTCCCGCATGACCACCAGCACCAGCACACACCAACACTAAACCATCAACCCCGACTTCTATGGCTTTTTGGGCATGACGCACATTAATAACATCGTGAAAAATAATGCCACCGTAAGCATGAATACGTTCAACCAAATTAGGATCTAAGGCACGCAAGCTGGTAATAATAATCGGCACCTTGAATTCGATGCAGGTGTTCACATCATCTTCTAAACGGTCGTTGCTCTTATGCACAATTAAATTAACCGCGTATGGCGAAACAATAGCGTTTGGATTAGCTGTTTGATAGGCATCTAATTCAGTGATGATAGTCGTTAGCCACTCACCCAGTAACGATTGTGGGCGGGCATTGAGAGCGGGGAAAGACCCAACAATACCGGCTTTACATTGTGCGATGACTAATTCTGGGCCCGAGATGATGAACATGGGGGCACTGATGACGGGCAAAGATAATTTATTTTGTAGTGTCTTTGGAATTGACATATTGGTCCTCTATAAGATATTCGATGTGATCAACAAAAAATGCGTTATGCCGGAAAACCAGCATAACGCATTGTAAACTTAATTATCTATTGGCCCACTGAGTTAAGGTTTTTCCTTCTTCGACAAGTTGTTTTAATAACGCTGCTGGTTCCCAAAACTCTTCCCCATAGGTACTACCAAATTCACAAATGGTTTTATAAATTTTTTCTAAACCAATGGTATCCGCATAAAACATCGGGCCACCCCGGTATGCAGGAAATCCATAACCATTGACATAAACCACATCAATATCACTGGGACGCTGAGCGATACCCTCTTCGAGTATTTTAAAACCCTCGTTGATTAGAGCAAACGTTAACCGCGCTAAAATGGTGTGCTCGGTTAATCCTTCGCGCTCAACATCATATTTTTCAGCTTGCTCTTCAATCACTTGCTCTACTATGGGATCAGAGTAACGCTGCCGTGTTTGTGAGTCATAGCGGTAATAACCTGCTCCCGTTTTTTGTCCTAAGCGGCCCATTTTGTAAAGCGCATCTGCAATACAATATGTTCTCACATCACCTTTTTGCTCAGCAGTGAGTGCTTCGCGAGCTTTGTAACCGATATCGATCCCAGCTAAATCGCCAACAGCTAATGGGCCCATCGCCATACCAAAATTTTGCATCACTGTGTCTATGTCGTCTGGAGATGCGCCTTGAAGTAAACATAATTGTGCTTCGCGAGCATAGAGGCGCAACATACGATTACCAATAAAGCCGTAACAAACACGGGACATTACAGGCACTTTATTGATGGTTTTAGCCATAGCCATACATGTGGCTAGTACTTGATCAGAAGAGTGTTCGCCGCGCACAATTTCAAGTAATTTCATTACATTGGCTGGGCTGAAAAAGTGAAGCCCAATCACATCTTGGGGACGAGAGGTGGCCTGAGCAATTAAATTCACGTCTTGATACGAAGTGTTAGTAGCTAAAATAGCCCCTTGTTTACACACCTCATCTAGCTTGCTGAAGACTTGTTTTTTGATATCGAGGCTTTCGAATACCGCTTCGATCACTAAGTCCATATCAGATAAATCATTATAATCCGTGGTACCGGTAATCAGCTCTTGGCGCCCTATTGCCTGCTCAGCGCTTAACTTACCTTTGCTCACAGTCATGGCGTAATTTTTATCGATAATATCCTTACCGCGCTGTAATGCTTCTTGGTTGATTTCAAGCAAAGTGACCGGAATGCCCACATTTACAAAATTCATTGCAATGCCGCCGCCCATTGTTCCACCACCAATAATACCCACTCGTTTAATGTCTTTTAGCGGTATATCTTTGGCTAACCCATCTATTTTTACCGCCTTCCTTTGCGCAAAAAACATATGCCTTAGAGCAGCAGACTGGGATGATTGCATGCACTCTGTAAATAAACGCCTTTCAACTTTTAAACCTTGATTAAAAGTTTCAATTAAAGCTGCCTCAACACATTCAACAATACGTAGTGGCGCTTTTTGCCCACGATAACGCTTTTTTAATGAAGTCCTATATTCGGCAAAAAATTCATCTGTAGCGCCTTCTTTATTCACCTCTAAAGCCCTGACTTTTTTAAGCTCTGAACCTTGTGCAATCACCTCTTTGGCAAAATCTATTGTGCCGCTAAGTAAATCACCATCAATCACTTTATCAATTAAACCAATACTGAGGGCTTTAGCGGCCGCGATAGGTGCGCCTGAAGTCATTAAATCTAGCGCGGCTTTAACGCCTGTTAATCTTGGTACTCTTTGGGTACCGCCTGCACCTGGCAGTAAACCTAGTTTCACTTCTGGTAAACCCACTTCAGCACTGGGCAAAGCACAGCGGTAGTGACACGCCAAGGCGGTTTCTAATCCACCACCAAGCGCGGTGCCATGTATAGCCGCAATAATGGGTTTTTGCGATGCTTCAATGATAACGAGCAATTCTTGCAAAGAGGGATGTTGCGGGGGTTGACCAAACTCGGAAATATCCGCGCCAGCAATAAATGTACGCCCTTCACATATGAGTACTAAAGCTAACGAACGATCTGTTTTAGCTTGGATTACCGCCTCTTGAATGCCGCTACGTAATGCATGAGAAAGTGCGTTGACTGGCGGGTTATTTAATCGAATAACACCTATGTCACCCTCTAATTGATAACTAACAACTGACATAATTAATTCCTTATTTGTAGAAAATTTTTTTTGATATTCATTAGAGAACTAAACACGTTCGATGACTACAGCGATACCTTGACCAATGCCAATACACATTGTCGCAAGTGCATAACGACCACCGGTTTTTTCTAATTGGCGTAATGCAGTCAACATAATCCGCGAACCACTGGCACCCAAAGGATGACCAATCGCAATCGCACCGCCATTTTGATTAACACGCGGGTCATCAAAAGCAATACCGAGTTGTTTCATACAACCTAACGCTTGTACTGCAAAAGCTTCATTAAATTCTAAAACGTCCATGTCAGCAAGGGTTAAGCCTGCTCTTGCTAATACTTTTCGGGTAGCTGGCACGGGGCCTAAGCCCATTACTCGTGGTGGTACACCTGCTATGGCACCGGCAATAATTCTACCGCGAGGTTTGATACCCGCCTTTTCACCTACCTCTTTATTGCCAATGATCATGGCAGAAGCGCCATCGTTGATGCCTGAAGCATTACCAGCAGTGACTACGCCATCAAATAAGGGGCGTAAATTTCTGAGTGCTTCTAATGTAGATGCAGGGCGTGGATGTTCATCTGTTGTCACTGACAGTGCTGGCTTCTTGCGACCTTGTGACACCTCAATAGGAATGATTTCATCTTTAAAATATCCGGCTACTTTTGCCGTTTCGTATTTTGTTTGAGAGGCGGCTGCAAATACATCGCATTCTTCTCTACTAATATGTAAATCGCTGGCAATGTTGTCTGCGGTTTCAGGCATTGAATGACCACCAAACTGCTTAACAATTTCTGGGTTAGTAAAACGCGCACCCATAGTGGT
>JAWUXT010000102.1:0-7469 GCA_034111205.1 Paraglaciecola sp. | reverse complement strand
CAAAATTGGTTTGACTGTCTTCGAAAGCGGTCTTCTTGGTTCTCAATCCATCTAGGGTTGTTTCATAATAAGACTCGGTGGTGAGACGGCCCATATT
Organism: Paraglaciecola sp.; assembly: GCA_034111205.1. GTDB lineage: Bacteria > Pseudomonadota > Gammaproteobacteria > Enterobacterales > Alteromonadaceae > Paraglaciecola. The sequence continues at coordinate 7,372 of JAWUXT010000102.1, read as the reverse complement.
TAAGAAGGACACTTTTAGTTGACTACTACCGCTCACCGTAGGGAGGGCTAATGTATTAACCTCTTCAGTGGCAGTATCTATACTAGATAGACTCGATAACGCCACAACTCCTAATACAACTAATAAAAGTGTAATGAATCCAAATCCACCGACGACACGTGTAGCTACAGTAATTTTCATTGAATGGCCCTAAATCAAGTTGGCAGTATCAGTACCGGCTTTATATATTTTATCATTTGACTGCTAAATGCAACCCATTCTTATTCAAATAAGACTATATCCGACTGAGTAATAATTTATAGTCTTAGAATTTTTTCTTAGACTAAAGTCATATAGAATTTCCACAATACTAAATATCGACTGACTACGATTAATCTTGAAAGTTTACCGAACAAATTTTGCCAGAAGATAAATTTAATAGTGTCATGTTTTGCTCCCAAACATAACCAGTGTCCAAACCAATGAACTGGCTATCATAAGTATCGCCATTTAGTGAAGCCCAATGACCAAACACTACTTTTTGGTTCGTTTTGAGTTTATTATTTATCACTTTAAACCAAGGCGTTAGTCCCTGAGGAGCCAGATCTGGCTGAGTTTTGCAGCTAAAATCTAGTTCGTTTTGATTTTCAATAAAACGCATCCGTGTCATGGCATTTACGATAAAGCGAAATCTTTGGGACCCTTGTAGAGACTTTTGCCAAATTGAAGGTTGGTTGCCGTACATACAGGCTAATGACTCTTTCCAACCTTTAGCCTGTAACTGCTCACTGACTTCAAGGCTAAATTTGAGTGCTTTTTTGACTGACCACTGAGGATATAAACCAGCATGAGTGACTAAGGTATCTTGGTTTGCCATCAAAGCCAGTGGTTTTAGCCTTAACCAATTGATATAGGTAGTAAGTTTAGGGCTAGCAAGTAATGTTTCTAGGTTATCATTGGGCTTGGTTTTTCGAATACCTGCAAAAATAGCTATTAAATTTAAGTCGTGATTGCCTAAAACGGTATCAAAACTGTTTTCTAATGAATACAGGTAGTCCAGTGTTTCAAGTGGTTGGGTGCCACGCCCAATCAAATCCCCAACTGCAATTAAGCGGTCGTTAATCGGAGAGAAATTGACCTTTTTTAAAAGCTTTTGCAACCCCAAAAAGCACCCTTGAATGTCACCAACAATATAAGTGGCCATAGGAGCTAGTTGACTACGTTAGGAACAGCTAGACTAAAAACGTTGATAACAGCTTCAAACCGCTCACTATCTTCTTGTTGCATTTCGTAATAGCCTTGCATTGTTCCCACGGGAGTATCTAACACAGCACCACTGCTGTATTGAAAAACATCACCAGGCAAAATGTGTGGTTGCAAACCTATCACTCCAGGGCCTTGTACTTCTGTTTTCTTGCCATTGCCATCGGTGATTAGCCAATATCGATTGATAAGCTGAACCGAATTCTGGCCATTATTGTGGACCGAAATTTTATATGCGAAAACATATTTATCTTTATCAGGTATCTGGTTTTTTTGATACTGAGTTTCTACTGTAATCTCAACTTTATTCAATTGCTTCATCTATTATTTGACGCTGCCATACACTTTATTTCGATACTAAAGAGTCTACCGCATTAGCAATTTTTGCATACTGCTGTAACGATAAATTTTCCGCACGTAACTCTGGATTAATGTCTATATCGATGAGTTGTTGTTCGGTAAGGCTTTCTTTTAAGCTATTGCGGATCGTCTTACGCCTTTGGTTAAAAGCTTGGGCACAGACTTTATGTAAGGTTTCTTCATTTATTAAAGTTACGGGTTTTTGCTGATGGGGTACAAGCCTAACCACAGCCGAATCGACTTTAGGTGGGGGATTAAAGGCGCCTGGAGGCACTTGTAATACCGGTATTATTTGGCAATGATATTGAGCCATAACAGATAAACGACCATAACTTTTATTGCCCGGTGAGGCCGCTAAGCGATTTACCACTTCTTTTTGTAGCATAAAGTGCATGTCTTGTACTTTATTGGCAAAAGAAAATAAGTGAAACATCAATGGTGTAGAAATATTGTAGGGCAGGTTACCGAAAATGCGTAAAGGTTTATCATCTGATAATAACTGCGAAAAGTCGTATTTTAGAGCATCAGCTTCAATAATGGTCAGCTTACTAGCAATAAAAGGATGCGTTCTTAACCTTGCAGCTAAATCTCTATCAAGTTCAATCACAGTGAGTGAATCAATTAATTCACAGACAGGTTCAGTTAGCGCGCCCAACCCAGGACCAATTTCAACCATGTGTTGGTCTTTTTGCGGCCCTATGACGGTGACTATTTGATCGATAACATAGTTATCATGTAAAAAATTCTGTCCAAAACGTTTTCTTGCTGTATGCCCTAAATGTTGTTTAGTCATTCTTTCTGCGCTGCTATTGATATGGCTTTTTCGATGGCAAGGTTGAAGCTGCCTGCATCTGCATGACCGGTACCGGCTAAATCTAATGCTGTACCGTGATCGACAGAAGTGCGGATAAACGGTAACCCTAAAGTGATATTAACTGAGGCCCCAAAACCCTTGTATTTCAAGACAGGTAGTCCTTGATCATGATACATGGCTAACACGACGTCAGCTTGTTCTAAATATTTGGGATTAAAAATTGTATCGGCGGGCAAAGGCCCCGTGATGTTTAAGCCTTCTGCTCGTAAAGTATCTAGAGCAGGTATGATAACCAAAATTTCTTCTTTGCCGATATGCCCATTTTCACCGGCATGAGGATTTAAACCACACACAAATATATGTGGCTTTTTAATGCCAAACTTCAGCATTAAGTCGGTATTAACTATGTGTATTACCTTGTGCAAACGCTCAAAAGTAATCGCCTTAGCAACATATGCCAAAGGAATATGGGTGGTGGCAAGCACAACTCTTAGTCCTTCTGTAGCTAACATCATGACTACGTCATTGGTGTTAGATTCGTGAGCAAAAAATTCTGTATGGCCACTAAAAGAAATGCCGGCTTCATTAATGATGCCTTTGTGAACAGGGCCTGTTACCACAGCATCAAATTCACCATCTAGATTCTTTTTGCATGCTTGACGCAAAGTTTCTACAACATAGTGGCCATTTTCGCTATCTAGTTTACCGCTAATGACCGGTACTTTAGTTTTTATATCGACCAAAAATAATTGCCCAGCAGGCAAAGTGTGCTCAGTACTTTGCTCATATGGGACTAAGGTAATGGCTAAGTTTAGTTGTTTAGCACGTTGCCTGAGCATGTCTCCATCCGCAAAAGCCACCAATTGCACTGGCCATTCTTGTTGTGCAATGCCTAGAAGTAAATCTGGACCAATACCTGCTGGCTCACCCGGGGTAATGGCTAACTTTAGCGGTTTCAATTACTCGCCTTGCTGCGATAATACTTCAATGTATGCACTTGCACGTATTTCTCTCAACCACACATCTGACTCTTCGGAAAATTTACGCTGAAATAACAACTGGTAGGCTTTTTCTTCTTTACGTTTTTCAGTGATATCACCCACACGCTTTTCAAGTAATTGCATTAGATGCCAGCCATATTGAGTTTTAACGGGTTGGCTGATTTCATCAATCTCTAAATTCGCTAACGCATCGCGAAAATCATCTACATATTTGCTCGGTTCGGCCCAGCCTAATTCCCCGCCCTTTAACGCAGAACCCGGATCGGCAGAATGTTCTTTGGCAAGTTCAGCAAAGTCGGCTTCGCCCGCTAGCAATTTTTCACGAAAGCCTTTAAGCATTGTTTTGGCTTTTTCGTCGCTTAATATAATAGAAGGGGCAATTAATATATGACGAGCATTTATTTCTTCGACTTCGACTGTTTCGATACCACGAAGATCCTTTACCTTCAAAATATGAAAGCCAGCGCCACTTCTAATTGGACCTATTAAGTCGTCTTTAGACTTTTTTTGTACTGCTTCGGCAAACAGGGTGGGCATAGAGTTAATGTTCATCCAGCCCAGATCTCCACCTTCTAAAGCACGGGAGCCACCTGAAGAAGCCGTGGCGATTTTGGCAAAGTCGGAACCTTTGTTAAGCAGTTCAATCACTTTATCTGCACGAGTTTTAGCTTGCTGTATATCTTCATCGGTTGGTTCTGGTGGAAACTCAATTAAAATGTGCCCCAAGTTGTATTCCGCCTGTTCATCACCTTGTTCGTCAATCAGGGTGACCAGATTTTTAATTTCTTGTTCGGTGATGTATACACGTCGGCGCACATTGGCACGGCGTACTTCGCCTAGTATAAGTTCTTTGCGAATTTCTTCGCGGTAAGTGTCGTAGGTGACACCTTCCTGGGATACTTTTTCACGAAACTGGGCAATATTCATATTCTCACCCTTAGCAATATTAGCAATGGTCTGCTCTAACTGCGGATCACTAACTTGAATGCCCATACGATCAGCCATCTGAGTTTGCAAATTATCTATTATCAGCTTTTCAATCGCTTGAGTGCGCAACACCCGGTCAGAAGGAAGGGTTTGGTTGTTAAGCACAGCGTTACGTTTAACGACTGTGATTAATTCACTTATTTGACTCTCTAACACCACACCTTGATCAACGATCACAGAAACGCTGTCTAATAGTTCAGGTACTGCCTCTGTCTTAAATGATAAGAAAGAGCTAATTAAAAAGGCTACTACTATTACTTTCATGATTATCTTTACTTTTATAGTTAAAGGCGTTGTTTGATTACGCACATTGGGTATGTAAAAAGGTTACCAACAATTAGTTAGTTCAAACCCCAAATAGTTCAATAGATAAGAGCATCTATATACAAACTGGCTCTCTATTAGTTCAATAAATAAGGGCGTCTATATCCAAACAACCAATCTCTTAATAGATTTCGAGTGGTGAAGTATACATTAAAGCCCGACTCAAATTCATTGGTACTTTGTGATCCATTATCATCAAAGCGGTTACTTAAGTTACGCTGGGCAACAAAACTGACACTCCAGCAACATGATTCATATTGCACACCAGTATAACTCTCCACTGTTCTGTGACGTTCTAAGTCATGATACCAGCGGCCAACCCATTGCCAATTTTTAGTGATGGGCCAGCTGGCGGTGACACCTACTTGATTGATTTCTTCAGAAGATAAATCCCTTACGTATCGGTGATTTATCTGGATGATTTTGTTTTTGGCAAGTTGATATTCTAAGGACAAGCTACTGCGTTCGACTTTGTCGGTAATAGTTGAAACCTGAGCTTGTGTGTGAGCATACCATTTACTGCCTATTTGCCAATCTAATTCTGCTGCTAAGGCCGAACGGTCACCATCTTTAGTTGCATCTACTACTTGGCTGTCTTTTAAATAAAATATTTGTCCTAGGCTGAGTTTAAAACGTTCTTGGTTATTCTTATCAATAAACCTAGATGTCATGCCCACAGTAATTTGGTTATTATCGCTGATGCGATCTAGGCCTGTAAATTCTTGCCCTCTGAATAAGCCTGCAAAGTCATTGAATAGTCGAGTCGTATCGTATCTGCCAATGTTACTTTGGTCTTTGTAGCTGGTGTATAAGTACTGGACTTTTGGTTCAAAGGTTTGGGTTGCCGGCGCACCAAACCAACTGGATGGTCTCTCAAATGCCAAAGATCCGTAAACTTTAGCTTGGCCTAAGGTACGGGAGATATTCTTATCAAGCGCCAAATTCTGGATATTCTTCTGAATGTATCGAGTATGTAAAATAGTCGCCTCCGCTAGAAATTCACTCCATTGATTTTGAAATGGATATCGCACTGTAGGAGCAATATGAAACCGTGTCGCCGTAGGATTATCTAGTGCACTGCTTTCAAAGTACGCTAACTCTGAATTTACCTGGAGTTCGGCGCCTAACCCCATTGGTGTTAAATAATTAAGTCTAATTTCGGGCAATGCACGGTAGCTGTCGGGGTGGTCGCCTAATACCTCAAAGTCTCTAAATTGTGCCGTGACATCTAGGCTTTTTGAAAAATAACTCAATCCCAGTGTTTTATACAAATGGGTATCTGCTCTATTGTAATAATCAGAACCTAAATCAACAATGTAGTTGTCATCGCTTAATCCGTTAATATCTGCGTTAACTCGCCAATTTTCGCCAATTTGACCACTATGGACTAATCGATAAAAATATCGCTCAGTGTCATCGTTTAAATCTTGGTCGTCAGGCAGGTACTCAATATTTGCCTGACCTGTATGTGTCTCGGTTAAATATCTGAATTCAGTTTTAAGCTGCATTCCTCGCTCTGACATAAATCTTGGACTAAACGTTAAATCATAGTTGGGTGCAATGTTCCAGTAAACAGGCTGCTCTACACTGACACCCGTAGAGCTATTACTCGAGATACTCGGGTAAAGGATACCTGATTGCCTTTGGTTGTTAATAGGAAAGGAAAAGTACGGTAAGTAAAGCACTGGTACGTCTTTAATGTAAAATCGCGCGTGTTTAACTACGCCTCTGGCTTGGTCTGGGGTAATTTCTATATTACTGGCTTGAATGCGCCACACTTCATTGTCTACCGGACAAGAGGTAAAACTAGACTCTATAAGGTTTATGCCGATTTTTTCGCCAAGACCAATTGTTTTGGCTTTACCGTGACCTTGCACATTATTTAACTGATAAAAAGATTCTTCAATGAGTAATTCATTTGAAATCCTATTCAATTGCACACTTTGACTAGATACAGTGATGTTATTGTCTATAAAACTGACATTACCCGTTGCATTCAAAGTCTGAGTTTGACGATTGAGTATCGCTTCATCAGCTTTGATTTTTGCTCTGTAACTGTCGATTTCTACCTTGCCTTTGAATCGCGCAAGAGTATCTTGATTGATTTCACTATCCTCAGACTTGACCTGAATTTGCCCTTCAAGCAGTGAATTATCAAGATTAGGCCCAGCCAAAGGAACAAAACAGACTTCTTGTGCATCGGCTAGCCCAATCGACATCGACAGAAGGCTAATAAATAACAGTTGTTTGTTTTGTATACTGGACAAGTACAAAGTGACCTAAAGTTGCATTTAAAACGGCTAGTTAATGTATAATTTTAAAGGTTTCAATGGGATTTACCAGTAAACTTGCAAAAAAAGCGATATTTCGCCATTCTTTACTTTCTCACAACAGCCAATTTTGAATAATAATAAGAGATCAACTTGAAAACACCGTTAACTTTCAAGCAACTTCGACAACAGCAATTACATATTTGGATTAATCAACACACTGATTTTGAATGTGAATCTTTGGAAATAGTATCTGGTGATGCTGGTTTTCGTAGATACTTTAGATTTGTTTATCATGAGCAATCGATTATTGCCGTCGATGCGCCTCCAACAAGTGAAGATACCGCTCAGTATATTGCTGTGGCTCAAAGTTA
>JAWUXT010000101.1:0-20589 GCA_034111205.1 Paraglaciecola sp. | reverse complement strand
AGAATCTAATCTGACTTAAACATTATGCTTTGATAAATTTATCAGAAAAGACATATTGGTGAGTCCCATTGAGATAAAAATGGGTCACCTTCATATATGCAAGTTATATCTTGATACTTTGTGTCAGTGCGCATCATGTTAAGACTTGTTCACCAGATTAAAGGTTTTAATCTGGTGAACAACGACCATTAAAGCATCGAATATTGCATTTAATACTTTGCCTACCGTTTCACATACTGGGAAATGCCAATTTGTACGTTTTAATATGCCCAAACACTACATTAGCGCTAGAGTTCTCCGCGTCTTTCCACTAATTCTTTTTTAATCTGGTGCGCCGTCTCTTCACTTAAATCGTATTTCCACATCACAATAATGGCTAACGCTGCTGTTCCTGCGGGAATGACTATATCGGCGATCCGTAAATTGATCATTGTCTCTGCTGATTGAACAGATAAGCCTGCATCAAAACCTACCAATTTAAGAACAAGGCCTCCTAAAATTAATGCTAAGGCTTGTCCCAGTTTTACCATCAACCAATATATTGATGCGAATGTGCCCTCTCTGCGTGGCATGCCATTTCTCAACTCATCCATGTCACACACATCAGCAGTCATACTTAACATCAGGGTAAAGAGTCCACCAATACCAAAAGACATCAAAGGGATCGGCATAAAGATCAGCCAAGGGTTTTCAGGATTAAAGCCATACCATTTAAGCCCATAACCCACAATCGATATCATGGTTGAGATGATAAACGCATTACGTTTACCCCACTTATTTGCCATCATAGTGACAATAGGAATAACCAGAAAAGCGGTGACTACAGCACTGACAGTGGCATACCAACCAGGCCAAGAGCCGGTTGCGCCATAGTCGCCATTAAACATATGAAATACAATAATGAAAAAAGCGAATGATGCAACTAATTGAAAACCATTAAAGATCAAAAAGGTTGCACCACATAATCTGACAAATGACGCGTTTTTAAAAGCCTGTCCTATGCCTTTAAATACGGCTTTGAGATTAGCAAACATAGTGCCGAATGAAATTTCAGCTCTATTCTCCATATGAGAGCTGTCAATGCCTTTACAGAATAGACCCGGGATAATACCCAATACAATACATGTGCCAGCGACATACAAAGATAATGTTCTAACTCCTTCAGCTTGGGTTTCAAACAGGTCTGGATCAGCAATCATTACCCAAAACCAAGGGACTATCATCCAAGCAATTTGGCCCATGACTTGAGAGAAGGCCATCAAACGCGTGCGCTCGTTATAGTCAGAGGCCATTTCGTAACCTAGACCTAAAAAAGGTGTCGCATACATAGTGTTACCAATGGTGAACACCATTGAAAAGAGCAAGAAATACCAAAACGTATAATTTTGTGATGCCTCAGGGTTGAGTTGCCATAAAAAGGCAAAGAATATGCCGCTCAAAATGGCACCCACTACTATGTAAGGCCTCCTTCTGCCCCACTTAGATGAAGTATTATCGGTGATAAACCCCATAATAGGATCGGTGATGGCATCAAAGAGCCTGGGTAACCCAGCCAATAGACCTGCTAATAAAGGGTCTACTCCGAATGCGGTGATTAAGAAAAAGGCAAAAATTCCCAATGATGCTGGTAATAAGTTAAGTACAAGTGTACCTGTACCGTAAGCCGCTTTTTGTCCAAACGGGACGCGATCTTTGTCGAGGGTTTGATAATGTGACATATTATTTTTTATAATTCTTTTGTTATAAACTGATGGTTAAGATACGTGATTTTGTATCCGCCTAGCAACGTCTGCTTGAATTTTTTTAACGTATTTCTAACACACCTTTAACGATATGCTTGATTGTATATAATCAAGGCACTGAATATTTCATAAACCAAAATCAGTACCCATATTTGTTTTCGTTCCTACGTTTTAACTAATAACGTTTCCAATTCTTCTAGTGTTTTTCCTTTGGTCTCAGGTACATATTTGAGGATGATGACTAAGCCGACTAGGGCAAAACCACCATAGATAGCAAAGGTTAAGGTGGCGCCCAAATTGGCCAGCTCCCATGGAAAAACCAACTGCACTAAAAAGCTAACACCAGAGTTAATTAGCCCTACAAACGAAATGGCGATACCTCGAATTCTGTTAGGAAATAATTCAGAAAATAGTACCCACATCACAGGTCCAAGCGACACGGCAAAACAGGCAACAAACCCCAAAATACTAAGCAATATGATGGTACCGTTCATCTGAATAGCAGCAGACACCAAGTTTGACTCAAATTGAGCTGTAGCCCCAACCCCTAATAATTCAGTGATGGCTGATTTAAAGGCTATATCACTGGTGAAGGTTGTGCCTACAATTGACTGTAAAGCGGCGACATCTATGCCTGCTGGTAAGGTACTGATGGCTTGAGCAGTTAAGGTGTAAATGGCAGCATTAAACTGATAAGCCAAGCTAAACATACACATAATAATCCCAGAAACCCCGACAACTAATAATGATTTACGGCCTATTTTATCTATTAACGCAATGGCGACTAAGGTAAAAACAACATTGGTTAAGCCCACTAAAATTGCCTGCATAAAGGCAGCATCAGTGCCTAGTCCCGTTTGTTCAAAAATCATAGGAGCGTAAAAGAAAACTGCGTTGATACCAGTGATTTGCTGTAAAATAGCGATTGATATTCCCACTATCATTACCAAGCGCATAGAAGGTTTTAATAGGTCTAAGAATGAGCCTTTAGCTTTGTTTTTTTCTTTGTCAATGCTTTGACTAATTTGTGATACTTCTTTATCTGCAGCTTGTTCGCCTAAAGCTTTTTTGAGTATTAATAATGCTTCTTTGCTGCGGCCTTTCATCATAAGCCAGCGAGGGCTCTCTGGCACTATTGACAGACACAAAAAATACAATAATGCTGGGATAGCCTCGATGCCTAACATCCAACGCCAGTTCCATTTTTCAAGCCCTAATGTTTGTACCCAGTCGCTGTCTAACTCAGCTGACCTTAATATTAAAAAGTTGGTAAAAAAGGCCACCGAAATTCCCAATACTATATTTAGCTGATTGAGTGACACCATCCGACCTCTATATTTGGCTGGGCCAATTTCAGCGATATACATGGGAGCGATAATCAACGCAGCACCCACACCCAGTCCACCCAACATACGGGCAATCACAAGTGTGAGAAAATTAGGCGCTATGGCGGAGGCAATAGCTGAGAGAAAAAACAGCGCCGCGGCACACCTAAGCACCGGTTTCCTGCCATATCTATCACTTAAAGGGCCAGCTGTTACCATCGCAAATGTTGCGGTGAGTGATAAAGAAGCAACGGCCCACCCTAATTCAATTTTAGATAAGTTAAATTCAGGTTCGATAAATTTAACAACACCTGATATTACTGATGCATCAAATCCCATTAGGAATCCGCCTAAGGCCACAATGATGGATACATAAAATACATAAAAAATTGTATGAGGCTGGTTTGTTTGCATTCTTATTGCCTATAAGGTTGTTTATGGATAAAGACTATTACCTCTAAGTATGCCACGCTAGACTATTACTCCTCGAAAGAGCATAAATTGCGATAGAGCGGTCTTGATTAGCGATAGTGCGGATTGAACGGGTGATGAACTACCTATACCGAGAGTAATATTAAATCTGTAATGAATGCTAACATTGTTGGCACAATAGGAAATCCATGTCCACATCATTTCTTGAACATCCACCCACTATGATTGGTCGTTATAGCGTCTACCAGTTTGGTTTATTGCATTTAGGGTTTTGGGCATTTGTCAGTACTATCAGTTTTTTTTCTCTGACTCTGTGGTACGGGCCCTATGATTCGGGTCACATTGTTCATATTTTTCTTCAGGCGTTAATAGGGTTAGTGCTTACCTTGTGTTTATATGTAGGTTTTATGTATTTATGGGATAAGCGTTTTATTTATCGTGCCACTGTGGGATTTTTTATGGTGTTGGTGGTGTCGCTTATTTGGACTGTATTTAGAATTGAAGCCTTTATTCTTCTGACTGAAATCAGTACAGAATGGAGCGAATTTGGTGGTTGGCAGTTTGCCAGTATGTTCATATTTTTATGTTGGGCAGGTCTATTTCATGGAATGCGTTATAACGACTTGTTACAGACTGAACACAGGATCATGTTAAAAGTCGAGGCTGAAGCTCGTGAGGAACAGATGAAACGAATGCGCGCGCAAACTATTGCCCGAGATGCACAAATAAAAATGTTGCGATATCAATTGAATCCCCATTTTTTATGTAACACCCTCAATGCTATTAGCTCTCTGGTGGAAGTAAATGAATCAGAAAAAGCACAACGTATGACTGTTCAACTGAGCCGATTTTTACGCCACTCTCTGGATAATAATCCAGATACTAAACTATCACTGGAAAATGAAATTAAGGCACTTAATCTATATTTAGAAATCGAAAAAACACGATTTGGTGACAGATTGAGTCTGGACTTTCAGATTGATGAACCGGCTAGATTAGCCATGGTGCCCAGCCTTTTGTTACAACCCATTATTGAGAACTCCATGAAACATGCGATTGCCCAAAATGAATTAGGGGGCACTATTACACTCTTGGCTAAAGTCGTTCAGCAACGCCTGGTCATACAGCTAAGTGATACAGGTAGTGGCAGTAAAATAGGTAAAAGCAAAATGGAAAGCTCTAAGGGTAGGGGCATTGGTTTACGTAACACCAATGAACGATTAAAAGCACTGTATGAAAATAACTTCTCGGTGAGTATTGACCTCTTGCCATTAGGGGGATTAAGAACCACTATAGAGATCCCTTGTGAATACAGCAGCACTGGCAGTGGTTATCCGATGAGTAATCAAGAGCGGTTGTCAGAAAATGAGTATAAAGCATGAATAAATTAAAAACGCTGATCGTTGATGACGAACCATTAGCGCTAAAATTACTTCGCGCCAAGTTGAATAAAATACCTGAAATTGAGATTGTAGGTGAATGCAAAAATGGCCGTGAGGCAATAGCTGCCACTCTCGACTTATCTCCTGAACTAATTTTTTTAGATATTCAGATGCCTGGTTTAGACGGCTTTGACGTGGTTAAAGGCTTACAAAGTGATATTTTACCCCTTATTGTTTTTACCACCGCTTATGAACAATATGCACTAGATGCGTTCGACGTTCACGCGGTCGATTATATTTTGAAACCCATTGATGATGAGCGGATTGTGCGTGCGGTACAAAGAGCCCAAGAACGATTGGAAGGCGTTGACACTCAAGAAGACAAACCGCGAATTTTGGGAGCGATCGATAGCATTAATCAAAGAAAAAACTCTGAATCAAGCAACGGTAGAAATCTACCCGGTTTATCTCCCACTAATACCTTTGTAGATAAAAAAATAGTGATTAAAGACCGTGATGAAATCACTATCTTAAAACAAACGGATATTGAATGGGTCGACGCTGCTGGCGATTATGTGTGTTTACATTCCCAAGGAGAAACCCACATCAAGCGCAGTACCTTAAAAGAGTTATTATCTGAATTGGATGACAATATTTTTAAGCGAGTTCATCGCTCTACCATAGTCAATTTGAACTTTATCGATAAGGTTATTCCCCACACCAAAGGAGAATTTTTCTTGTTATTGGGCGAGTTTGAGAAAATAAAAGTTAGCCGTAACTACAAAGATGCAATTAAGCATTTTTTATTGGGAGAGTGAAATTGAGTTAGTTGGGGGTAACTTGCTCCATAGGCTCTAGACTGCTAGAAACGAAAAGCACACTTCGCGCCAGTGATTTTTTTAACAATAAAAAAGAGTCACCATAAAATATCGCAGGTTACTTAATTCTTTCAATAAAAAAACGAATGAACGGCTAAAATAACCTGACTTTGGATGGTTTATCGTGGTAAATAAGAGCAACCAGATAGTTATGAAGCAAACAAGATGGATTTCTTACTTAGCTTGTTTTAAACAATACGTCTATCCTACAGATACTTCACTTGGGTGAAAGGATGTTTCACCCATAATATACAGTATTAAAAAATACTTAGAGTTATAGTATGAAGATGATTAGCACAAAAAATAAGGGCAGTTCTCCAGATGAAACCCACAGCTGCTTTCTTCTTCCCGGAGAGTTTTTTTTCGGTGGACCTAAATGTCAAATTAATACCTTACTGGGTTCGTGTATTGCCATTACACTTTGGCATCCTAAGCTTAAAATAGGTGGGATGTGCCACTTTGTTCTTCCATCTAGAAGAAATTCAAAGGCGTTACTTCCTTCTGATTACGATTATGATGGTAGTTATTGCGATGAAGTGATGGTGCTTTTTGAAAGAGAGGCTTTACAACGAGGTACCAATCTTAAGGACTATGTAGCGAAAATATTCGGCGGTAGTAATATGCTGGCAAACTCAACGCTACATGAAAACGATTTGATTGGCACCAGAAATACTGAGGCTGCAGTTAATCATCTAGCTGAAAGAGGTATCCCCCTATTGATAGCTCATGTTGGCGAGAAGGGACATCGTCGCATAGCATTTGATATAGAGACCGGTGATGTTTGGGTTAAACATGTATCATTGCAGAAATTCATCCCAGATAACCTTTAGTTCATTCGAATAATAAAGAGAGTTAAATAATTACAAGAGAGTGCTCTGAATGATGCCTATTCAGCAAAAAACAAACTGAACACTTGTTCACTATAGCCTTAATTCTTAGTTGTAATCATTTATTATGGATACATTGATTTTTAAATACTCGTGATGGGTACTTTCAATCTGCGAGCTGCTATCTAAGAAGCAATATGTTATTTTTTACCTTTGTTAGGTTTGGAAGCTCGTGCCTTTGATTTTTTTGCTTGATACGGTGAAGACTTATCGTGACTTATTTGAGTCTCACTGGCTTTGTTACTCCGGCTGTTTCGGGTGTTTTTTGCAACGCTTTTCAACAAACTTAAGCGGTTACTGACTTCAAAGCCTGCTTTTACAATACGTTTTATTTTGCTACCAATCATTTTTTCGATACGAGCAACGGTATTTTCTTCTTCACGACTAACGAATGATATAGCGTAACCTTCTTTACCTGCTCGTCCAGTTCTGCCAATACGATGCACATAATCTTCAGGTAGATAAGGTAGGTTGTAGTTGACCACATAATCTAAACCTTGAATATCTAAGCCTCGAGCTGCTACTTCTGTAGCAATTAACACTTGTAGTTTTGCTGATTTAAAATCGGCAATAGCACGGCGGCGAGCCCCTTGGGTTTTATCAGCATGACACACAGCAGCATCAATTTTGCTGCGTTTTAACGCAGCCATGAGTTCATCGGCCTGTTGCTTTGTACTAGTAAAAACCAGTACTTGAAACCAGTTTTGCTCTTTTAATAAGGCTTTGAACAAATCAATCTTGCGTGACTCTTCCACTGGGTACATAACGTGTGAAACTGTCTCGGCCGTGGCATTAATTTTGGTAACTCTTAACACCTGATGATTGTTCAATAACTTATGGGATAATTCATTTACTGCTGGAGATGAAGTGGCAGAAAATAACAAGGTCTGACGTTTTTTAGCGGTGAACTTCAATATGTTTTGTACATCAGCAACAAACCCCATATCTAACATCCGATCTGCTTCATCAAGTACCACAAACTCAGCGTTGGCAAGATTAACGTTACTCAATTCTAAATGTTCAATTAAGCGCCCGGGTGTTGAAATCAGTATATCCACGCCATCTTTAAGTTTATTTGATTGGCCACCCATTTTCACGCCACCATAAAGCGCAGTTACCTTTAAAGGTAAAAATTGTGCATAGGCGCCAATAGTGTTGGCGAGCTGTTCAGCTAGCTCCCTAGTTGGCGTTAAAATCAATGCTCGCGGGCTGCCCGATAAGGTGTCTTTAGGTTTATCCAGCATTTGCTGTAAAATAGGTAAAGCAAAAGCGGCTGTTTTACCGGTACCTGTTTGGGCATTAACTAATAGGTCTTTGCCTCTGCGGGCAGGAACAATTGCCTGTTCTTGAACGGGCGTCATTTCAGTATAACCACAGACTTCGAGGGCCTGTTGGATTTCATTGGCTAAACCTAAATTTGAAAATTTCATACTGATCCTGTGCAAGGGCAAAAAGCGAGGCGGGAATATACAGCATTTTAACCACTAAGTCAGACTGTTTGTGGTTTTTGTGTACACAATTTGTGTTCTTGTGTGTTCTTGTATAGTGGCACGTAAATCTGAGGCATAGAAGCTTTGACAGAAAGTAAAAAGCCGCTAGCATAGTATTTACGCTAAACGGCCCAGGGAGAGGGCAGTTCACTAGGCTGCCTATACTAAGTCGTGTAATTTGGGTGAAAAGTTCAAAATTATTTAAAAAATAATTATTTGCAATAAACGACAATATTGAGGATATAGAATGAAAAGGTTGTGTGTATGTTTGGGGCTCACTTTGTTGTTCGTAGGCTGTGACAAAAATGAAGTGGGAGATATCTCTCTTGGGGCTTTTACTACAAAGGATATCAAATTAAATACTTTGGTTGACCCTATTGTTACGGGGGTGACTTGCCATGTTGCAAGCATTGAAGCGGATCTCAGTTTGTCTGATCCTGCTGATAGCTCTATTTCTTGCAGGCAAACGGGCGAAATAACATCAGCCATGATTGCTGTCATTGATAAATCAAAATCAGGTGATGTGGTGTTTAAAAAATCAAAAAGTATCTTTTTCAAAAGCATGAAAATTCGTCGGGTGTATGATCAACAAAGTCAAACCTTGATGTATGTGTCTTACTCCACTAAAGAAACGTCAGGCAGTTTTAAACATAGTCTTTCAACTGTTCCATTGTGGGGTACTCAAGCATATAACAAGTCTAAAACTTCTACCTTATGAAGGTGACACAACCTGGCTCCCCTGTGTCAGTTAAAATAGAACAGGCATTAAAGAAAATGTTGAAAGGCTCAGTTGCTGTTATTAGTTACGATATGTTGGCTGATTCTATTAGTGGTGGTTCCGCTTGGCTGATACTCGATAGCCGTGAAGCCGATGAGTTCGAAATTAGTCATTTACCTGCTGCAAAGTGGGTAGGGTATAGCGATTTTTGTATGCATCATGTGTCTGAGGTGCCCAAAAATGCAAATGTAGTGGTGTATTGCTCAATAGGAGTGCGCAGCGAAAAAATAGCTGAGAAGCTCATGGCCTCTGGATTTTCTAATGTAAGGAATTTATACGGTGGAATATTTGCTTGGGCAAATGCTTACAAACCCTTAGTCAAAAAAAACCAAGTGCCAACGCTAGCCGTGCACGGTTATGATCGTAACTGGGCTAAGTTACTTGACCAACATGTGCATTGCATACATACCGAGTAACTATAATCTTCAGATCCTGACATATTGAGTATACTTTATTAACAGTTTTCGCCGAATGGTTAGTGGTTAATTGTCAATTGGCTTGCAGGTACATTGTCAACTGTTGTTGCATTTGCTATTGCCCGTATATGGTTTTTTATGGAGCTAAATCGATTATCGGTGATACGTGAAGTTAAACACGTAGAATTCAAATCTCTTTGTTAGCTGAGTCTTATCAAGAGTAACGTGGCTTGATTTCAAGATGCGGCAATGATTTGAAAGTGGCAAGTAAATGATGAGTAAAGATATAATCACTTTTTGGTTTGAAGAAATTGAATCATCCAAATGGTGGAGTAAAGACCATCATTTGGATGACTTAATAAAGAAACGTTTCTCAGACATACATCGAACAGCAAATTGTTGTGAGTTGTCTGGTTGGCGAGAAACACCAGAAGGACGTTGGCTGAAATTATCGTTTTAGATCAGTTTTCGCGGAATATGTTTTGTAACAGCGAATTGTCTTTTACTGCTGATCCATTAGCGTTAGCATTGGCTCACGAGGCCGTTTCTGTCGGTGCTGCTGAAAAATTATCACAACAAACTGGCCTGTGATAAAGTTATATAAATCAATTGTCTAGCGTTTTTATGAGTGAATGAGTCCGAGAGTATGAAAATAATAAAGTGGCTTGGACTAATTCTCTTTAGTGTTTTTACCTTATGTACTGAGGCGAAACCTGTTCATGTCGCAGTGGCTGCGAACTTCAGTAACAGCATGAAAAGTTTGGTCACAGAGTTTGAGAAAACATCTGATTATCAAATAGCATTATCTTTTGGTTCCTCGGGAAAATTTTATGCACAAATCAAACAAGGCGCCCCTTACGAATTATTTTTTTCAGCTGATCAGGCTAAACCAGACGCTTTGCAAAAAGATGGCCTAGTGATTGCGAATAGTCGATTTACTTATGCTACAGGTCGCCTCGCTGTGTGGAGTGCTCGGCCCGATTTTGCTAATAAAATAGAAACTAAATTAAAAGAGGGGGCATTTAATAAATTGGCATTCGCTAATCCTAAATTAGCCCCTTATGGTGCAGCAACACTCGAAGTACTTAAATATTTATCGTTGCTCGAGTCCACTCAATCCAAATGGGTAAGAGGTGAAAATGTTGCACAAACCTATCAGTTTGTTAGCTCCGGTAACGCGGATTTAGGTTTTATTGCATTGTCACAATTGTTAGGCACAAAGAAAGTGAAACAAGACTCGTATTGGCTGGTGCCTGACTATATGCATCATGCAATTAAGCAAGATGTTGTGTTATTACGGTCTGCTGAAAAAAGCCAAGGTGCTAGAGCATTTTTAGATTTTATGCATAGCAATAAGGCTCAAAAAATTATCGCCGAATACGGTTATTTAGTTACGCTTAGTTCCCATGCAGGACAGAGTCTATGAGTCTTACTGATGGCGATATAGCCACTATCTGGTTGACCTTGCGGTTAGCTACTACCGTTACGATATTACTATTGTTATTAGCCACTCCGCTCGCTTGGTGGTTAGCCAGAACACACTCTTGGTTTAAAGGGCCATTAAGCGCCATAGTGGCGTTACCATTAGTGCTTCCGCCCACAGTGTTAGGTTTTTATTTATTACTAGCTATGGGCCCAAATGGGGCAATAGGGCAGTTCACTCAAGCATTAGGGCTAGGTACTTTGCCTTTTACCTTTTGGGGTTTAGTGGTGGCGTCGATGGTATATTCTATGCCTTTTGTAGTACAGCCCATTCAAAATGCAATTGAAGCAATTGGTAATCGACCTTTAGAGGCGGCTGCTACCCTTGGAGCGGGTCCTATAGACCGATTTTTTACTGTGGTGTTACCTTTAGCTAAACCGGGCTTTATGACCGCTACCATATTGGGTTTTGCTCACACAGTGGGTGAATTTGGCATTGTATTGATGATAGGTGGCAGTATTCCTGGTGAAACTCGAGTGGTGTCGGTGCAAATTTACGACCATGTTGAAGCATTAGAATATGCACAAGCTCATGCTTTATCGGGCGTGATGATTGCATTTTCATTCCTGGTGCTGCTTATGCTTTATACATTCCAGCGTAAGCGTAAAGCGGTAGGTATGACTTATGGTAGATAAGGCCGATAAAATAAAAAGTTCAGATACGCCATTAACATCTTCTCAGGGAATACAAGCGCGTTTTCAACTGGGATATGCCCAGTCAGCAACCAATGCTTTTGAGCTTGATGTTGATATTAATATTCCGGGGCAGGGTATTACTGCTGTTTTTGGCGAATCTGGTTCGGGTAAGACATCCTTATTGCGGTGTATAGCAGGTCTGGAGAAAAACGTTTTTGGCAGTTTGCAGGTGAATGGTGAACTTTGGCAAAATACTTCAATGGTTGTCCCTACACATAAACGAAACCTGGGGTATGTTTTCCAAGAGGCCAGTTTATTTGAACATTTAACTGTTATGGGCAATCTGCGCTATGCCATAAAGCGTTGCAATCAAACCGCTAAACCTGAATTATTAAATCAAGTCATCAGTGTGATGGGGATTGACGGCATATTGTCGAAACATCCTTTGCAACTGTCTGGTGGCGAAAGGCAACGTGTGGCAATTGCCAGAGCATTATTAAGCCAACCCAAGCTGTTGCTTATGGATGAACCTCTGGCATCGCTAGATACTGCTCGAAAACTGGAGATTTTGCCTTATTTAGAAAGTCTGCGTAGCAGTTTTAATATCCCTATTTTGTATGTAAGTCATGCTGTCGATGAAATAGTCAGATTAGCCGACCATGCTGTGATCATGAGACATGGCAAAGTGGTGGCTCAAGGAGCAATAACAGAACTATTTTCTAGAGCTGACCTACCACTTGGTGTGGGTAATGAAGTAGGGGCTATTCTTGAGTGTAAAGTAATAGAAAGAGACAAACATTGGCATTTGATGCGGATTGAGTTTGACGGTGGTGAACTCTGGTTACCTAATGTTGAAAATAATCAAAATACACTACAAAGGATACGTATTCTGGGCAGTGACGTTAGCCTGACTTTAACGCCGCATACCGACAGTAGTATTCTCAACGTGTTATCAGGACAAATAGCAGAAATAATCAATGACCAAGACCCTGCCATGTCATTAGTCAGATTAAAAGTGGGAGCCAGTTATTTACTGGCACGTTTGACCCAAAAATCCTTACATAATCTGGCTTTAACATTGGGTAAGAACGTTTGGATACAAATTAAGTCAGCCGCAATAGTGCGTTAGTTAGGGCAGTTAGTGTCCATCAATCTGTAAGCTATATTACGCTATATAAGTATGCTTTTTGGCTTGGTTTTTCACGCGACTCTTCCCAGTCTGCATATGTTTATACACCATCCGAAAATGGATAAAGTACCATTTTCGGATGGTGTGACACTACGGGAAACCAGTAATATTTTTGCTGCACTGATTGTCGGAGATATGCTGAAAATCGTTTGACTTTGGTTGTGTTATCGCTTTCTGCGAAGTCGTTATGGGAACAGGCTTTTTAATTATAAATGGTAACTAGATATGAGCATATCATCGACATTGATGGATATGTTTGTACAGATGTTGTTCTGAAGCCTTCCTATTATCTTTACATCAAAAAAATAATTGATTTAAGTAATCCACTTTTAGGCGTTTTACGTATATTTATTTTTTCATATTGGAGCCCCAAGATTGAATAAAGTTTTAAACTTATCAGCAGGTATTCTGCTTCTTTCATTTACCGCATATAGTTATGCTTCAAATACCTCAGGTGTCCATGGTCCAGGAGTTAAAGCAGATGAACGTAGTATACAACTTCGGCTAGCCTTATCGCCAAGTGATGAAAATGATGAACCGGATAACTGGGCCTATCGTTTGCACTATCAACATGCATTTAATGATGAATTCAGAGGCCGCATGATTTTACAGTATCGTGACCGTGGCAGTTTTCAATATGAATATATTCGTAGTGAGTTGCTCTATAATTTCAAAAAAAAAGCTGACGATGGTAAGTGGTCAAGCGGCGTACGTTTTGATATTCGTCAACGCAGAAGTGATAATCCAGAGATGTTTGCGATAAATTGGACAAATCAATGGGATTTATCAAACGGTATCCGTGTTCGTGGGATTTTAATTGGCGCATGGGAATTTGGCAGTGTTAGGGCATCCAATGGTACTGAAGTTGAAACACGTGGCAGCGTAACCAAAAAACTAGAAGGTGGATTAACGATAGGAGTCGAGATGTTTAATGATTTTGGACGTGTTGGCGATTTTGGAACTTTCGACAATCAAAGCCACCAAATTGGTCCTATGCTAGGTGGAAGCTTAGGAGGCTTTAAGTATGAGGTTAGATATCTTGCGGGCATGTCCAATAGATCCAGAGATCACAATTTTGGTTTGAGGTTCAATAAAGCATTCTGATACCTTTGCTATTGTGTAATAGGTTAGCCCGTAATGTTAGCGAATAGCTGAGCTAAAATCATTTTCACCACAGTGCCCAAAGAGACTTGGCAGCAAAACGCAGCAAGTATGCCAATTTAAATGTAGTTTCTGGTAAAAAGATTAAAAACGCCTCAAAAGAGGCCGTTTTTAAAGGTAGGCAGGATGTGCTACTCACCTTTCATGTTTGACATTTCGGTGGCGTTCTCTCGGAACGAAAGCAACTAAGGAGCATGTCTTTTTCAAACTTGGATCCAAAATTAGAGTTCTCAGGAACATACTGTAGCCGGTCTGGCAATAGGATGGCTATCCACTAATCAGGATGAAATGCATGCGCAACTTTCGCAATCTGGTCTCGCATCCAAATATGCGCATCGTCTAAATCAGCACTTACATGCCAATATAAAAAGTATTCAAGTGGTGGTAATTCAAAAGGTAATTCGTACATAGACAAATCATAATGTTTAGCTAAGTGATAAGGCATACAAGCGATTAAATCAGTTTTAACTAGGGTTGATGGGATGGTTAAAAAGTGCTGACTACGCATCACTACTCTGCGTTTGTCCCCTGCTTTATCAAGTGCTACGTCTATTGGGCCAACACCGATTTTTCTGTGAGAAACATTAATATGCCCGAGCTGCAAAAACGCATCCATGCTCATACCTTGTAATAATGAGGGATGATTTTTACGTGCCAACACCACAAACCTGTCTTGAGCGATTTTTTGTTTACATAAATGCTGGTCGCTAAATGATGAAGCATCAGCATAGAAATCTAGATTGCCACTGGCCATAGCTGACACTATGTTTTTACGTTCTATTTCGTAATTTGTTAGTGATATTTTAGGAGCGCTTTTTTGTAGTTGCCCTAACAAACGTGGGATCACGCTGACTTCAAGTAAATCTCTGCAAGCAAAATTAAAAGTTTTTTCTGCTTTCAGTGGATCGAAAATATGACTCTCTTGCACACTTTTCCGTAATAAGCCAAGGGCTTCTCGAGCCGGTCCAATGATATTTTGTGCCACTGGTGTGGGAGTCATACTGTGTCCAGTTCTCACAAACAAAGGGTCGTTTAACATTTCTCGTAAACGCGCTAAGGAGTTACTGACTGCTGGTTGAGTAATACACAACACATCTGCAGCTTTAGTTAAGCTGCCAGCTGTATATATAGCATCAAAAACAGCAAATAAGTTTAAGTCAATACGGTGCAAATTCATAAACAGTACCTATACAGAATATCTGCGAACAGGATACGTTGTTTATTAGTTAAATCAATGTTTAGCTATAGTTAATATTCATTACATTGATATATGGAAGCTTGTTAGACTATTAAATCAATTGACGAAGGAGACAGTAATATGACTAAAACATTATTAGCATTAAAAGTGGGAGAAGAACTACCAGTAGGTGAATGGGTATGTATTTCTCAAGCAGATATAGACTTGTTTGCTAAAGCCACAAATGATCATCAATGGATACATGTTGACCCACAGAGGTGTAAAAAAGAGAGTCCTTTTAGAACTACAATTGCGCACGGGTATTTAACGGTCACTTTAATGCCTAACTCTCTTTATCAATCTATTCAACCAGACCCAAAATACAAATCGTTACTGAATTATGGAGTTGATAGAATTCGATTTATTGAACCTGTTAGAGCGGGTGATAAAATAAGATTTATATCAACATTAATTAAAACAGAACAAAAGGCCTCGGGCATGTTGTTTTATTTTGAAACTGTTGCAGAAATAGAAGGCAGAGATAAACCTGCCATGAAAGGCGTTTTTCTGACTTTATTAGCGGGTGCTTAGTGGCGCTGTAAATTTATTTAAACTAAACAATGTTTAGTAATTGTCTTATTATATTATTAACTCATCTGGTCAGACCATAGTGGGGATTGATGTTTACATATAAATAACAATCTATTTACATGACGACCTCTCCAACTTACTATCATGAGTGAGTACTTATAATTTGTTTATCAGGTACTTAGCAAACAATAATATTATTAGAATTAAGAAGTTTGATGGTCTTTTATTTAGGTTGTCCTTAAACGTCCACTTTTGGATTAGATATCTAATAACTAATAGCTCACCTATTGGGAACACATTATGAAAATGAAAACTAAACTAACAGCATTGGCAATGGCAATTTCTGCTCAGCTTATACCTATGGGCAACATCGCAATTGCTCAAGAAGAAAGTGCCGATAAGGAACAAGAATTCGAATTAATCATGGTAACAGGTAGCTTTGTAAGGCGTAGTGAAAACTTTTCATCACCCTCACCGCTAGCTGTTATTGATAGTGTGGCTATTGATGCCATAGGTGCCAAAAGCATTGGTGATATCACTCAAACACTGACTATTAATACCGGTGCAGAAAACACGCCTGATGCCTTTACTCAAAATGCAACCGCAGGTACATCAAATATTAATTTACGTGGCCTTGGTGTTTCATCGACTCTAGTGCTATTAAATAGTAAGCGACAAGTCGTCACTGCTCAGCCTAATAATAGCGGTGTCAACTTTGTCGACACCAGCTCTTTGATACCCATGATCGCTTTAAATCGCATGGAAATTGTGAAGGATGGCGCTTCGGCCTTATATGGCTCTGATGCGGTTGCTGGGGTTGTTAACTTTATTACAAAGCGCAACTATGAAGGCACACAAATATCCCTTGATTATCAAGATGGTGCACACGGTGATAACAAAGAGTATACGGTTCAAGGACTGTGGGGCACGGTAGGTGATGACAGTAGTTTGATGGCTGCAATCAGTTATACTAATCGTTCTCCTATGTTTACCGGAGATCGTCGATTGAGTCGTCCCCAAGATGATACAAGTTCGCTAGGTAGCCCAGGTTCTTACTTTATAGGCGCCACGCCTTTTATTGATCCTACAGGCTGCGAAGAGTTTGGTGGTTTCCCAAGAGTGCTTGCACCATCAGGCACAGTACCAGGTCTAGAAATCGGATTTTGTGGCTTTGATTTTGGTAATGGTTATTCATTTGTGCCTGATGAATCACGTTTATCTACATTTGTGCAAGCAACGAAACAATTGACTGATGATATTGAGTGGACGACTGAAATTTCTACTGCTAGGAACAGAGCTGAGCGAGGTGGTTCACCGAGCTTTCCTATATTAACTTTCCCAACTGTTCCTGCTGACCATCCTAATAATCCTTTCGGTACCGATGTGTCCTACTTTGGTCGTGAAGTGGGTAACGTAGGAGATGGCACTTCTTTTCCAGGTGACCCAGCTAATACAGAGTCTGACACCTTCAGATTTAGTACTATGTTGCAAGGCGAGTTGGATTCTGGGTTTTGGGAAGTGAGTTATACCGCTGCTAGAAACAACTTCTTATTTACAGTAAATGATACCTTGGGGCAACAATTTCAAAACGCTCTAAGAGGATTTGGTGGACAAGGTTGTGATCCAATTTCAGGTACTGCAGGTGTTGGATCTTGCGAATATTTTAATCCTTTCGCTACCTCATTATCTTCTGCACCTAATTCACAAAATGTATTTGATTCATTTACGGCACGTCAAGAAATCGACTCTACTTCAAATCTTGAAGTAGCTGAAGCGTTCATTTCTACTGAATTATTTGAGATGGATGGCGGTGCGGCTGGATTTGCATTTGGTGCTCAGTATCGTTATCAAGATTTGACCCAAGACTATGATTCATTGTCTAACCAAGACAGCTTTTCGTTTGTAATTGGTAATGCCGATATATACGGTAAGCAAGATGTTGTTGCCTTGTTCGGTGAATTAGCTTTGCCAGTTAGCGAAGATGTAGATATTCAAATCGCATTACGATATGAAGATTACGGCGGTACTATAGGGGATACTGTTGATCCTAAGCTAGCTGTATCTTGGCGTGCAACGGATAATTTTTCTCTTAGGGGATCTATTTCAACATCTTTCAGAGCACCTTCTATCTTTCAAAAAGATGGTGGCGGTACTAGCTTAAATCAGATGGTTGATCCTTTGACGGGTTCTGCAGCATTCGCTGCGGATAGAACGTCAGGAAATGATGAATTGGTACCCGAGGAGTCTACAGCGTTCAACATTGGATTTTCGTTAGAGCCTGTTGATGATTGGTCTATTGAAGTAGATTACTGGAGTTTTGACTTTACTGATCTTATCATTAAAGAAAATTTCCAAGCTATTTTAAATGCTGAACCACAAAATCCTGAAAGAGTTGTTAGGGCAGGAGACCCTCTTAATGGTCCATTGCTTCAGGTTTTAACCACTTATGTTAACGCCAGTTCACTTGAGACTTCAGGTCTTGATATTGTTTCTAGCTTTAAATTAGAAACGGATATGGGGACTTTCTCTCCAAGTATAAGTGCTACTTATATCTTAGCCTATGATTTGGTTGACCCTCAAGCAGGTCCAATTGACGGTGCTGGTTCACGTAATAATAGTAATATTGGTGTGTCTACACCTGAGTTGCGTGCAAACTTAGGATTAAATTGGAAACATGAAGAATACTCGGCTAATATTTTTGCTCGTTATGTAGATAGCTACAGTGATGATCAAAACTGCGCCGATGGTAATCTCTTCTCAGCTGCTTGTACCGTGGGCTTTAAAGATGTAGATAGCCATTTGACGTGGGACGCACAAGTTAATGTCGACTTGGGTAGTTTATTTGAAACTGATGGTGCTTATGTCCTCACAATTGGCGGAGTAAACCTTACAGATGAAAATCCACCGCAATTATTTACTAATGCTGGTTTTGATTCAAAAGTACATGACCCACGTGGCCGTCAGGTTTACGCGCGTATGGCTATTGAGTTTTAGTTAATATCGAATGTAAGTACATATAATCCCCGGCTATGACCGGGGATTTTTTTGTAAACTACTTTTTCCAGTTGTCATGATAATAATTAATATCTTTAAACTTCTATTTACCCAACTATTTCCACACTATAGGGCACACGTTAATTCAATATAAGAATGAGCAATCTATAATGCAAAAATATTCGGAAGAAAAGATTCAAATTGAGCTAAAAAATATAAACCAACAACTTGAGTCTCAACAGCAATGGCAAATAGTTGAAGGCAAGTTGACAAAAATCTTCAAGTTTAAAAGTTTTATCCGTGCTTTTGGTTGGATGTCACAAATCGCTATATGGGCTGAAAAACTCAACCACCATCCAGAGTGGTTTAATGTTTACAATAAAGTGGAAGTAAAACTTACTACGCATGATGTAGGCGGTATAAGTGAATTAGACTTTAAATTAGCTGAAAAAATGGAATTGTTTTTAAAATAATTGAAGTGCTACTTGGTGTTGTCCACAACACAGACCTAAATCATGTCATTGGGAAGTGTGCGGAAATATCCTTAAGTCGTTGCTTATTTCTACATATCGTATGTAGTTTAAACGGTTGAGGCAGTTTTTAATATTTATCTGTATTAACCTCTTGCGCGCCTAAGTTTGCTATGTATAATACGCCCCACTTGAGGAGAGGCAGAAAACAACAGCTTCCCATTCAAAGAAGATTTCAGTCGCGGGATGGAGCAGTCTGGTAGCTCGTCGGGCTCATAACCCGAAGGTCGTAGGTTCAAATCCTGCTCCCGCAACCACATTAAGTGTGAATAAAGGTTTTAGTTTGTTCACAGGTAGTCAGTAATTTGGATATAAGTTTGAAACTTATCAAAGGTTTCAAATAATAAAGTTTCAGTCGCGGGATGGAGCAGTCTGGTAGCTCGTCGGGCTCATAACCCGAAGGTCGTAGGTTCAAATCCTGCTCCCGCAACCATATTAAGAGGACCAACAAGTAAAATTGTTGGTCTTTTTTTTTGGAATAATTGCCGTGTTTAGTCTTTCAGTCAACATCATAGTTAAATAATGTTTTACAAGTTGTCTGGCCCAGTCGTGTAGGGTGTAACTTTCTATAAGTTGAATATTAGACGTTAAATTCGCGCCTTGCGTGTTTTTTAAGCATTCAGTTCTCCCGAGCCTTGCAAGTCGCCTTTGTCCTCTGTAGAATACGTCGCACTTGAGAAGCGATCTCCCTCATCTTATGATGATAGTAACGTTTCATAGTGTGAATTTATTCAGCGTTCAACTTATTACATAGTTGGTATCGCACTTTCACAACCACTTTTAAAAGTTGGTAAAATACCAGCTTTTAGTGGATTAGGGTCCAGAATCAAATAACCCCGCTTGTACGGGGTTTTTTGTGTTTTAAATTTCGATTTTCTTTCTGGGCATTTGGCCCTTTTTTCGTTTTTGGAGCAAAGATTTGTCGCAACTCGAACAAAAGCTAACGGACATGTTAACGGCACCTGTTGAAGCATTAGGCTTTGAGATGGTGGGTGTTGAATTTTTGCGCGCAGGTAAACATTCAACCTTACGTGTATTTATAGATCATCCAGATGGTATTAGCGTTGAACATTGTGCTGAAGTAAGTCGTCAAGCTAGCGCAGTACTGGATGTTGAAGATCCTATCAGCGTAGAGTACAACTTAGAGGTGTCATCACCTGGAATGGACAGACCTCTATTTAAAGAAGCTCATTACCTTGAGTGTTTAGGTGAAGTAGTGTCGCTTAAGTTAAGAATACCTATGGGCGATAGACGTAATTTTAAGGGAAAAGTGTTAGCTTGCGAAACAGGTAATTTGACATTAGAGATTGATAATCAAACACATGTTTTGGCTATCGCAAATATTGAGAAAGGTAATCTAGTCCCATCTTTTGATTAAGATGGCGACTTGACAAGGGCTGTCGTAAGAGAGTAATCAGTGAGGCAACAATGAATAAAGAAATTCTGTTAGTGGCTGAAGCCGTTTCAAACGAAAAACAGGTTCCAAGAGAAAAAATCTT
>JAWUXT010000100.1:0-17656 GCA_034111205.1 Paraglaciecola sp. | reverse complement strand
CTTTTATTATTTGGATTGGTCTTGTTACATACAATAAGACTGATATCCAAAAGGTATTAGAATCTAAGTCACAAACGACCTTCTACAAATTGGAAACATCTTATTATTACCAGAATTCCTAAAAGTAAAGATGACACTCATCTTAAAATAATAAGATGAGAGCAATGGATACCCATGGTGCACCACCGTAACTAAAAGGTTAGTAAAGGTGGTGCACTTCTATCTTGAGGCAGGGGGGGCTTTTGTTGTTGTCTTTAACGATGGCTGTCTTCTTTATACTGAGTCAATAAAAGGGTAAATGTGAATATTGTATATCAATGAAAGAATTCTATTTAATCAGATAAAACCGTTATTTTGCGTTTTCGCATAACAAACAAAAGCACTAGCCCAGCCGAGAGAAGACCTGCAGGTTCAGGCACTTTCTGAAGATTTTCAGCAAAGCCAAAACTGTCTACGATCACATAATATTCTTTGTAATCACCATCGGCTAAATTAAAATTAAAATTGACGGCAAACGAATCAGAAATACCAAAGGCACCCGGTCCTTCATTTAGACTATCCAATTCAATCCAGTTTTGGAACACAGAGTCGCCGAAACTATCTTCAATAAAAACACCGGCCGTAGCATAGGCTTCTTCGTCAATACTAGTGGTGAAAATATCGGCAAACATCGTTATATCAAATGTCACATCTACGGAGATGTCCGATCCAGTATTATTTTTAAAATAGAAGTAACCCTCGGATTCCCATGAACTTTGAACAAAACCTGCAAGACCCTCTACTTGGCCATCCGCTGCCGCACTCACGGTGCCGGTCTCATTGGCCCCAAGAGTCATTAGATCCGAGAAATCGCTGCCGCTGTTGTTGCCAGAAGCGTTACCTTCAACGCATACACACTCATAAAATAAATCTGTCCCAAATTTATTCTCCGAAACTGTTGATGAAATCTCAAAATCAACACCTGCATCAAAACTCCCGATAATAGTGGCTTGAGATTGGCTGCAGAATATACTGACACTCGACAGTAATAGTGCCAACCCCACTTTTTTTACCAAGCCTTGTTTTACCATCTTATGTTCCCTTATAGCTATTTTAGTCACTTCTATTCTCCATTTAGTGAGTTGGTTTTCTTATCAAGCGAAAGTCTTTGCGCAGAGCGTAACTCAATGCCTGTTCGAACAGGGTAAACTACTCCCCTCTTTAAAGCCTTGTACTGTGTCCACAATTGTTTGTCATATATCCACAATGATGTGCATCCCCAATATAATCATCGCCAGAAATAAGCTGGATTTTCTCTATTAATTCACCTGTAAATAATTGATGTAACGTACTTTTCTTGTACTTTAGGGTAGGGGCTTGTAGACTAATTTATGACCTGAAAATATAAGTAGAGCCTGTTTGCCTATTTTGAATGTATCAACGCAATTTATTTCTAGGCGGTTAGCCAAGTTATTTTTTTTGGCCTTTATTTTTTCTATAATTTCCCTCAACAACCTGCACGCTTACCAATACCAGCATGTTGGCAACCCAATCGCCCGAATATTTAATGTTGAAGAACACCAAAGTAGTAATCAAATTTGGTCTATGGATCAATATATTGATGGTCGTATGTTATTTGCCACAGGTAACGGATTATCAAGCTGGGATGGCGAAAATTGGCAGCGTTCGAGTACCCCCAATAATACCCGTATACGCGCTGTTACCGTTTGGCATGACGATAGGATCTATGCTGGTGCAGTGGGTGAACTTGGTTATTTCAGCCCAACTGACACTGGAGAATTAAGTTTTACGCTCATTCCCACAGACCATTTGCTTGAGGATTTTGGCCAGACATTAGGAGTGAACAGTAATAATGAAATGGTGGTGTTTAGCACACAGCAGGCTGTTTTAGTTTGGGATGGTGAACAAATATACAAACTAAAACAATTTAAGATTACAGGATCCCGCGTTTTTAAAATTGGCGAGCTGTTATTGCTCGAAGACAGACAAAAAATGTATTCCATAGAAATTGTCAATGGCGAGCCTGTTGCGATCCTATCGCCTTGGCAATTTCCCGCCAATATGCGCATCAAGTCGGTTTTCTTGAATCAGCAAAATAAGGTTGTTTTGGTGACCAACATGCACGGTGTTTTTCAGCTTGAAAATGACACCTTTATAATGGTTATCTCGCCAAACGAACTGGCGACAAACAACTTGAACGGAGGTATGCAAGGAAAAGACGGGTTTTATTATCTAAACTCCATGATTGACGGACTGATGATATTTGATGAGTCATTCGCCCTGATGCGTCACTATAAACAAACTGACGGTTTAGGTTTGTCCACCATCTACAATATTTTTCAAGACGATCAACAAAACATCTGGTTGGCAGGCTTACCTAACATCAGTGTTTTTCAACCACCCCATTTGCGCAGTGAGTACCCTAGCGATACAGGTACAGTCGATTTTGAAAATATATTTACTCTTAACCAGAGCATGTTCTTTTCGGGTACCGGATTTTACCAACTAGCTTCCCCCAATGGCAGCATACGACCCCCGGTGTTTACCCAAATTCCTGATTTCAATCTTGTTGTGCTCGAACTTTTGGTGCTCGACAATGAGCTGTTTGTGGGTACAGAAGCTGGCGTGTATTTGTTTGACTGGACTCAGATAAATGATCAAAGTGTTATTTCAAACCCTCAATTAATGTCAACTAAAAATTGGGTTTCTGTAATGGTATTTTCTGCTGATAAGCAATTTCTATTTGCCACCATTGGTAATCGTTTATCACAATTTGAAAAAATTAACGGCCAGTGGCAAGAAACCCGTTTAGTCGAAGATAAAAGCGGTATGGAGTACTTAACCGTTCAACCAATTGATGCTAAACGTGAGCATATTTGGTTTACGACAGAGCAACAAGAACTGTATCGATTAACTAGAATCGCTGGCAAGATTGACTTGGACTCTGTGCTCAAATGGGATAATCAATCAGCTCCACTGGGCAACGAACACTTACGTCCTTTTGTTTATGGCCAAAGGATGTTGATAGGTACCGAAAACGGCGTGTTCGAGTATCACCCCTTGCACAAACCGGAGTTTAGCTCACCAGACGATTTTCCCAACTCATTAACAAGTCTAAACAAAGATGTATTTAAAATTGAGGTCGATAAAAAGCAACGTATTTGGTATCACGCGGGTCGTGATACTGGGGTGATCTACAAAGACGACTCTGACTTATATGTGGCACTGGAAACACTGTTTAAGCCTTACAATCATTCGGGCACCAGAGGCTTGGCCTATTTCGATGATGCCATTTGGTTTGGTGTGGCAAGTGGCAGTATCTATCGATTGTCTGAAGAGTCTATTCACAATTTCCCCAAAGCTGCCCCTCTGGCAATTCAATATATTAACAGCATCAACAATAATTCCCGCTTACCGCTGAACGTTACGCAGAGTGCATTTTCCGTAGAAGATAATTCAATTCGCATTGGTTTTGCTCTTGCTGACAATTCATCCCCTACCAATACACGTTATCGTACATTACTTGCTGGGCCAGACGAGCAGCATTGGACACAATGGTCGACAGAAACAAGTAAGGACTTCACATTGTTACCCGGAGGTGATTATACCTTCTCTGTTGAAGCTGAAGATGTGTGGGGAAGAGTTGCCTCAACACAACACAACACAACTTTGCTGTTGCTTACCCTTGGTATGCGTCGTTTTGGGCTAAGTTGACTTATTTGCTTGCGTTTTTAATGGTTATCGCCGTGAGTATCAGAGTTGGACAGAAACTACGTAATCAAGCATTAGAGCAACAAAATCGAAACTTAGAGCTTGGCATATCACAGCGCACTAAAGAGATCGCCCTTAAAGTAGACGAGCTTAAGCAACAACAACTATTAAAAGATCGATTTTTCTCCAATGTGTCTCATGAATTCAGAACCCCACTAACCCTGACTATTGGGCCACTGGAAACCATCCTAAAAGAATGCAGTGCACAATTAGACGGTAAAATTAAAAATTTGACCTTTACCGCGCTAAATAATGCCAAAACCATGCTGGCCTTGGTAGGACAGGTGCTTGATATCAATCGTCTCGAAGTGGGGCAGTTGACTCTTCGCGTTAGTCAGCATGATATAGCCGAGTTAATTAGATTGAATTATGAACGTTTTTTGCCTTGGGCTGAGCAACATCAGCAACGGCTCACACTGCTTAACTGTGAAAATCCACAGGTTTTATATTGTGATTTAGATCAAATTGACAAGTGCATCTCTAACCTACTGTCCAATGCGATTAAATACAGTGGTAAACACACCCTGATCTCGATGGAGCTCATCCAGCACCAACAGCTGTTGGGAATAAGGATCACTGATAATGGGCATGGCATTCAATCATCCCATAAAGAACAAGTTTTTGAGCGATATCATCAAGAAGAACTTTCTACAGGTGAATCCTCTCAGGGCACAGGCATTGGATTAGCCTTGGTAAAAGAATTAATTGAATTACATCACGGTTCGATAGACTTGGAAACAGAAATAGACCAAGGCTGTCAGTTTACACTGTGGTTACCTTATGGAAAGTCACATTTTAAATCGGAACAACTGCTAGAGCCAACCCTAATAAAGGAAGACAGTACAACAGAAGATTATTTAACTGACTCATTGGAAAAAGATTGGGAAAAAGATTGGAAAAAAAATAGCGCGAAAATTTTAGTGGTTGATGACAATGCCGAATTACGTCAGTTTATCTGCCAGAGACTGGCAAATAACTTTATCGTTATTGAAGCTGACAATGGCGAGTCAGGCTACCTTTCAGCGATAAAAAATCTACCTGATATTATTATTTCGGATATTACTATGCCGGTAATGTCAGGGCTAGAATTGACAGAAAAAATCAAAAATCATCCAGAAACTAAGCACATACCTATTTTATTGCTTTCAGCGCAAACAATGAAAAGAGATATTGTGAAGGGCTTTGCCAGTGGAGCCGATGACTACCTGATCAAACCCTTTGACACATCTGAGTTAGTCATGCGGGTCAATACCCTGATAAAAAATCGTAAAACTATGGCCCAACAAAAAATCCAAACGCTGCCTATGACGCAAGGGACAACTAACAATGGCAATGCGTTTGAGGACAATTTGCAACGGCATATTTTTGAGCATCTACATGAGACCGACTTTAGTATAGATATTTTGTCTCAGCTTATGTTTATGAGTAAAGAAACCTTGCGCAGAAAATGCCAGGCTCGTTTTGATATTACGCCGGCCGCGCATATTCAAGAAGTGCGTTTACAACAAGCAAAATTATTATTAGCGCAAGGTAAAATGAATGTGAGTGAAGTAGCCTATGCGGTAGGATTTGACAGTTTGTCCTACTTCTCTAAAGTATTTAAAAAGTATTATGGTTTTTCACCCTCAGCGTTGGCTTAACAAGAAAAGAATAATATCTAGTGCAGAGACCAACGTTGCGCTGCCTTGATTATAGACATCAGTTTTATTTCATGGAGGTCGTGACTGTCTGCTTCTCTTCCTGCTACTTCTCACCTATAACTCAATTGTTTTTTATAACTGTTTTTAGAGGAGTGGCACGTCTTAACCTAAGCTCAGGTTTGTTAGTTTAGAAGACGCAGCTCAGGCCCGCGCCCGTCTTTCAAGTGGTTAAGGCATGGATGGGTAAAGTGGTTATAGATATAAAATTAATAGATAAAAGTGGGAGAAGGCATAAAGTTCTCCTCGACCACTGTATGTTATTTTGCAAACCTATCCTGATTCACCAGCAAGGTCTATGCATTTAGCTTAAGCAAATGAAGCTTTACTTTTCAACACTGACCATGCGTTTGGCTTGTTCAACAATTAACTCGCAAGAGGGTAACACTTCAAAACTCGCTAATCCGAGTGGGATAAAACTATCATGGGCTGTCAGTCGTTCAACTTTTCGACTGGAATAATCAACATCGTGTTCAATCAATAAGGTGACTAAGGCTTCACTAATAGAACCTGTTTTGCGGCACTCATCTACTATCAGTACATTAGTAATGTCGCCAATAGCCGTAACGATAGCCGTTTCATCTAGAGGTGCCAGCCAACGTAAATCAATTACAGTGCAGTGGATATCTGACTCAGCGAGAAATTTTTCAGCCTGTCGGCTTAAGTAATACCCATTGCCATAACTGATTATACAAATATCCTTACCTTTGCCAAAAATGCCCAGCTGTCCTGATTTAATGGGTTTAGCACCACTGGGAGGTTGATAATCAAATGTCCAAAGTGCATCACCTTCTTGATGTAAATCCTTTTTCATATACAGCGCGATAGGCTCAATAAATATAACCACTCTTTGCTCTTCTTGGGCCAACCTGACGGACTCTCTGAGCATCTCAACTGCATCGGCTCCGTTTGAAGGGCAGGCAATGATTAAGCCTGGAATATCACGAAATACGGCGAAGGAGTTGTCGTTGTGAAAATGCCCACCAAAACCACGCTGGTAAGCCAAACCAGCAATTCTTATTACCATAGGGTTGGTGAATTGCCCATTCGAAAAGAAGGGCAGCGTAGCCGCTTCACCGCGTATTTGGTCTTCAGCATTATGCACATAAGCTAAAAACTGTATTTCTGGCATAGGTAAAAAGCCATTGTGAGCTAAACCTATTGCCATGCCCAAAATAGACTGTTCATCGAGTAAGGTATTGATGATCCTTTGTGGTCCAAACTTTTCTGCTAGTTTGCTAGTGACGTTATATACGCCACCTTTAGCACCAATATCTTCACCACACATCACAATATTTTGCTGCTGTGCCATTAAATCGATCATGGTCCAATTCAACAATTTGGCGAGGTGTTGTTTCTTCGCTAAGTTGTGTTTTTCATGGCTGAATAGTTGGTCCCGCACAGTTTTAGTGACGTTACTGAGATAAACCTTATCTAACTTCGGTGGGATAATACTGTGTTTGATTTTCTCAGCACACGTTAGCTTAGGCTTAGTGATTACTTGTTGACTAATATCTTCAACAGACTTGTCTATCTGTTGATATAAATCGATAATTTGCTGTCCATCGAGGCAGTTATGTTTCAACAACAGGGCGGCACTAAACAGCAAAGGATCATGTGCTTCAGTATCTTCAATATAGGCATTACTGCGATAAGTAAATTCAGAGTCTGAACCGGCATGACCTAATAAGCGTACGGTCCGCATATGTAAAAATACTGGCTTGCGTTGTATTCGAGCAATATCTACGGCTTGCTGAGTTTTGTGATAGGTGTCGAGTAAGTCTAATCCATCACACTGAATATAATGCAGCCCTGCTCTATGTTCAAAGTTAGCCTGCACCCAACCTTTAGGTGTGGCGGTAGAGATGCCGATGCCGTTGTCTTCACATATAAATACGATGGGCATAGGCACAGACTGAAACGCAGCCCAAGCGGCAGCGTTAATAGCCCCTTGAGCAGTAGAGTGATTTGACGAGGCGTCACCAAAATTACATATCACAACGCCATCTTTTTCTAATACGTTATCTACCGTTACTTTGCGGGACAGGCTAATGCTGAAAGCTGTGCCAACAGCTTTGGGTAAGTGTGAAGCTATGGTGCTGGTTTGAGGCGGAATAAATAGGCTTTTACTGCCCAATACTTTGTGGCGGCCACCAGAAATAGGATCATCAGATGATGCAGCAAAACTCAATAACATATCGTTCAAAGGAGTTTGCCCAGGTACTTGTTTCGATCTCTGGATCACAAAAGCCGCACTTCTGTAATGTAAAAAAGCCATATCATTAGGCCTAAACGCCAATGCACAAGCTGCGTTACCTTCATGGCCTGCACTGCCAATAGTATAAAAACTTTGACCTTGTTTTTGCATCACCCGTGACTGGAAGTCCAAGTGGCGGCTCATAACTTGTGATTCAAATAAGTCTATTAATTGGGTATTTGACAAGCCTACTTCAGCAGGCGTGAATGAAGAATTTACAACAGGTAACGAATCAGACTCTATCGCATCAATAATCTGTTGTTTAACCTTAATATTTCGGTCTTGCATCATACTGTTATGCCTTAAATCTACTGCTAAAAAATGCCTGTAAACCAGTTTTTATTTGGCCATGGATCACAGTGGTCAAATCATAATCATTATTTAGCTAAAGGAATAATATTAATAATCTTTATTTGCTATAGTTTTTACCTATATTGGATATATGAGTATACAACTTGGATTTACGTGCATTAGAGTATTTTGTGACTATCTACGAAAGCGGCAGTTTAAGCGCAGCTTCAAAAAAGAAATTTGTGGCTCAACCTTCTATATCAGCCTCGTTGAAACAATTAGAACATAGTCTATCAACCAGCCTATTTGTTCGCCATGCTAGAGGCGTTCAGGCAACCCATGCAGGTATGCAGCTTTACCCTTTAGCGAAACAATTATTGGAACAAGCAACGGCTATTCGAGATGTTTTTAGCACAGACACCACAAAAACACCTTTTAGGTTAGGCTTGATCAAAGGCTTAGGCGTGGCGCGAATGAGCGACTTGTTAGGCAGATTTACCCGTGCAGTTGACTCATTAGAACTCACTTTGGTATCTCATGATGAACCATGCCAAGCACGGATCATTAGCCGTGACTTAAAGCTAAACAACGAACTGTTTGTACCTATGTGGCAGGAAGAGTATCAATTAGCTATTCCACTGGAGCATGGATTAAGTTTAATCGACAGCGTGAGTATTACAGACTTACAAGATGTGGCTTTTGTACAACGAAGTCCCTGTGAAGGCTGGACTTATTTAAAAAGAGCATTGAATACCGCAAATGTCAGAATAGATACCAGGGCAAAAATACAAACCATCGAATACGCCCTAGGTTTAGTGAAAGCCGGTTTAGGCTGTGCCTTTATTCCGGCATCCGAGGCTATTGTCAAAGATAAGCACATCCATTTTAAATCGATAAAAGACTTGTCTATTTCAAGAGAAATTGGCCTAGGTTATACCCATGGGTCTGACACGGTTAACGTGTTACAAGCATTAGCAGTTCATAGTCGAATTTAGTAAAGCTGAAGGGAATGAGTTGCTCGAAGTACTTTTGTTTTGGGTTGTAATACAGTATCGATTGTAAGGAAATGACTGATCTACAGCAGAATTAAGGGGAGATGAAGTTTTTTTGCTGCTGCAAGCTGCCTCAGTGGCATTTAATGTTTTATGCCACTGAGAATAAGTGAGGGGTTAAAGCAGAACTTTATTAAGCTTAACTATCGCAGCATATTGACTAAAACAACCTTCAAACTTGCCCCTTTTTTATGAACTAATGTAACAATTTAGCCGTATGGACATACTTAGTGGAAGTAAACCCTATGATCAATATTGGCAGTCACGTTCCTAATAAAATAATTCACCGGTATTAATTTTAGCCGTCTCATTCTTCGTAACTCAGCCAATTCTTTGCAGCGGTGAAGAATTAATATAAACTTGAATAAGAAAGTACAATTTAATTACAGTCTAAATGATATTGGATTACGCCATTTCATTGATGTTACAACTTGCTCGGATAGCCTAGAAAAGATGGATAAACAATGTTCGGAATTAATGATCGAGATCCACAGTTTACTCGATTTGAAAAACACACCTATTAAAAATGCGGTTAGAGTGTTGGGTGTGACACCGTCACAAGCTAGAAAATTAGCTAAAGGTGATATAAACAAATTTAGTGTTTTTGAACTGCAAACATTTCTTAAGCGACTCAACAGTGCCAACCCATAATGGCACTGAACGGTCGTTAAACAATGATGAATTGCAGTCATCCAATTAATTAAAGGGTAATACTTGGACCGAGCTTTTCCCTCTTTTCCCAAGTAATATTAATACTTGGATAGGCTGGGTTTACCAAAGGCCACTCGTTAGCGCTCCATTTTACAGTTTTTAAAAGAATGGCATCATAACCTTCTTTTAAAACGTATTGACGAACCTATATATTTATTTTACGTCAAATTCGCCTTTGTCTTTGGAGTAGATGTAAATACATCATTTACTGTGAATATGCGAATTCGAAATTGTTTATGCTCTAAAACTGTGGGAACCACGAAATTTTTGGTTAATAGGTGTTTTGTGTGAGCGTTAGACACCAGAGACGCTGATAATAAGATGCTATTAGAGACTTCATTTGATTTCTTCGTTGTGATGTTTAAACGTCAATGGTTACCACTGGTGGTAAATTAGTTTTTCACAATAAGTGCAAATGATGGGCCTTGAACAAATTGCCAACGTCTGACCCAGACCGTTTGAGAAAAGTAAAATAAACCACAAAAAATAAGTAGTGGTATTTAGTTATTATGAATATTTATTTCAAATAGAATTCAATTGTTAATCTGGGTAATGCGTGTAATGCGGGTAACGCGCTTAATTCAGGTAATACAGATGGCGTGGATAACTTAAAATATAGCCGAGATGCGTTAATAAGCTTTTATTAACGCATCTCGTAAGTGACTAATTATTAGCGGTAACTCCCCCTAAAACTGTGAAATAGGCTATAGGCAAAGTAAACCTAGTATTTGACAGAGTTTCTGAGTTTTTAGTTAATCACTTTGAATGGGTTCATCCCAAGAAAGATGATGCTCAGCCAATACCACCAAATTTTCACTATTAATTAAGCGATCTGACGCTGCATATCCCAGTATGTTTTTAACCTCTTCATCAGGGCGGCTTGAAATAATAGCGGTTTCATCTGATGAAAAATTACACAAACCACGTGCTATTTCCTCACCTTTCTCATCATAGACGTGAAGCACATCTGCGCGCTCAAAATCTCCGTGTATTGAAACCACATCATGGCATGAAAAACCATCATCACCCCCAAATAATGAGTCAGCGACATCCTGTTTTATCACTAAGCTACCTGCCATTTGCAGACGATCAGTCAGCCAGATATTCCATGCCGATGAAGGCGATGAGTGAGCGATACATTTGGTATGTTTACGTTCGCCGCGAAGTATTGCCGTCACCGGTTCTTCCATTGTTCCTCTAGCAATAATGGTAGTACAACCCGCATTCTGTGCCATATTTGCAGCTTGCAATTTTGTGAGCATACCGCCGGTACCCAAAGAGCTGGTTCCGCTTGCAGCTTCCATGTAACTGCTTACATCCTCGATAGATTCTACGAACACCGCCCCTTCTTCTGATGGGTCGCGGTCATAAACGCCATCGATACAGGTTAATATAAACAGATACTCTGCTCCAATCATCTGTGCCACTTTGGCTGCAAGTCGATCGTTGTCGCCAACGCGAATTTCTTCAGTGGTCACGGTATCATTTTCGTTTACGATAGGCATTACGCCTTGTTTTATCAAACGATGAACCGTATTTTTAACATTGAGAAATCGACGTCTATTTTCGAGATCATCTAATGTGACTAATACCTGTGCAATATCAAAACCATACTCAAGGGCAATTTGTTTGTAAGCGTGCATTAATATTGGTTGTCCACAAGCCGCTGCCGCTTGTTTATCCTGAACACTGGCGTTTTCAATGTTGCAGCCAACAGTATTGAGACCTAATGCTACAGATCCCGAGGACGTGAGTACCACTTCGTAGCCTTGACCACGTAGCGTAGCAATATCATTAAGTAAACCATGCATAAATGCAAAACTAGGAGTTAAATTTTTAACATTTGCTAATAGGCTTGAGCCGACTTTTATGACTATACGTGGATTTTTTCGTGGGAAGGTTTCGTTTTTTTGTAGGTCAGATGAGGGCAAAATTTCTCCGTACTTTGATTAATTAAATAAAATAATTGAGTTGAACCGGGAACAGAATGGGTTCATAAAACATTCAAATATCTTCATAATGTCCTCTCATTGTATAACGTTAATCATGAATACTGAAGTGCCATAGCTATTTTAGCTTTGCGTTTGGTAAAACTGTCGAGCAGTATCAATCTGTTCGCATAAGATAAGCACTTCATCCAACATACGCGTGGTCATACGATGGGCTTTGTCAGCATTTGGATGAAAAATAAAATTATTTTTTACCGCTGGTATATGCGGCCATTGTGACCAACTAAGGCCATCTTGGCTGTCTGCACTATGTTGTGCACTATGTTGACCTGGCTGGATTACAACTTGGGGTAAGGTGACTAATACTTGTTCTAGGCCAATAGAGGTATAATCGTCTTGTGCATGAGCAAATGGGTTGCTGGCTCCGCAAAGCTCAATTTGTTGTTGTGGCCATGCTTGGTTTGCCACAGTGCGCAGGGGCCGTGACCACAACTCATAAAACACACTGACTTTGCTTTTGTTGCTGTAGGTGTTTTTTATTGTGTGAAGTGTTTTCAGATATTTAGCGGCTATAGTATTTGCCTCTGCTTCTCGACCTGTGATTTTGCCTAACATGATTAATTCGTTGGCCACATCTTCTAAGGTTTGCGGGTGCGAATAAATTACCTTGAGTTGATATTTCTCGAGTCGGGCTAAGTCATCCGCTGGGTTGCCCGTTTTCCAAGCAATGATCACGTCAGGTTTTAATTGAATAATTTTTTCAATTTGTAAACGTGCATAATTACCGACTCGTAAAATATCTTCAGCAGCTTTTGGGTAGTCGGCATGGGCGGTGGTGCCAATGATTTGGTGGCCCGCCCCAATCGCATACAATGATTCCACAATATGTGGCGCAAGAGCAATTATTCGTTGCTTTTGTAGTGAGTCATCACTAGCGTTATTAGCTGCGGAATAATTGGCATATGAACCCACTAAAACCAATAACAACATACTTAAAAAGCGGCTTGTTATCATGCTCACCAATCAATGCCTTGTTGTGCTTTAATGCCATTATCGAAAGCATGTTTGATAGGTCTTACTTCGCTGACTGTATCTGCCATTTCGATGATTGAGCGATGGCAAGCGCGGCCAGTGACAACCACGTGTTGATCTTTTGGTCTGGCGGATAATGCAGCCACTACTTCATCCAAATCGATATATTTGTAAGTGATCATGTAAGTGATTTCATCTAACAGCACCACATCAATAGCCGGGTCTTGCAACAATTTTTTACTGTGTGCCCAAGCCGCTTGCGCCGCTAGTTTATCGGTGTCTTTGTCTTGGGTCTCCCAAGTAAAACCGGTGCCCATCACATGAAATTCCACACCATTTTTTTCTAATAAATTACGTTCACCACACTCCCAGCCACCTTTGACATACTGCACCACTGAGGCTTTTAATCCGTGGCCAACTGCTCGGGCAACGGTACCAAAACCTGAGGTAGATTTGCCTTTGCCGTTACCGGTTAACACCAGCAGTAATCCTTTATTTTCTTGAGCCGCTGCGATACGTTCATCTACCTTGGCTTTTTGTTCTTGCATCCGCGCTTTATGGCGGTCGTTGTCTTTTTCATCAGTCATGGTGTTTGCTCTTTGTTGGTTGGTTGGTTGGTTTGATCAGTGATAAATGTGTGTATTTTCTGCCAGTCTAGATGTGCTATACAGGCATCGGCTAGACGGTCTAATTCATGTTCTTGTTGGCTAACATAGCTGTCGGCTTCATCGGTATTTGTACCGGCCCAAGCGATAATCTGTTGCAACGCTTGTGGGGAGTCGAACATGCCATGTAAATAACTGCCTGCCACGTGGTTATCTGCGCTGACACAGCCCTCAAGTTGCCTTTTTTCTAATTGCACTTTTTCTAATTGTACTTTGTCTAATTGTCCTTTGTCTAATAAAGCAAACGCGTTAAAACCAGCTTCGCGTTCAGTGTGTCCAACATGAATTTGATAGCCGGTCACTGTCCCTTGGGTATCACTATTGTGTCCGTCTGCTTGTAATAGTAATTTACCCTGACTGTGTGTCAGCTGCTTTTTAACCTGCAGTGTGGTGTTTATAGGCAGATACCCCAAACGTTTTAAACAACGACAAAATCCTGCCACCAACAGACTTTTACCTGCATCGGATATGGTGCCTTGGATCATCAAGGTGGCCGCTTGAGTGTTTGTCATTTTTTATTCAAAATCTTCTTGCCCGAAGTCTGCTGGTAGGCCCATAAAAGCCACACTCGGTTTCGCTTCTGGATGGGCAGGAATAACGATCCGAGTCAAACTGGCATGGCCTATTTGTAATTGATTGTACCATTCTCCTGAGCGCCAGTCTGTGGGCAGGATGTGGGCTAATGTAGCCACCCTGCTTGATCGACAAACTGACGACTGACTTCTCCCATAGGTATGATGCCTAAACCCACCTCGTTAGACACTAAAAAAATGTCACATTTGCAGGCCTCAAGGGCGTCGAGTA
This sequence comes from Paraglaciecola sp., assembly GCA_034111205.1. Classification (GTDB taxonomy): domain Bacteria; phylum Pseudomonadota; class Gammaproteobacteria; order Enterobacterales; family Alteromonadaceae; genus Paraglaciecola. The sequence continues at coordinate 3,427 of JAWUXT010000100.1, read as the reverse complement.
ATTCACTAAAGAGGGTTTTGTAATTTTGTTCTGGGTACTCGAATAGTTGATTGTTTAGCCACAAAGTTAAGCAATCAATCAGCAAGATTTGTTCAGGTAAAAATTCAGTTTCTGCTAAAAGTAAGTTGAGATCCATAGGTACCTCAGCTAAGCGCCAAGAGTCAGGGCGTTGGGCCTCATGGTAAGCAATCCTTTGTGCCATTTCAGGATCGCTGGCCGTGGCTGTGGCAACAAAAGTAACAGGTAAATTGGTTGTTTCGCTGAGTTGCATCACTTGTTCCAAAGCAAAACGTGATTTGCCCGAACGAGCTCCGCCTATTACCAGATGTATCATATCTTAACTCCATGTTTTATATTATTATTTTATGTTCGACAAAATAATTAAGTAAATCAATAATTCTTGTAATTGTTGTGCTGTGCCTAAACAATCTCCAGTGTATCCATCACTATGGCGCAAGTACCATAAGTACCATAAGTACCATAAGTACCAATACGGCTGTCTTTCATAATGGTCAACTTACGCGGTTGTGTAACACCACCAAAAAAGCCATCAAAGGTGTCTGCGAGGCCGTCTTCGTGCAAAGCGCCTGTCATCAGTATGCTGAGTCTGATCCAGTTGTGGAACACTCCAATATTCAGATGTGAAAACTGGATGCTGAGGTGTATGCATACTCTTGGGGTTACCTTTTTAACTGTTGTTTAATAGATTAATAGAGAGTTACTAACTGCGTCTTTGGCTCATCACGATCAGAAAAAACACACTGCCAATAGCAGAGGTGATAATGCCTATGGGAATTTCTTGATTAGGCAGGGCCACACGAGCCAACACATCCACCCACACCATAAAACAGCCTCCAAGTAACACGCAGCCAATGGTGACGATACGGCTGGTGACGCCCAACCAACTTCTAACAATATGTGGGATCATCAAACCAACAAAACCGATACCCCCACAATAAGACACAATGCAGGCTGTGAGAGCGGCACAAATGGCCAGTGATAAAACCCGTAAACGAGTGACCTGTACGCCTAGTGTTTTAGCGTTTTCATCGCCAAGTAATAGTGCGTCCATATGCCTGCCATAGAGTAACAATATTGCCACGCTCACCACCACTACCGGCAGCATTACCCAGGCATACCAGGTTTCTACTCGGGCTAGGCTGCCCATTAGCCAAAAAATAACTTTGTTGGCGGCAAAAGGTTCGCCCAAAAATAATAAAAAATGACTCAGTGCACTGAGCATAAAAGACACGGCTATGCCTGCTAAGAGCATATGTTCGGTTTTGCTACCAAAGGTTTTTGACGCCAAAATTTGTACCAAAAACACCGAGAACAATGCGCCTAAAAAAGCCGCAAAAGGTAAGGCCAATGAAAATGATAAATCAGGTAACATTTGCATCAGCCCAATTTGCTCAGCTAACTTGCTGTCAAATAATAAAGTGGCAATGCTGGCACCTAATCCGGCACCTGATACCACACCAAATAAATAAGGGTCGGCTAAACCATTGCGGGTAATATTTTGTAAAGTGGCGCCCGCTACTGCTAACCCAGCGCCGACTAAAAACCCAACAAATACTCTGGGCGCACGGATTTCCCAAAAAATCATATTGTTCACAGGGTCTTGGCAACCCTGGGTTATACAGTGAATAAGCTGACTATTAGATAAGTCTGCAGCGCCAAAGAACAGTGCACCAATAGGTGACGCAAACACGAGTACACATAAAAATATCCATTTTTTATTCATATTCGCGGTTTCTCAATAGACTGTGGAAAGTCTATTTCAAGTTCATCAGGTGGATAAAAGTCAACTCTAAATGCCGCATTGTTAGTGTCATGTCTTATTTGGCAAGGGATTTTAAATACTTGTTCTAAGCGCTGTGATTTAAGCACGTGTTCAGGTGGGCCTTGCGCGATCATTTTTCCTGCATCCAATAAGCACAAATGATCACAATAATTAGCCGCTAAATTTAAGTCATGTAGACTCATGACCACTGTGATATTGAGCTTATGCGCTAGGGAGCGCAGCAACTTAAGCACTTGGTGCTGATAATATATATCCAGATGATTAACCGGCTCGTCTAAAACAATAAGTGCGGCTTTTTGCACTAAGGCGCGGGCAATTAAACCTCGCTGTTGTTCGCCACCAGATAAGGAATTAAAGCTTTGCTGAATTTTGTTATCCAGTCCTACGCGGGATATGGCGTCGGTGATACTTTTGTCGTCGTTGGGCGTTTGTCTACTAAGCAATGATTTGTGCGGTAAAAGGCCCATACGCACTATTTGGTATAGGTTTAAAGCAAAGACACTTTCGTTAAGCTGATTCACTACTGCGATTTGTTTTGCCAAAGACATAGGATCGTAATCTGTCAGGGTTTTATGATCCCAACTGACACTATGATGACTCGCTAATTGCCCCGATAACATTTTAAGTAAACTGGTTTTCCCTGCACCATTGGGTCCCAATACACCCATCACTTTACCGGCGCCTACATTGAGGCAAATATCAGACAAAATCTGTTGTTGACCTATTTTTAGGTTAACGTTTGCGGCAATAAGAGAGCAGGGGCTAGACATGTTTTGGCTCACTGTCATTCATTACATTCACAATCAAAATGTTGACTCAAATAGGGAGAGCAGGGAAACACATCAACAACAGTGTAATAACTGTTTAGAGATAATGTATCCGTGTGTTCCCGCACGAAAATTAAAAACTATTAAAGCAGGCTTTCTACTTAAAAGTGTTAACAAGGCTGGTATCTGACTTACGTTTTACATCAACGTTTACAGTTGCGGGTACAGTTTTGGATTTTAACCAAATTCCCATTAGATTTATGTCGTTATGCTAACAATATAAAACCTTATTTATAGGCGAAAGAATATAGCAAGGATGGAGAGGATGTTCGAGGGGTAATTGGTTTGATTACGCAACATTACGTTATCAAACGTTATGTGATGATTAAGGCATGCGCTTGCGCTTAATGCCTTCTCGATAAATGCTCCTGCATTATTCTACCTTCGGTCATCCTTGGCGGTCGCAGGCTTTTTTCATACAAAATCCCGCGCGGCGGCCGCTTGCTGTACGACTTAATTTTACCTACAACAGCAAGAAGTAAGTAAAAAATGCCGCTCGAGGGTAGGGTAACAGCATCGGCTTTGCCGATTGAGCGCTTCAGGTTGTTTTGGTGACTTCGCTACTAATGAATAAAGAGCAGAGTCGATTTAAATAATTAATTTCTATTTTTCTACAAACCCGATCTCGCAGACTATGAGTGGTATAGCAGCTTTTTAATTAGAAAGCTTTTGTCGATAATCCCTTGGAGTTAGCTTAGTCCAGCGTTTAAACGCCCGATTGAAATTGCTTCGGTCGGAAAAGCCAATCAGGTAGCTGACTTCTCCCAAGCTTAAATGGACTTGTTTTAAATAGCTT
>JAWUXT010000099.1:0-7266 GCA_034111205.1 Paraglaciecola sp. | reverse complement strand
AGTGGCAGAAAACGCACCTAATCGCACTATTTTAGGCTGCGGGGCAGGGGGATACGCCAGAGCAATAATTAAAGAAACTGAGGGTATTTACTTATCACCCGAGCAACAAACCCCAGAAAATCTGTTAGCTAATTGGGATGCGCTTGAGGACCAAAGTAAAGCAGAAGAGCTAAAAGCTGGCTGGATGCAAACTAACAAATATGTCGCTAAAGCGGCGGCCTCATTGGGTGTTGATTTGAGCCCTAATTAAGGGCTTGTAATACAAAAAAGATGACGGAATAATTAGATCTATTATGAACATTCCAGAGCTAAAACTTATGGTTTGTTCATAATCAAACTAGAAAAGCATTGCTATGAATATTCTGTCATCGTTCAAATCCTACTACTTTAAATATTTGACTAACCAATCAGAAGCTTCTTTAAAAGCTGCTTTTTGATTGTCCCCTTTGTACAGTTGGTAATGTCCGCCAGGATAGGCAATGTACTTAGCCTGTACGCGATCTTTAATACTGTTGTGCAACAGCACGCCATTTTGAGAGCGGTCAAATAATGTTTCATTTTCTGCATCAATAATTAATGTGGGTACATTTAATTGGTCGACATAGTGCATGGGGTTAAAGCGTTTCATCGCTGCCCAGTTAGGATAACCCTTAAGCGCAGGGTTTTTAGCCATGGTCACGTCAGGATAGGGTGGCAGTATTCCACGTGCGGTTAATGTTTCTATTTTTCTAGCCATAGCTATAGGCATTTCCCGAAGATTATGCACATAATTTACCGGTCCCATCTGATCAACCAATACCTTAATACGGTCATCACTAGCGGCCATCACCATAGCCAACCCGCCACCGAGACTAGTACCCCAAATACCTAGATTGTTAGGCATGACCTGAGGCTCGCCACCCAGATAATGTAAGGCAGCACGCACATCCTCTAGCATAGAAAATGGCTCAACTACTTTGCGAATATGCGTTACATTGATATCAAGCTTTGTAGCCTCCTTCGAGTGACCTAATGCTGCAGTGGGCACAATAGGGCCATCACTTTTCCCCCAGCTTTTATAATCAAAAGCGAGCACAATAAAGCCAAGTTTGGCAAAATGAGGACCATAGTTATTTTTCAAGTTCTCCTTACTGCCTCCCCAACCAGGAACCAATAAAATACCTGGTAGCTTTTGGTCAGCGGTTAACCCCTTGGGCTTATAAATGTCAGCAGCCAGACGAACACCTTGACTCCAGACCGTCACTTCTTGGTGATCTACATCCTTGATGCTTGTTGCCGTACTTAGGCTGCTAAAAGTCAATGTTATGCAAAACATCAGTAAAGAAATAAGTGGTGTTGTTTGGTTATTAATATTCAACATGACGATCCTTTGGAAAGTGATTGGTAATCTGTTCACTGTTATTGCCAAAAATAACATCGTTACTACCACAGTAAACTAGAATGTGATGAGCATCGGGAATGGTACTCAAATCATGATGTAACCAAAAATCAGTTGTGGAGCTGCGCACGGCCTGATTTGATATGGAAAGTTGCCCCCATTGAGGTGTGCCCCAAAATTCAAAAATACTGCTTCCAATCATGGAAATATCATATGGCATGGGTAGGGAGTTATTAGTCATAATGGATTAAAAGGAGGCCAGTTTTTGATCGCTGACACGGGACCAAAAATCAATGGATTTGGGACTATGCTCAGCCAAGTAACTGTGTTGGTGATCAAACAACATATAACACAAATTTTCTTCGTAACTCGGCCATGGGTTTTCTGTTGTAGCTGGGGTGTCATTATGGGCAAAGGCAGCCCAACTACTTTGAATTTCATGGACTAATTGCGACACTCTTGGTTCCCGACCGTGGAAATACGCATCTGTAGTGTCAAATACAAACCCGATATCAGCCGCATGTGTACAGCCAAATTGTTCTTTAGGGGAGAGCCTGCCCAGTTTGTATCGAAAGGCGCGTCCACCTGCTTTTATCTGGTTGTCTAGAAGTCGATGGCAAGGTTGTGCAAACCAAAATTCACAATACACCTCACTTAATTGATTTTGGTAACTAACAGGCCGGTTTCGATTATTTAGCTGTTCGTCTATTTGTGTCAAACATGGGTTAATGTCCTTCGCATCGATTAATTGATAAACCGCACCTTCCAGTGCTTCCTTCGACGTTATATTTTGCTGCAATAACGCTGCAAAAAACGTCCATTCATCTGCATTGGTGCCTGCCAGTATAATAATGTGTTTTGCTTTGCCTTTAGCAATTGCCTCATGGGGTGGCAAAGGCAATAATTCATTTTCAATAACAGGAGTGAAGGGCAAAATACCAAATTTTTGATAGACATCTGGCCTCGCTAAAAAGTGTGCTTGTATACTCAGTAATGCTTCACTACTTAAAACTGGAAACTGCTCTATTGCAAAACCTAGTTGGTTGGCACTATTGACGAATTCACTTGCCACCATATTCGCTTTTTCTATTGAAGAATAAGTATGGCCTGCGCCACTTTGTAAAATTGCTTTGTGAAATAGAGTGTTTGCCACTGGAGATGCCAGCAAGCAGGCAATACTCATAGCGCCAGCGGATTCTCCAAATACAGTGACATTCTGTCTGTCACCACCAAAGTGATGAATGTTCTCTTGTATCCATTTTAACGCGGTTATTTGATCACCTAACCCCTCGTTACCTGTCGATGGAATAATCCCATGGCTAATATCGCAAAGTCTTAGAAACCCTAAACATGCCAGTCGATAATTGATTGAAACCACAACTACATTGCCTGCACTTGCTAATTTTGTGCCGTCGTATTCTGGTAACGATGCACTACCACTTTGAAAACCACCACCATGTATCCAAACCATTACCGGCAGATTTTTATCTCGGCCGGGTGTGAAAACATTGAGATTTAAACACTCTTCGTTTTGCCTTAACGATTTAATAGGTGACATTGAAACTGGATTGAATGAAGTCAGTTGCGGAGCGATCGGGCCAATATTTGCTAACTCTGTTGATACTTTACTTCGCACCTCAGAAGCTTGCCAACGTTTTTCATCGGCTATTGAAGTTGAGTAACAAACGCCTAAAAACTGTTGAATGTTAATGCCCATAAACCCACCAAAAGACTTAATAGGAATAAAACATACCAATAGTTCAAATGTTGTGCAAGCAAGATTTTCATATCAAAATATAGTCTCATCTGATTTGCTAATTAAATGTAAAATTTGTTAAATAATTCTTGTAAGTAAATTTAACATACTGTAAGTTCAAATTTCGAATTACTGCATCGTAAAAGAATACCAAGCGGCGTAGCTATAAAATTTAATGAGTGAAAATACATGTTAAAGCTAACTTTTTTTACAAAAACAGCTTATGGAGTGGGTCAGATGTCGCAAGGCGTTAAAGACACTGCCTTTCAATCATTTGTCGTTTTTTATTTCAGTCAGGTCTTGGGTATGCCCGCCATTATGGCTGGGTTTGCAGCGTTAATTGCCTTGGTGGTTGATGCTGTTACCGACCCGCTAATGGGTGATATTTCAGATAATTGGCATTCTAAGTTGGGACGTCGTCATCCGTTTATGATCGCTGCGGTTATTCCTTTTCCTTTATCTCTGTATATGTTGTTTTCACCGCCTGTAGGTCTTGACCCTCAAGGGTTATTTTTGTGGTTATTGGGCTGGTCAATTGTTGTTAGGGTTTTGTTAACAATGTTTAATGTGCCTCACAATGCCTTGGGTGCAGAATTAAGCCAAGACTATCAAGAGCGCACTAAAATAGTCAGTTATCGCACCTTTTTAGGTTTTGTAGGTGGCATCACTCTGTCGGTTGTGGCCCTTAATTCGTTTTTTAAAGCATCAGAAGCCTATCCTAATGGCATGCTAAATGTTGAAGGTTACAGTAGCTTAGGTGCATTAGCGGGGATCATCGCTTTTGTGGCAATGATCCTTTGTATTCTTGGCACCAAACACACTATCCCATACTTACCTAAAGCACCTGCAAATCAAAAGAAAGTAGATTTAAGCCGCAGTTTTAAGGCTTTTGCCGAAGCGCTGAAGTTAAGACCCTTTCGGATTATCTTTACGGTACAAATCATGACAATGATTGCTGGTGGGGCAGGGGCAACTTTTATGTTGTATATCGGCAGTTACTTTTTTGAACTATCCACGGCTGAAATATCTTTATTAACTCTGACCATAATAGTGGGCTTAATACCGGCATCTATTATTGCCCCAGTATTGTCTAAACGTAGTGATAAAATGCCTAGCTTGGTTGCCTGCTTACTGGTGGCAACAGTTTTTAGTTTTAGCCCTATATATTTACGTTTATTAGGCGTTATGCCCGAAAACGGCTCATCGTTAATTATGCCGATACTCTTTGCGACTTATGTTGTTGGCTACAGCTTCTTTATTGCTGCAGGCATAGTCATCGGCTCTATGTTGGCAGATATTGCTGACTTACATGCAAGCAAAACAGGTAAACGTCAGGAAGGCCTATTTTTTGCGGCCAATTCGTTTGCACAAAAAGCCACCTTCGGACTAGGTACTTTGTTTGCTGGCATCGGGCTCGACCTGATCGCTTTTCCAAAACAAGTCGATGTGTCTATGGTTTCTGAACAAACCATTTTCAACTTGGGTTTAATTGCAGGGCCACTGCCCTTTGTAATTTATCTAGTTGCAGCCTATATCGCCACGAAATACGATTTAAGCAAAACACGACATGCAGAAATTTCTGTACAACTTTCGGCACAAAAAACCACATAAATAACTTCACGAATGACTGCACAAAGAGCTACACAAATGGCCACGCAAAAAAGCTAAGCCAGCTGACTTAACACTGACATCTAAACATAATTAAAAAGACGGGGAAACACTATGATCCTGAATACTCATAAACACACTGCTTTTAATCGATTAGCTTTTAATCGAAACACTTTTAAACTTACTCCTTTGGCCATTGCATTGATTTGTATTGGAACAAGTTCAACGGTCTTCGCTCAAGAAGCGTCCGAAGCAGCCGAGCCATCAGGCATAGAAGTGATTCAAATCACCTCCACAAAACGTGTTACATCACTGATGGAAACCGGCCAAGCGGTGAGTGCATTTAGTGAAGAAAGCATGGCGCAGATGAATATCGATGGAAGCCAAGATTTGGTGCAATATTCTCCTTCGTTAATTATTTCTTCTAGCAGAATATCTATACGAGGGGTGGGACGTCCTAACACTGCCCTAGGTTCTGACCCTGGTGTTGGCATATATACCGATGGTGTGTACAACACCGAAAATGGTATTTTTGATTATTGTAATTTCTGTGACATAGAGCGTATCGAAGTGCTGCGTGGGCCTCAAGGCACGTTATATGGCAGAAATGCTGTTGGCGGCGCAATTAATGTCATCAGTAAGGAGCCCCAAAGAGAATTGGGTGGTTACATTAACTTGGAAGCGGGCAATGACGGTTATTTAGTGACGCAAGGTCAAGTAACTGGGCCACTTGGTGAAACATTTTCAGCTATCGCTACGTTGTCTAAAATGGAGCGTGATGCACTACAAGAAAACTTAGCGGCTGATGTTGGCGACTTGGATAACAGAGATCGAACCTATTATTCAGTTACCTTAAAAGCGGATTGGTCTGAAAACTTTACCAGTACTTTACGTTACATGAATTATGATCGTAGCGAAAACCCGTCACCGGGTTATTTAGGTGATGCTTATCCCACGGACTTTGTAAATCTTGGTGCCAATAACTTACCTGGGATTTTTCCAGGTTCAAATGCGCTTAATCATGTTTCGGGATACACCATAGCCAATCCGGCAGTGAATGATATTAATCAAACCAATGTTGATTATTTAGGCCAACAAGATGTCGAAACCAAGCGCCTAACTTTTATCAGTACTCTGACACTAGACGATTTGGAATTTAAATACACCTATGGCGACAATGAGTTTACGTATGACTCTATTGCTGATGGTGATGTGTCAAATGCAGCCTTTGGTGCTATAAATTTCTCAGAGATGTTCAGACAAATAACTACATTGGTTGGCATTCCGGGTGGGGTCTATTTACCCAACCCATTAACTGGCGCACCTATTACACTTGCCTCAGATATGACCGCAAGTGTGATCCAATCAGGTGAGTTTACATCCCATGAATTACAGGCAGTGTCTAACTATGATGGTGCCTTAAATTTTATTGCTGGTGTGTACTATTTTAATAGTGAAGAGAGTCAATATAGCGACTTTGTTGAGCGTGGTTTTGGGTTAATGCAGGGCGATGCTATTGCTGCTAATTATGGTGGTTTCCCCCCTGAGTTCGGTTTACCCGCAGACAGTGGTACTTTCTTGGGTTTCCCAGGTTTTCAGCCTGGTCTGTATCAGTTTTACTCTTCACTCATTGGCGCGCCGTTTGAAGCCACTGCTAATGGTGATGGTGGCTTTTTGTATTATGGTCAAAATGAACTAGAAACGACTGCTACCGCTCTCTATGGGCAACTAGAATACCAAGTCAACGATGACCTCACTTTAACCGCAGGTCTACGTTATTCAAACGATGAAAAAACGGGGTCAGATGATGTGTTTGCTTACTTATCAGTGCCTAAAAATCAGCATGTAGTCGATGACAGTTGGAACAAAGTTACTTGGCGTTTACAGGCTGATTGGAATGTTGACAACGATACGTTTGTTTATGGCTACATATCTACCGGATATCGCTCTGGTGGTTTCAACCTTGGTGCCGCGACAGCAGCACCAGTAGACGTGGTTGACCCAGAAGAATTAACTGCATTTGAAGTGGGCTATAAAAAATCGTTATATGAGAATAATGTTAACGTGTCTTTAGCGGCATATTATTACGATTATGCTGATTTGCAAGTGCTATCGACAGTCACCGAAGGAGGGGTCACTACAGCCGCATTTGATAATGCAGCACAAGCCACAGTCATGGGGTTTGAGGCAGAATTACAGGCTTGGTTGACCCCAGATTTCCGCATTATGACGACCTATTCCTATACTAATTCAGAATACGATGACTATACAGCCGTTGATTCCACCGCCTGCGCCATTTTAGGCGAATGTGATGTTCAGGATTTGTCAGGTAATCAATTGAATATGGCACCCGAAAACAAATTCTCTGTTTCTGCTTCCCAATTTTTTGAGTTGGATGACATGGGCACTGTGTTGTTAACGGCCGGTTACTCTTATGTGGGTGAACAATACTCACGGTCTTTTAATCGCAGTGATTGGGATCAAGTCGATAGTTATGACCGTATCGATGCTCGCCTAAGCTGGA
>JAWUXT010000098.1:0-7066 GCA_034111205.1 Paraglaciecola sp. | reverse complement strand
ATACCATTCCATCTTAATTACTGCCCACCTTTACCCAATCCCTTGGATCTGTATTTAGTATCCTTAGTGGGTCGCTACTATAATCTTTCCAGGCAGATGTACGAACTACAAAAATTTTGTCATTTAATATTTCTTTCCTCTGTGTAGCGCAGCGCTCTTTGGCCTCTGTGGTGAAAATTGTTGTAGTTGAAAGGCTAAACAACAAGATATTTGAACCACCGAGGACACAGAGAAAAGCAAAGTTTCCTGATTATGCAAATCTTGCTCTGCCCCTGAATTAGGAGAGAGCAATTAGATCACTCTTTTATATGGAATGGTATAAGAAGTAAAACGATGACGATGACAATGACAAACAGTGTGACCGTAACAACATTTAACTTGATTACGACCCGAATTATTCCAAAATCCAATCAATACAGCATTCATTATGGCATTTAATTTAATTTTCTTTGATTCATCTAACAGCTCTTGATCTGTTAATTCGGCAAGTTTTTGTGCTTCATTTGTATTATTTACCTCTGTATATTATTTTTTATTGGCACGAGTAATCATTGCTCGCGAGTCACTATTTCACAAAAAATAGAACGCTAGCTACACCTAAGGCAAAACTGATCAATGCAGTAGTAGCGATTACAACTGCAAACTTACTGGTTTTATCTGCATGTTGTGAGTTCATTGCTTTTGGTTCATCAAGCTTAATAAGTTCACCTTGGCGAATTTCAAATACTGCACATAAACTCATCGTAGTTTCCTTCGAAGCTGTGCCTTCTTTTTCTACTCGCTGAATGGTACGCAAGCTTACGTCGCTGGCATCTGCTAGATGTTGTTGTGTCCAGCAATATTGCTGACGAAGCGTTTTTACCGTGTTGGGATTTAATTGCATTGGCTTATTTCCAGCCAAATAGAAAGTGGGCAGATATATAACCAAGCGCACCAAAAGTAAATCCGACAATAAAACACCACAACACAATACTAGCTCCCGCTTTGGGGTTGTCGCTAAAAAGTGAATGTGATTGGGTCGCAATAGATTTTCTGCCCTTTAAAAAAGAGCATTCAACTTTGCCTGTGAATGGGTTTATATCTACTACTTTCAGTATTTTCCCGAAATCCTCTCAAAAATTTAATTTTATACTTTTAAGTTATATACTTTAAGCCATTTAAAGTTGACCTAAAGCCCCTCCCGCGATACAAATACACTTCAATTTTGTTACACACAAATTAAAGAATTTAAATCATGAAGAACGCTATTTTTTCTACTCTACTACTGCTGGCAGCAAGACTGCACGGGTAGGTTGTAAGCGAGCGTTAACCAGTTTACAAAAAACCCGTGCTAAGCACGGGTTTTTTGTATGTGTATTTTAAACAGTGATGAAATTAAAAAATCAAAGCGACAAAGCAATTAGGAGAATGGAATGTCAAACGGGGTTAACTCAAACCAAGTCAAAATATTCGACACCACCTTACGGGACGGCGAACAAGCGTTACCTGCCAGTTTAAGCGTTAAGGAAAAACTGAAAATTGCTCTTGCACTGGAGCGACTTGGTGTAGACATTATCGAAGCCGGATTCCCTGTTTCTTCTCCCGGTGATTTCAAATCAGTACAAACCATCGCCCGAGAAATAAAAAATGCCACTGTATGTGGCCTATCCCGAGCTTTAGCTAAAGATATTGATGCGTGTGGGGAGTCGTTAAAAGTAGCAGAACGTTTCCGTATCCATACTTTTATCGCCACATCTGATATTCATGTGAACACGAAATTACGTAAATCTCAGGACGAAGTGGTCGAGATGGCAGTTCAGGCAGTAAAACATGCACGTCGCTATACTGACGATGTGGAATTTTCATGTGAAGATGCAGGGCGTACCCATATCGATTATTTATGCCGTATGGTAGAAGCCGCGATTAACGCTGGCGCAACCACAGTGAATATTCCCGATACAGTTGGCTACACCACTCCTACAGAGTTTGGTGGTATTATTCAGAATTTATTTAATCGTGTTCCCAACATTGATAAAGCGATAATTTCGGTGCATTGCCACAATGATTTAGGTTTAGCCGTCGCCAATTCTTTAGCTGCAGTAGAACAAGGTGCAAGGCAAGTTGAAGCCACTATTAATGGTTTAGGTGAACGTGCAGGTAATTGTTCGTTAGAAGAAATTGCGATGATTTTGCAGACTCGCCATGCAAAACTTGGGTTTCATACCAATATCAAAAGTGAAGAAATCTCGCGCACCTCTAAATTAGTCAGCAACCTGTGCAATATGCCCGTGCAGGCTAACAAGGCGATAGTTGGCGCCAATGCCTTTAGTCACTCCTCAGGCATTCACCAAGATGGCGTATTAAAAGGTAGCAATACCTACGAAATAATGACCCCAGAAAGTGTGGGTATTAACAAAAACAATTTGAATCTAACCTCACGCTCTGGGCGCCATGTGATCAAACATCGCTTATTCGAATTGGGTTACAAAGAAACTGATTTTGACTTAGAAACAATCTACGATTCTTTTGTGAAATTAGCCGACAAAAAGGGCCAAGTGTTTGATTATGACTTAGAAGCATTATTGTTTTTCAGCCAAACCAAACAAGAGGACGAACACTACAAACTTATGTATTTGCAGGCTAATTCAGGTAAACAGATCATACCTAGCGCCACAGTAAGGATGTTAGTGGGTGATAAAGAAATCACCGAGTCTGCCACAGGTAATGGCCCAGTTGATGCTGCTTACAACGCTATTACCAAGGTTGTAGGGCATAACCAAGTTGAGATAGTGGATTTCAAACTGGACTCAAAAGGTGAAGGTGCCAACGCTTTAGCCCAAGTATCAGTAGTAGCACAATATAATGGCCGTCGCTTCAACGGTATTGGTTTGGCTACTGATATAGTGGAAGCCGGTGTAAAAGCGCTGGTTTATGTATTAAATAACACACATTTAGCTGATCAGATTGACCAGCAAAAAGAACAAGTAAAGATTGCAGGGGTATAAGAAAAATGTCTGACTACAACATAGCAGTATTGGCAGGAGATGGAATTGGCCCAGAGGTCATGCTCGAAGCCAAAAAAGTGTTAGCAGCCGTAAGCAAAAAATTTGATCTTTCGTTTCAACTGAATGACTTCGATGTAGGTGGCCTCGCCATTGATAATCATGGAAAAGCATTACCAGCTGCCACTCTAAAGGGTTGCGAAGATTCTAGCGCCATTTTATTTGGATCAATTGGAGGCCCTAAGTGGGATAGTTTACCCTTAGAAGAGCGCCCAGAAAGGGCTGCACTTTTGGCTTTGCGTGGGCACTTTGATTTATTCAGTAACTTGCGTCCTGCGAAAATTTATCCGGGCCTTGAAGCATTCTCTCCACTGCGAGCGGATATTTCTGGCAGTGGTTTTGATGTTTTAGTGGTGCGCGAACTCACCAGTGGTATTTACTTCGGACAACCCAAGGGGTTAGAAGGCGAAGGGGAAGAACAATTTGCTTATGACACCATGCGTTATAGCAAAAGAGAAATTAGACGTATCGCTATTAGCGCATTTAACGCTGCGCAGAAACGTGGCAAAAAAGTCACCTCGGTAGACAAAGCAAATGTATTGGTTTGCAGCCGTTTATGGCGTGAAGTCGTTGAAGAAGTGGCCAAAGACTTCCCCGAAGTAGAGCTTGAACACATATACATTGACAACGCGACGATGCAACTCATTCGTAACCCAAGTCAGTTTGACGTGATGTTATGCTCGAACCTATTCGGCGATATTATTTCTGACGAATGTGCGATGATTACTGGCTCCATGGGACTTTTACCCTCAGCCAGTATCAATCAAGACAATTTTGGTATGTATGAACCAGCAGGCGGCTCAGCCCCTGATATCGCTGGTAAAGGCATTGCTAACCCTATTGCTCAAATACTCTCAGCATCCATGTTATTGCGTTTCAGTTTAAATGAAACAGCCGCGGCTGATGCGATTGATGCAGCTGTAGTAAAGACCTTAGGTGATAGTATACTAACAGGTGACTTACTTGGCCCTGATGAGCGTCATTTAGCTAAAAGTACCAGTGAAGTGGGCGATTATATCGCCGCGTTAATTTAATAAATTTAGGAAATAGTCATGGCTACCACCTTATATGACAAAATATGGCAAGCGCATATTATTGATGCGAAAGATGCTGAAGATGCAAACAACACCAAAAAAGTCTCTGAAATTGGCGAAGAGGGATTAATTTACATAGACCGACATTTAATTCACGAAGTAACAACACCTCAAGCATTTGCAGGTCTAGATGAGAAAAACCGCAAAGTTCGTTGCCCACAGCGTACCTTTGCGACTATGGACCACAGTATATCAACCCGCTCTTTAGCTCTTGATGCTTGTGGCCCAACGAATAAATTACAGTTACAAACCTTAGCAGACAACTGCAAAAAACACGGTATTCAGCTATTCCCAGTGGGACATCAAAAACAAGGTATTGTGCATGTAATGGGCCCAGAACTTGGCCTTATTCAACCAGGCATGACAGTAGTATGTGGTGATTCTCACACAGCTACTCACGGTGCATTTGGCGCCTTAGCTTTTGGTATCGGTACATCTCAGGTAGAACATGTATTTGCAAGCCAAACTCTAAAACAAAGTAAAGCCAAAAGTATGAAAGTGCAGGTCAACGGCAGTTTGCCTATTGGCATCACGGCTAAAGATATTATCTTGGCTATCATAGGTAAAATTGGTCATGCTGGCGCAACAGGCTTCGTCATTGAATATTCTGGTGAAGCTATTTCAGCGCTTTCAATGGAAGAGCGCATGACAGTATGTAACATGAGTATAGAAGCCGGTGCTAAAGCCGGTTTAATTGCGCCTGACCAAACCACTTTCGACTACCTTGAAGGCCGTGAATACGCTCCTAAAGGCGAGCATTGGACCCAAGCAATGGCTTATTGGTCTAGTTTAACATCAGATAAAGATGCATCTTTTGATAGTGTTATTCAGTTAAACGCCGCTGATATCACACCACAGGTCACATGGGGCACAAACCCAGGGCAAGTTATAGGTGTTAATCAACCGGTGCCTTCGCCAAGTGATTTTTCAGATCCAATTGATAAAGACTCCGCCAATAAAGCGCTTAAATATATGGATCTAATACCGGGTCAAAAATTAGCTGATTTGACTATTAACAATGTCTTCATTGGCTCATGCACCAATGGCCGCATTGAAGATATGCGCGCAGCAGCAGCGATTGCCAAACATGGCAAAGTGGCGCCAGGTGTGACCGCGATTGTGGTCCCAGGTTCGGTATCAGTTAAAGCTCAAGCTGAAGCTGAACAGTTAGATAAAATATTTATTGAAGCCGGTTTTGAATGGCGTTTACCTGGTTGTTCAATGTGTTTAGGTATGAACGACGACATCCTAAAGCAGGGTGACCGCTGTGCCTCCACCAGCAACCGTAACTTTGAAGGCCGTCAAGGCCGTGGTGCGCGTACTCACTTGGTTAGCCCAGCAATGGCCGCAGCAGCAGCATTGGCCGGTCACTTCGCTGATGTGCGCGACTATCAATAGGCCGATTGGCAATAAGGAAGCAATTCATCATGACAACTACAGGTATTAATATTCACACCGGTACCGCAATGCCCCTAAATCAGGCCAATGTGGATACTGACCAAATTATCCCTAAGCAATTTTTAACCGCCGTCACGAAAAGCGGCTACGGCAAACACTTGTTTCACGATTGGCGTTACCTCGACGAACATGAGCAAGTGCCGAACCCTGACTTTGTATTTAACAAAGCACAGCACCAAGGTGCCAGTGTGTTGCTTACTCGCGAAAACTTTGGTTGTGGCTCAAGTCGCGAGCATGCTCCTTGGTCACTAGACGACTATGGTTTTAAAGTGGTGATTGGCACTAGCTTTGCTGACATTTTTTACGGCAACTGCATCAACAACCAACTGTTACCAGTGCAGCTTCCTAGCGAACAAATGGATCAATTATTTGAGGCAGTTGAAAACGATGCGACGGCACAAATCACGGTTAGTTTACAAGACCAAACAGTTAACGTTAACGACTTGAGTTTTGGATTTGATATTGCCGAGCAGCATAAAACCAATCTACTTAAAGGCTTAGATGCAATTGGTCAAACCTTAGAGTTAGATGCTCAAATCACCGAGTTTGAAAATAACTTGCCAGGATGGCAAAGAGCTTAAGGCTTTATCGATTAACAAAAACGGCTTAATTGAGCCGTTTTTGTTATATTGCGCCCAAAAATATATTTAGGTGTCTGCGATGTTTAGAGTAGATAACCTAATCTTGGAGACTACTTTCTCAGTTCTTCAATGTCAGTAATCATTTCTTCTAGTTTTTTAAATTGACGACCGTAAACCATATTGAGATCCCACTAATATATCGCTTCAGCGTACCTTGCAAAAATAAGAGAACCTAAGGCTAAAGCTAGTAAAATGTAATAAGGTTGACCCAAAATAATCATACCAGTTGGAAATACTTCAACTAATAACGCAATCAATTTCTCACCCGCTCTGCTCACAATCGCTTGAGTAGCCATACCTAAAAAAAACATCGGATATAATATTTTGTAATAGCCTGAATACACTCCAATCGAACTTTTCAACCAGTTATTAAAGCTCATAAGATAATCATAACTGCTTTGTCCTTTGGACAAATTCACAGATCTTTTGAGTTCTTTTTTAGCAATGATGACCAATGGCACAAGTAAACAACAAATGTATAACCCTAAAAATGTTGCCCCAACAAGGCTCATGGTAATAAGCATAATTAAAGCGCCTATGATGATCGCTTTTATATTGATAGCAAACATGTTTTGCAGCTTATCAACAATATTCTGTGACTTGCGGTTATATAAGTCATTAATTTTAGGGGCCAACATATGCGTCTCGTTCATAAAGCCTTCTTTCCGCATCGTTTCAATTGATTTTGTCATCAGTTAGTCCTTTTGAATAATATATTTGTTTAGTCTGTCTTTTATTCGCTTTATTCGAACACCAATATTATTTGCATTACTACCAATAATTTCGGCTAACTGCTCGTAAGACTTTTCTTCGAGGTAAAGTAGAATGACAG
>JAWUXT010000097.1:0-10926 GCA_034111205.1 Paraglaciecola sp. | reverse complement strand
GCCTGTGATGTCGACTAGCTCACAGTAGTCTTTAAGCTGATAGGCAATACCCTTGGGCATGTTTTGTCTGGGGTTGCCCACAAAGGGCATCAAGGTTTTGGGTTGCTGTTGTTTGTTTTTCACTGCCTGGGTGCGTTTTTTTATGCTGGTATGTTTTGAGGTTTCAGGTGTGGTTTCCATATTCGCGCGAACGGGATTTAAATCCACATAGGCCATACAAGCCAGCACCGCATAGGCACAAATATCGATGGCAAAGACAGTGGATAAAAACAGCAATCTGTCTTCTACCCAGCCTCGGCGATGTTCGTAATTTTGGCCTGAATACTTATCCTTACCACACAGGAATGAGCGGCGAACACAGCGGGAAACGCAATGATAAAAAGGGGTATCAATTAAACTGATTTGGCTTTTACGAGGCTGGGGCATAACCCACCTACCTGACTGAAAATGAAACACCCTGTAGGTTTAGTTCAGTTTAAAAAATAGGGGGAATTAACATGGATGTTCATGTAAGTTTTGTAAGTTACTTGATGTCCATGTAAGTTACACATGTAAGTTTGCCGGTATATAGAAATGAACTTGCATGTGCTGGCTTACAACCTGAAACGCATGATGACCATAATGGGAACAACAGGGTTAATGGAAGCCATCAGCCAATAAAGGCGCATTTAGCCTCAATTCTCGCTATAAAATACCTTCAAAAACTCATATTTATCATTATTGACCCACCTTAACGCTACAAAACTATCATTACGTGATAACGCTAATATTCGGTGACTAAGACATTTGATGGGTTGGGTATGACATACGACAAAGTTTAGTGGTCGTATCCTGAGTTTTTACACAGTCTGTGCCATAAGCGGCTGTTTACGTTTTACCCAATGAATGATCTCAATTAGCAGTAAGCGGACATAAGATAAATTGATGTAAAAGTAACCTCAACGAAACAATTTCGAACAATAGAAAGTTAGGAACCAATATGGGAAACTAGACTCTCATAGCTTTAAAAATAAAAAAAGGAACTTTGTTTGAAAAAATTTATATCTTTTATGTTCGCTATTTCGTTAGCCTTTCCACATTTGCTAAATGCAAAAATGCAGGTTATTCCTCTCCATAAAACCCATGAAGGTTATTTTGAAATAGAAGCATCAATAAATCAGGTTAACGCAAAATTCATTCTTGATACTGGTGCAACGGGTACCGTAGTTGATACTAATAAACTTAATGTTTTTGGCATAACTAAAGGCAAAGATAAAATTGATGGTGTGGCTATAGGTAGCGAAAAAACAGGGGTAATTGAAACATTTACTGTTGAGATAACACAATTTTCGATCGGACAAACACAGTTGAATATCAAATCTATTTATTCTAATGAATCTTCTGGACAATTTGCTCCTGATGTAATGGGTCTTATTGGTTATGATGCTCTTTCCCATTTGAACGCTTTGTTGGATGTAAAAAAAGCACAACTACTTATTCCTGAAAATAAAGATGACATTGAGTTATTGCTGAGCAAATCAACCACCGCTAAATATGAAACTATTAAGTTACATAAATCCCCAGTGGGGTTTAATTTTGTTGATGTTCAGTTGAGTGAAAATGTCGTCAGGCTTGTGGTCGATACAGGCGCCCCTGAACTCATTTTGGATGAGTCTGCTTTAATCCAATATGGTTTCCAGTTAGAAAACCACCCTACCGCAAAAACTGTTATTGCTGAGGGTCTTGAGCTTCCGATGAAAGTATATAGAAATGGGAAGGTCTTGATTGGTAATGAAATGGTTATCGATGATTTCCTGATTACTGACTTTTCAGCACTAATGAACGCCATTAACGTAGAAGGTCAACCACCCGTGATTGGAATATTAGGGAATAAACACTTGGTTCAACTGAACAGTATTATTGATATAGCAAATGCTAATCTTTACATTAAAGGCCCACAGCACTTTTGAGTTTCATGCTACAGCAGGCAAGGATTTCCCGAGCGACAGCTGCATGGTAGGCTTAACACTGAATTCCTTCCTAGCAAATTTACCTAATAATCGGCGAGCCTTGAGTCGAGGTTAAGTCAAAAGACAAAATAAAAGCATCGGCTTTGCCGATTTTCGTCATTGGTGGCTCCGCCACTGCTTTTTCCGCCTTTAAAGTTTCAGCAAAAAAATGGTTTATTTTTGGGGCAAATGACATGGACGTCATTTGAGTGAAGCTTGAAGGGATTCAAGTCAAAAACCATCAAGGGCGATGGCGCAAAGTGTGCTTTGCGTTTAAACGAAAGAAAAAAAGCTACTCCTCCTCGTTAAACCTAGTAACAATTAATGTTTCTACTGCATCTAACGCCACCTGTGCATCTTTGCCTTCACTTACGACACGCACTTCTTTGCCTTGGTAGCTTTCGAGCATCATTAAGCCTAGAACGCTATTTGCTGAGGCTTGTTTGTCACCTTGGTGTAAGGTGATTTCTGCATCAAATTTATTGGTTAGCTGAACAAGCTGGGTAGCCGCTCTGGCGTGAAGCCCTAATTTATTGACGATAATCAGTGTTTTTTCGAAGCTAGGCATAAGTTATTTATTTTGTTCGCGATGTCGAATTTGTACATCAGGATGAGAGTTGCTAAACGTTTTGGCTAAGGTTTCGACAACATAAACTGATCTATGTTGGCCGCCTGTGCAACCAATGGCTACGGTGACATAACTGCGATTATTTCGCTCTAAATGTGGTAACCAAGTCGAGATTAGGTTTTGAATTTGCCAAATGAACTTAGTCACTATCGGTTGTGAGCCCAAAAATATCTGCACGGGTGCATCTAACCCTGTTAAATGCTTGAGATCGGGTTCCCAATGAGGGTTAGGTAAAAAGCGGGCATCAAATACGTAATCAGCGTCTTTGGGTATGCCATGTTTAAACCCAAAGGATTCGAATACCAATACTAGTCTAGAGCTTTTTTTACCTAGAATACGTTCACGGACTAATTCAGCGAGCTGGTGGACTGATAGTTGGTCAGTGTCTATATACAAATCAGCTCGTTCGGCAATAGGTGCAAGTAGTTGGCTTTCCGCTTGGATAGCATCAGACAAGGATTTATTTTGTTTAGATAAAGGATGTAGCCGTCTGGTTTCGCTAAAACGTCTGATCAAAACATCATCGCTGGCATCTAAATAAAGTATGGTCATATTCCATGTGGATGGCAGATAATCAAGAATTTCGACTAGTTCATTTGGGTCTTTGGGTAAGTTACGTACATCGATGCTAACGGCAACTTGGTCGTATTCATCTATTACAGTGTGAGTGAGTGTGGGTAAAAGATTAACTGGGATATTATCGACACAATAGTAACCAAGGTCTTCTAGTGAGCGCAGGACTATAGATTTACCTGAGCCTGAGCGCCCACTAATTATAATAAGTTTCATTTAGCTTATTGCCTCAAATAATTCTTTATCTGTTGTGGCTTTGCGCATGCGACTCAATGTTTCTTTATTGTTGAGTTTAGTGGCAATAGCAGACAAAGTGCCTAAATGTTCTGACGCTTTGTTTTCAGGTACCAAAATAGCAAAAAAGATATCAACTGGCGCATTATCTACAGCGTCATAATCAATTGGTTTTTCGCTGGTAACTACAATAGCCAGTACATTTTCAAGATCTTGCAAGCGACCATGTGGCAGCGCAATACCATTACCAATACCAGTGCTGCCCATCTTTTCTCTACATGTAATACTATGCAATATAGTAGCTTGATCAATATCGATTAAATATTGATTGGCTATTTGACTGATGAGCTCAAGTATTCGTTTTTTACTGGTACCCTGAACTGCACACAAAGTGCAGTCAGGGTGAAGAATATCTTTAATTTCCATTATGGATTCTAATTGTAGTTAATCGTTGACGCGATCAATGGCGTTTAATTTTTTCCTTATGCTTAATCACTTGTCGGTCAAGTTTATCGATTAAAGCATCTATGGCTGCATACATATCTGAATGCTCAGATGTAGCAAACACATCGGTTCCACTGAGGTGTAAAGTGGCTTCAGCTTTTTGATTCAGCTTTTCCACGTTTAATATCACATGTACATTGTTTATATGATCAAAATGACGTTCTAGTTTGGTAAATTTTGTATCGACGTAGTCTTTCAAAGAATCTGTAATATCTACATGGTGACCGGTAAGGTTAATTTGCATATCGCCTATTCCTTCTTCAATTCGCCTAAAGTAGGCTCTTACGTTGGTTAGATGGTGGGATCATTAGAGACTCCCGGTATTTTGCTATTGTTCGTCGTGCCACCATAATACCTTGGTCAGCCAACAATTGTGCAATTTTGCTGTCGCTTAAAGGTTTACTCGGTTTTTCTGCTGCCACTAACTTTTTAATTAATGCTCTGATGGCAGTTGATGAACATTCTCCGCCTACATCAGTAGCTACATGGCTAGAAAAAAAGTATTTGAGCTCAAAAATACCTCTTGGGGTATGCATATATTTTTGTGTTGTGACCCGGGAAATAGTTGATTCGTGCATGTCGACCATTTCAGCAACATCGTTCAACACCATGGGCCTCATCATTTCCGGACCGTGCTCAAAAAATCCCATTTGTTGCTGCACTATACAATTAGACACTTTAAGAAGAGTTTCGTTGCGACTTTCGACACTTTTAATAAACCATTTGGCTTCTTGTAAATGTGACCGGATAAATTGGCTGTCTGAAGAGCTCTTAACACTTTTGCTCATCGCGGCGTATTGCTGATTCACATTAAGTTTAGGTAGGCTGTCCGGGTTAAGTTCTACTGTCCACCGACCGTTCTTCTTGGCCACTGATACATCAGGGATTACGTATTCCGAGTCACCTGTGACGATGGCTGTGCCAGGTCTAGGATTAAGAGTTTGCAACAAACGCATGGCTTCCCGTAACTCTTCTTCTTTGAGGCGTGTTTTACGCATCAGAGTACGATAATCTTTAC
Organism: Paraglaciecola sp.; assembly: GCA_034111205.1. Classification (GTDB taxonomy): domain Bacteria; phylum Pseudomonadota; class Gammaproteobacteria; order Enterobacterales; family Alteromonadaceae; genus Paraglaciecola. The sequence continues at coordinate 5,981 of JAWUXT010000097.1, read as the reverse complement.
TACCAATAAGATCGCAATAATCAGTAATCAACATTTTGGCTTCTTCTAGCCAAGGTGTATCTGGCGCAAACTGGCGTAGTTGTATTAATAGACATTCCTGGGCGCTACGTGCTCCTGAGCCAACTGGGTCAAACATTTGAATGCGTTTTAGTACTACTGCTACTTCGTCTAATTCAATCTCTTCGTCATCCATACTGGCTAGCACTTCTTCTGTGCTAATAGTTAAATACCCAGCTTCATCGATAGAGTCAATTATGGCCATCGCAATAGCAATATCGGTATCGCTAAAATGAGTTAAACGCATTTGCCATAGCAAATGATCTTGAATATTGTCTGTGGTTTCGCCTTGAAATACTTGATCATCATCGCCTGCTGAACCTGCGCTGCTCATGGATGCTGGGGCCGATGAAGCGCTGAGATATTCATCCCAAGTGCTGTCTAAGGGTAAATCTTCTGGTATATCATTATTTTGCAGGGCATCGGCGCTATCGACACTGTCTGCATTAACTTCAGCAGGTGTGTTTTCGCCATCTTTATTTTCAGTACTGTGGTTAGTTTCCAGGGCTTTGTCGCCACTACCACTATCATTTGACTCGTCTAGTTCTAACAATGGATTAGAGTCTAGGGCTTCTTGAATTTCAGCTTGTAAATCCAAAGTAGACAATTGCAATAGCTTAATAGCTTGTTGCAGCTGCGGCGTCATTGTAAGTTGTTGGCTAAATCTTAACTGTAAAGAGGGTTTCATTTACTTCTTATGTTTAATCTGTTGTTGTTATCAGCCGAGTTAAACTCTTCATTTTAGAAAACACAGCTGAGTTGTTGAAGTTATATTACTTCGAGCATATCTAAACTAAATACTCATGAAGTTTGCCTGTTTGACAGCGTTGCTAAAGTCCTAATTTCTTAATTTACTCTTAAACTTAACTATAGCCTGAATTGTTCACCTAGGTATACATCTCTTACACGTTGATCACTTAAAACTTCTTCAGAAGTGCCAGATGCTATCAACTCGCCATGGCTCACTATGTATGCTTTTTCACATACATCTAACGTTTCACGCACATTGTGATCAGTAATTAATACGCCTAGGCCTCTATCCCGTAATTGTTGAATTATTTTTTTAATGTCGTTAACTGAAATAGGGTCAACCCCAGCAAAAGGTTCGTCCAATAATATAAACTCTGGGTCAGCCGCTAAGGCCCTCGCAATTTCTACTCTTCGGCGTTCGCCGCCAGACAAGCTCATACCTAAACTATTGCGAATATGGTTGATATTAAATTCGTCCAATAGTGAGTCAGCCTGCTGTTCTCGTTGTTCTTTGGATAATTCTTTACGAGTTTGTAATATCGCCATCAGATTTTGATACACGGTTAGCTTTCTGAATATCGACGCTTCTTGGGGTAAATAACCTATGCCTTGCCTGGCACGCACATGCATAGGTTGTAGAGTAAGATTCTGTTGATCAATATATATATCGCCTTTATCTAGCGGTACTAGCCCAACAATCATATAAAATGTGGTGGTTTTACCTGCACCATTTGGCCCTAATAAACCCACTATTTGACCTGTCGATACTTCGATGCTGACATCGCGTACCACTTGCCTGGACTTATAGGATTTTGCTAAATGTGTGGCTTTTAATACGGCCATTAAGGTTGTTTATCCTGTCGGTCTGTTTCAGGTTCTTTAGGCTTTGATACTGGCTGAAAAGTGGTAATAACGCGACCGCTTTCTTGGTCGCTACCTTGAGCAATGATTTGCTCGAGTTCCATATTAAAGGTGATCGATTTGCCTTGAACGCTACTAGAATTTTGTTTTATCTGAGCATTCCCTTCTAATGATAGAGAGCGAGTTTGACGATGATACTCAATTTTATCTGCTTGTGCAGTCACTATGCTGCCATCTTCTTGCTGTTGCGAATATCTAGCGGGACTGCCAGTGGCGATAAATATTTCATTACCTTCACCTTGGCTGGCATCAATCTCCAATTCATCTGAACTCACTTTCAAAGAGCCTTGAAGAATAACAACATTACCTTGATATGTTGCTCTTTTGGCGATGCCATCAGCATTTTGATAAAGGGAAGCCAGCTCAATTTTTTTAGTAAAGTCATCTTTCCCAGCCTGACTATTAGCCGAAAATAATAACGCGGCTAAAAAACTAGCGCGGTAAAGACGGTTGGTAAACGGTTTTAACATGGTCTAATAACTCATATTTTTGGGTTTCTAGGCTGGCGGTGAAGCCATTACTGTTTATCACATAATTTGGACCGATAATTTCGACCGGCTGATCAGAATACATGGTCTTTTCTGCTAGGTTTACTTCGACAAAATTGGTGCGGATGACTTGTATATAACCTTGTTCATCTAGGCTGGTGATTTCAACATCCGTTTCAAATTGGATACGCTGATCTTCGTATAATGTGCCTTCCTGAGCGTCTACTTTCCATGGGTGTAGCGATTGTGCAAATAACAAATAGTTAGGTTGTTTAAACAAAGTGAACCCAAGCAGGTCAAAATTTTCCATTTTTTGAGCAAAAACCTGATGATTTATCTGGCCCAATTTATCATACAATGTGCTTCGCATCTCACTTGCTTGGTAATTCGGCACCCAGGCCTCCTCTGTTTGTGAGTCTACCATTACTTCCTCTTGAGAAAGCCAACCGGGAAGACTCAAGGCGAGTGCTATTGCAAATAAGACAATAATACACAGAGTAACCCGATTCATATACTGGCACTCTGAATAGTATATAACTGTCCATGAGATAGTAGAATTAAATCACATAGTTCACGCACCGCACCAAATCCACCTTTTGTTCGAGTCTGATAGTGCGCCTGAGCAGCTAAAATAGGGTGACCATCTTGAACACATATATTGCATTGCGACACCTTAAACATGCCTAAGTCTGGCATATCATCACCTATTGCTGCTGTCTCACTCATAGAAACGGATATTTTATTTTGTATTGCTTGTAAAGCTGGTTGTTTGTCTTCACAACCTTGATAAATATGTTGAACTCCTAAGGATGTCATACGCTGCTCTACCATCTTTGAATTACGCCCAGTGATAACTGCGACCTGTACACCAATTTTTTGTAATGCTTTGACTCCGTAACCATCTCGAGTATGAAATGCTTTCAACTCCTCTCCATTTTGCCCCATGTAAATACGGCCGTCAGAGAATACTCCGTCAACATCGCAGGCTAATAGCTTTATTTGGCGCAGCTGCACTAATAGCTTTTTATCAATTGGTCCGTAAGGCGTAACTAACATTGTCATTAAATAATTCCTGCTTGAAGCAGCAACTGCATATTGATAGCACCAATTGGTTTACCATTAGGTTCGGTGACAAATAGCGAGCTTATTTTGTGTTTTTGCATCAAAGTAAGGACTTCTGCAGCCAGCATTTCTGGTTTGGCTGTAACGCTATTAGGCGTCATAATATCTTGGATTCGAGTTTGGTGAATATCTATTTTATGGTCAAGTACTCTGCGCAAATCACCGTCTGTGAAAATGCCTAGTAATTTGCCATTTTCATCTATTACGCCAGCCATGCCTAAGGCTTTTTGTGAAATAACTAATAAAACTTCACGTAAATTTTGGAGTCCTGAGACCAAAGGTAAAGACTGCTCTTTAACCATCACATCTTCTAATTTAACTAATAGCTTTCTGCCTAATGAACCGCCTGGGTGAGATAATGCAAAATCTTCAGAAGTAAAACCTCTTGCATCTAGTAATGAGACGGCCAATGCATCGCCCATTACTAGGGTAGCGGTTGTGCTTGATGTAGGTGCAAGTCCCAGTGAACAGGCTTCCTGCTCAACTTTGATACATAGATTAATATCTGCGTATTTACCTAATGTGCTTTTGGGATTTGATGTCATAGCAATAATAGGTACCCCCATGCGCTTTACTACCGGTATTAAAGCTAACAATTCGGCAGTCTCACCTGAGTTTGAGATGGCTAACAAAATATCTTGTTGGGTGAGCATTCCTAAATCGCCGTGATTAGCCTCCGCGGGATGCATAAAAAATGCAGGTGTGCCTGTACTGGCCAACGTGGCTGATATCTTATGGCCAATATGACCTGATTTGCCCATACCACATACAATGACTTTACCCTTGCAAGGTAAAATTAACTGACAAGCTTCTACAAAAGCGTCATCAATATATTGGGCTAATTGCGCGATAGCTCGCTGCTCAATTTCCAATACTCTTAAGGCAGATCGTTTAATCATAATGTACTTCTAAGAGTCGCTGTATTAACTAAATAATAAAAATTGATAAGCACCGAAGCAAGTAATTAGACATAAACCTTCTATGCGATTAATACATCTGCTTCCTTTTAAATTAAAACTAAATACGATGAGTAGTATCGTTAGCCCTAACATTACATAACTGTCACGTGTTGCGGCATTCTCATCTACCACACCCGGTGCGATGAGGCCTGGCATGGCAAGTACTGCTAAGATGTTAAAAATATTTGAGCCAATGATATTACCCAAAGCTAAATCATCTTCATTTTTCAACACACCTGCAATACAGGCAGCCAATTCTGGCAAACTTGTACCAATAGCGATAATAGTTAAGCCAATTACTAATTCACTTAAGCCAAAGTATCGCGCTATCACTTCCGCGGAATCTACCATAAAATAAGCGCTCAGAGGCAATAGTATCATGCCCACTATTAACCACATCACTGCCCGAGAAGTTGGTACACCAGAGGGAATTTCATTTTCAGTTTCAGGTTGTAAAGGGTCGCCTTTTTCCATATGAAAAGATATCCAAGTGAGTCCGCCTATAACAACAAAGAATAAGGTGATTAAGATGATCCCTTCAACTTTGAGCAATAGATAGTCGGATAAAAAATACACAGCGAGTAAGGTGACCAGTAGTAATACGGGCATCTCTTTTTTTAGGGTACTTGAAGCAATAGATAGAGGTTTAAGCAGTGCGGTTAAACCTAACACTAAGGCGATGTTAGTAATATTTGAACCAAGAGCGTTACCTACGGCGGTATCGGTGTTGCCATTGAACGAAGCGGTGGCTGCTACCATAATTTCTGGAGCCGATGAACCCATGGCGACTATCGTCAGGCCGATGATCATAGGCGATACGCCAATGTTTTTAGCTAGCACTGAGGCGCCAAAGACAAATCTATCTGCGCCCCAACTCAAAACAATAAGCCAAATCAGGAAATAACAAGCTTCTAAAATCACAAAGTTTCACTTCTAGTTTTATGGGGTTAAAAATAATCAAGTTCAATTGTCGCAAAAAGCTAAGGTTTTGCATATGAATGTTAAAATAAATTAGTTTCGCAATATTTTTGCCAATCTAAGGGTCTAGAACAACATATATATGTACAACATGTTGATATATGTACCAACTGTTACGAAAGCAAGTGTGTATAATATATTTGATTTATTTTGACTAGAAATGAAAAACTGAAAATGCACCAATAAAATTAACATCGATGATGAGTGTTAAGCTGATATTCAGCGATAGTTGTATTAAATGAAATATAACTTGTTACCTTTTGGCTTTGTTATTTTATGCAGAAAACTAATACAATAAACACCTCTACAGTTGGGTGTTTTATACTTCGCTCGATTAACTAAAATGGAATGTTTCTATCTGAATGGAAAATTTGATTGAAATTAACAATCTAACCTTTAGCCGCAGTGGTCGAATCATATACGACGACATTTCATTGCAGATTAAAAAAGGTAAGACTACCGCTATTATGGGCCCCAGTGGCATTGGGAAAACAACAATGTTGCGTTTAATGGGCGGTCAGTTGGTGCCTGACAAAGGAGATATTAAATTTAAAGGGGAATCTATTCCAAGGATGCGTCGCAACCGTTTATTTGAAGTGCGTAGACAAATGAGTATGTTATTTCAAAGTGGGGCGTTATTCACTGATATGTCTGTTTTCGACAATATCGCCTTTCCGCTTCGAGAGCATACGAAGTTGTCTGAATC
>JAWUXT010000096.1:0-7526 GCA_034111205.1 Paraglaciecola sp. | reverse complement strand
GACAAGAGTTGGCCCCTTTCAGGTGCGCCTGATGTGTTGCGTGCAGTATATGGTGTATTTGATGAAGAGGCGGGTCATCAACAGGCAACTGCTGGAGATAGCTACATCATGTTTGTTGAATGGTCACCAGATGGTATTCTTACCTCACACAGTATTCACAATTTTGGCAGCGCCACCCTTGATGCAACGTCAAACCACTATGACGATCAGGCACCCATATTTGCGTCTGAGAAAGAGCGACGACTACCTTTAGATATGGTCACGCTTATGGCTGAAAAAACGAGTGACAAACGCATTTATGGTGGGCTTTAGCGTAGAACAATTAACCAAAAGCCATTTATAAGACATTTTGTTTATCAGATCGAAGTGTTGTGGATGATTACCCAAAACTACCCTCGTCCAAAATCAAAGGAAGATGAATGCAACATAGATTTTTTGTGAAAACCCAAAAACAGCAACATGTGATTCAACTCAAAATTTTAATCTGTGCTATTTTCTTAAATATAGTTTTGGGAAGTGTCCTTTATTTACTAGACGCTAGCTTTCTCATTTTTGTCATTATCTCAATTACACTCAGCATAATTGCATCCTTTATTGATGTGCCTTCTGGCATAAAAAGTGGCAACCTTATTTACTATTCACCACTATTGATTGGTGAGGCGGTGAAAAATAAGATCTTGAAATTGCATGGGGGGACATTGTTTGATTATTATTATGTTTTAAATAGAAGAGCCAGCTATTCAGAACGAAAAAGACAGGTTTTTAAGGGCTATATCGATGGATTGTTGAACTTGATAGAAAAATACGAAACAACTCCCCAAAATGCTATTAGAATAAAAGCAACCAGTTATATTATTAACACTAGAACGGCTCAAAAAATGGGTCTTCACAAAGTGAAAACTGATTTTTTAGGAGCTATGATCATCTATTTCAATTATTTTAATCTTCTGTGTTCACTATCACTGTTAAATGCCAAACTTACCTTCCCAAATATTAATAATGTGTGTTCATTCGAAGGTGATTTGAATGATTTAATGCGTAAAAAAGATTATTTGTTAGCATTGAAAAGTCGTATATAAAAAGATAAAACTTCGGTCTTTGTTAAATTGAATATTTACCAAGACATTTGGTTAAAACCATATCGTAATTTCAGGTTAATTATTATGCCAGTCGCGATTAATTAATCGTTAGATGTTGACCCTTGTGGCGTTAAATATTTTTGACAAATATATTAAGGAAAAATATGAGTCTATCTAAAATAACGTTTTTTGAACGCTTTGAGTCAGATATCCTATCCGGTAAGAAGACTATAACAATTCGAGATGAGTCAGAGAAAGATTATGCAGCAAATAGTATTGTGCAAGTCTCTACTTTTGAAAATAATCGTTGGTTTTGTGCATTAAAAATAAAAGATGTCGTCGCAATTGATTTTAATCAGCTTTCAGGTTTTCATGCAAAACAAGAGAATATGACACTTCCAGAGCTGCAAGCTGTGATCCAAAAAATATACCCAAATGTAGAAAGCTTGTATGTGATTTCATATGAAATGGTTAATTAATACCATTTACATGCAACAAACTGCTGTGCCAATAATTTTAATAAGGCCACATATTGTTAATATACCATCTGTAATTAAGGTCAAATGATCATTACATAATTGATTGGATTACATTGAGTGTCTAAGTTGCTTTTAAACCAACAAAAAAATCAGGTTTTGTTGGTTCCTCATTATTGATAGAACCACTAATACGAAGTTTAACTGTACTTTCAGTTTCCCATTAGCAGCGCATGGAATATCCCATTAAAATTAAACATTGCGGTATATATTAGGAGAATGTCGATGAGTAAAATCGTAGCAGAAGTAACCTTAGCAAATGCTGATTATGTAGCTGAATTTGGTGATAAAGGTAATTTACCAATGCCACCAGGAAGACAGTTTGCAATCCTGACGTGTATGGATGCTCGTTTAGACCCCGCAAAGTATGCCGGTCTAGCAGAAGGTGATGCGCATGTGATCCGCAACGCGGGTGGCAGAGCAAGTGACGATGCAATCCGTTCTTTGGTAATATCTTACAAATTATTGGGTACCAAAGAGTGGTTTGTTATTCATCATACTGATTGTGGAATGGAGACATTCAGAGCAGAAACTATGGGAGAATTGTTAGCTGGTAGTCTTCAAACATCTAATGTGGATGCTACTGGCTGGCATGATAGCAATGCTGGTGGCGGAACTACTGATGGTAAATATATCAATTGGTTAACTATCAGTGACCAAGAAAAAAGTGTTTATGAAGACGTTCAGCGCATTCGAAGTAACTCAATGGTGCCGAGTGACATTCCAATTTATGGTTATATTTATGACTGTAAAACAGGTAGTCTTATTGAGGTTCCTGAAGCAACAAAAGCTGGCAAGGCAAGTTAAAAACGGCCACCGAAATTGATTATATAAACTGGCTAGCGCAGAACTTAACCACCACATTGTCAATGTTTGTTTAATTAAAATGTGCCAGTCACTCAGTGACAATTACATATAATGTAATTGATGCAGAAATGTAACTGGCACAGAGTAACTACACAATTTGTTCATTTACCAATCGAAGAAGAGAATTTATGTTTACAGGAATAGTTCAATCTATAGCCAAGATTGTCGATGTTACAGATAAAAGTGGGATTAGAACGTTTGTTATTGATTTCAAGGAAGGGTTTTGCACTGACTTAGAAATCGGGGCCAGTGTGGCAGTAGATGGGGTGTGCTTGACTGTTACAGAGCTCGTGTCTGATATTAGGGTTAAGTTTGATGTTATGTTACAAAGCCTTTTGATCACTACTTTAAGTGAGTATGAAAAAGGGACTTTCGTAAATGTAGAAAGAGCAGCCAAAGATGGCGCAGAAATTGGAGGTCACCCTCTATCTGGTCATGTTGATTTTAAAGTGCCCATTATTAATGTTAATCAAATTGAAGACAATTATTGTATTCGTTTAGGGTTATCAAAAGAATGGAAACGCTATGTTTTCCCTAAAGGTTATATCGCTTTAAATGGTGCAAGTTTGACTATTTCAGAGGTAAACAAAAAAGAGGAATGGTTTGAAGTGTGGTTGATACCAGAGACTCGGAGAATGACAGTTTTCGAGGCCAAGATTGCAGGCGATCACATTAATGTTGAAATTGAACGTAGTACTCAAGTTATTGTGGATACTGTGCGAGATACACTTCAGGAAAGTCTAGGCCCCTTGCTACCGCTTTTTGAAAAACTGCTTTTAGAGCAGGGTGTTGATATAGATTCGTTGGGTCGTGATGTAACCTAACATATTAACCAAAACAACGAATACAAGACTGTTGCGTCAACATTACCTTTTTTGAAATATAGACTCACTCACCAAGAAAAGTCAGTAGAAGGTGATAGCCTAAACCGAAATGAGCTGTTTTTTTGGTTTAGGCTTTTTAAGGTTGTCTTTTACTGGTCACTCTGGATAATCTTAAGCAACTATTGCCACTTATTAAAAAGTAACAGTTGAACCATAACTGCTCCACTGCGCCGTCTAAAAGGCAGCATATAGAATAACTTAATCAATCCAAGGAACGTTTATCTATGACATTTGGCTCTTTAGGCTTGTGTGATGAGTTGTTGCACACTGTTGTAGAACAGGGTTATACAACGCCATCACCGATACAAATAGAAGCTATTCCAGCGGTACTTAGTCAACGTGATGTTATGGCGGTGGCTCATACAGGAACCGGGAAAACGGCTAGCTTTACGTTGCCCATGCTGCAGCTATTAGCTTTTAAGTCTGTCCAGAACCAGACTATCCAGAGTAGTCCTAGCCAACAGCCACAATGCGTGCGCGCCTTAATTATTACACCAACCCGTGAGCTAGCAGCTCAAGTTGCATTGAGCGTTCAAAACTATAGCCGACATATGAATATTCGCTCTGCGGCCGTGTTCGGTGGGGTCAGGATTGAGCCGCAGGTATTGCAGCTGCAAGCTGGTTTGGATGTGTTGGTTGCAACCCCTGGCCGTTTGGTCGATCTTTATAATCAACAGGCGGTTAATTTTGAGCAGCTTGAAATATTGGTGCTCGATGAGGCTGACCGCATGCTTGATTTGGGGTTTATCGACGATATCCGTCATATTCAAACGCTGCTGCCTAATACATTACAAACCTTGATGTTTTCAGCAACATTTTCCAAAGAAATTAAGTCGCTTGCTAAAGGCATGCTAAATAATCCAATTTCGATTGAAGTGGCTGCCGCGAAAAGCACTATTAATACGATTAAGCAGAAATTACATCCTGTAGAAAAAGAGCGTAAGTCTGAGGCGTTAATTCATCTGATTAAAAAGAATAATTGGCGTCAAGTGTTGGTATTTAGTCGAACCAAGCAAGGTGCGGATAATTTGGTAATGCAGCTCGAAAAAGCCGGTGTTAATGCCGCATCAATCCATGCAAACCGAACTCAACACGCTCGCACGCTTGCTTTAGATGGTTTTAAAAACGGTAATGTTGTGGTGTTGGTTGCCACTGATATTGCCTCTCGGGGCATTGATGTTAATCAACTGCCTTGTGTGGTTAACTTTGATTTACCTTATGTGCCAGAAGACTATGTGCATCGTATTGGTCGTACCGGTCGCGCTGGTACCTCTGGTTTAGCCATTTCATTGTTCAGTGAGGATGAATCTAAACAATTACAGTCTATTGAACGCCTCATTGGGCGTAAGTTTGAGCGCGAAATAATTCCAGGTTTTGCGCCTAGCAAGAGCCCCCCAGCAGACACTTCGGATGACGATGAGTATGGTAACTTTGAGGCTGATACTCAGCCACGAGGCCGAGGTCAATCTAAGGGGCGAGGGAGCCGAAGAGGAAAGTAACTCATCTGAGTTAGTCGCTACCACTTGTTATTTTAGAAGACGATTTATTTGCTACTGCCGCAATGAAATTAGACAATAGCGAATTAACATAACAGCGTGCTCTCAATTAATGTCAGATATAACAAAATGCATTTATGGAAAATAATTACACACCCGGGAAACACCTGCTTGTAGACTTATACCAAGCAACCCATCTAAGTGACAAGACTGTCATTGAAAAAGCGTTGCTAGCAGCGGCCGATGCTTGTGACGCGACGGTATTGCAAAAGAACTTTCACAGTTTTGGAGGGGGACAGGGAATAACCGGTATGTTGTTACTTGCCGAGTCTCATATCAGTATTCATACTTGGCCTGAAAGTCATTTTGCTGCCATAGATATATTTATGTGTGGTAACTGCGACCCGACTCTCGCCATAGCGCCCATTAAGAAATATTTATGTCCGAAAAGTATCGACGTGCGTGAGTTTGATAGAGGCACTTCATTAAACAAACCATCATCAACAGAAAAGTTTATTTGATATGTCGAATGTTCAAACAGACTTGCCTGAAAACCAATTGCAGCAGAAACAATCCGCTACTCTGATTTATGCCGCATTTATCGCTGGTTTATGCTCGATTATTTATGAACTACTGATTGCCACCACTGTGTCCTATTTTATGGGCGACAGTGTGAAGTTTTTCTCACTTACTATTGGGCTTTATATGGCCGCAATGGGTCTTGGTTCCTATATTTCCAAATTCATTACGGACAAACTATTACAACGCTTTGTCATTGCCGAAATTCTACTTGGGCTTATCGGCGGTATCAGTATTCCATTATTATATTTTACTTATACTACGACCTCATTATTCTACCCAACCTATGTACTACTGACATTATGTATAGGTTTTTTAATTGGCTTGGAAATCCCTTTTTTAACTAGGTTAATGGAAAGTTATCAGGTACTTAAATCCAATATTGCGAATATATTATCCTTTGATTATCTGGGGGCGTTGATTGCTACTATTGCATTCCCGTTCTTTCTTTTACCCGTTCTGGGTATTTATCAATCATCATTGCTATTCGGGCTTATCAATATGTCCATTGCCGCAGTGGTATTGTACTCATACAGAAAATCTCTTGGAAAAACTGGCAAAAGACTTCAATTATTAACCGCCGCTATGAGTTTATTTATTTTGGTGATGTTAGTGTTTTCTAGTCAGGCACTGAAGCATTGGGACCAAATGCTCTATAACGGGCGAATTGTGCATAGCGAGCAAACACCGTATCAAAAAATCACTCTGACTAAGAGCAAAGACGATCTTCGACTATACCTAAATGGTGTTTTACAGTTTTCATCTGTAGATGAGTACCGCTATCATGAGTCATTAGTGATAGTACCCATGACCTTCGCGGATAAGCCAATTAAACGGGTATTGGTGTTAGGTGCTGGAGATGGGTTAGCTGTCAGAGAATTACTCAAGTATCCAGAAATTGAACAGATTGTTTTAGTCGACTTAGACGCTCGAATGACACAATTAGCTAAGAATAATCCACATCTAGTCGACATAAACTTAGCCAGTTTAGATAACAAAAAAGTTCAGGTTGTGATTGATGATGCTTTTGTCTTTCTTGAAAAAAACAAACAAGCATTTGATCTTATCATTAACGATTTACCCGATCCCAATACCATCTCACTTTCACGTTTATACAGTAAACAATATTACCGATTAGCAAAATCAAATCTAACGTCTGACGGTATAATGGTGACTCAAGCTACCAGCCCATTCTTTGTTAAACCTGCCTTTTGGAGTATTGCAAAAACCATAGAAGCAGCGGGTTTTGCCTATACCTATCCTTACCACACAAATGTACCGTCTTTTGGTGATTGGGGGTTTGTGTTAAGCACCTTACACCCCATAGACTTAATACCTAAGCGTCCCATAGAAAATAGTCTTTTTTTAACCCACGAATCTATGCCGTCTATGTTTGTGTTTGAAAAAGACATACAAAAAATAGACGTTGAAATCAATCAAATTGATAAACCTGTAGTACTCGATTATTACCTAAATAGTTGGCGTTATTTTAGTGATTAAAATACGACAATAACGTAGTAATAGGCTTACAGTTAATTTTCTAATACAACTTTCTAAGACAACTTTCTAAGACAACTTTTTAATACAACTAATAAGCATAATAAAACAGCTGAAGCGAATAGTCGATTATTGGGGCACGCGCCTCTGACTAGCCATGTATTCAAGAAGGACAATGTTATGCCGTTTATCTTGCAGTAATATATCGTGTCAAAATTGCTGCGAGTACCTCCTATTTAGATGCCGGATGTACTTCAGGTATGGCGGCGCTAATTGTTGTGAAAAGGGGCGGCTAAAGTATCTGGGGTAGACGCTTCGTCGAGTCTAGTTGCTAGCGCCATGACCGGAGTGCCTCACGTTGATTTTGCTCATGCTACAACTCTAAAAGCGTTGCGAGAACCTGACGGCATTTACTCCATTTCCGCACATTTTCGGTGTTTGATTGCAGAAGCTTGATGTTTTAGCTTTTATTACTTTTTGATAGCTACTATTAATAAAGCTGTTTTTAACAAACCCATGATTAACCAGACGGTTATTAACCAGACGGTTATTAACAAGACGGTTATTAAAAAGAGATCCATGCGGATT
>JAWUXT010000095.1:0-7783 GCA_034111205.1 Paraglaciecola sp. | reverse complement strand
TGTTCTTGAAGATACTTTTACATTGTCAGTAATTTGATTATTTGGATGGGACACATACCAATCGCCCTCGTTAAGCCCTGAAATCACCTCAACATTAAAGGCATTTTTGTGGCCAATACTGATTATTTGTTTATGCGCAGTATTTTCTCTTACCACAAATATCGCCCACTTATCTTGTTCCCTAAATAATGCTGTGACCGGCACACTTAATACATCTGAGCCATTCCATAAGACTATTTCCACATCCACCTGATACCCATGACCAAGACGTGCCCAACGGTTATATTCACTGATAATATCAACAACAACATTCACTCGTTGCTCTTCTATCCCTAACGCAGACACTTTCATAAAACCTATAGGTTCAATGCGGTTGACTCTGCCTGTGAGTGGTTGGGCTCCACCCCAGTTTTTAATATTGACGACTTGGCTCGGTTCAACTTTTACTGCATCGAAAGACAATAATTCAACGACTATTTCAAGATCTTTTGGGTTGCCGATTTCAAGTAAAGCAGTCCCCGCTATGACCACTCCCTCACTTTTATTCAATACCTTTAATATGCGCCCACTAACTGGGGCGGTTATGTTGACACATTGGCAGTTACCGTGTTGAGTTTGCGTAGTAGAAGGGGACAACATTAATGCCTTGGCGCGTTCCAATTCATAGACGCGCATTTGCAGCCCAGCTTGAGTTGTAGCTAAGGCCGCGAGTGCGGTTTTGTATGTTCGTTCAGAATTGTCTAGTTCTCGCGCAGACACATTATTGCTGACTCTTAACTCACGCATTCTGTTAAATTCTGCAAGGGCAAAATCTAATTCTGCCTGTGACTGATTCACTTCAGCTTGAGCGAGGGTCAAAGCCGACTCTGCAGTTTTGATATCCGCTTTTGCTTGGGCTTCACTTCGTGGGTCAAGAAAATCAGGGTCGATAGGTTCTATTTCGGCGACTATAGTTGTCAACCGTTCGACTTGGTCGCCCACTTCAGCCTCTATCCTGCGCAGATGCCCAGTAACAGGGGCTGACAAGGTGTAAACATCGTGAACCCTTGTTTTCGCTTCGTCGGCGATAATTTCTTGTAGATCTCCCTTAACTACTTGAGCTATATCCACAATTATCGTTCTAGGTCTAAAAAGATAGGTCAACACTGATAACAAGACCATACCAATCACAGCCCAAAGTAAAAACCGCATATGTTTGCTTTGCATCATTTATTCCCTCGTTTTTAATACTCTGATCAAATCAAGTTTATTCACTCTTCTCCTGACCAGAGCCGCGGATAAGATAGCGGCGATGACAACCCACACAATGGCATATCCGTAGGTTGAAGCCTCGATCACCAAAGGAATACGATACATTTCGGTGTCAAACGACTGTGCCATCGACCACACTAAAAGCCTGCCAAATAAACAGCCAAGAGGCAATCCTAGTAAAATCAAAAACATGACTTCACCCAGTAATACATAAGAAATCTCGCCCTTGGTAAAACCCAGTACACGCAAGGTGGCTAGTTCTCGTCCACGCTCTGATAGCGCAACCCTTGTGCTGTTATAAGTCACGCCAAATACCAATACCACGGCTAAACCTGTAAACATGGAGATAAACACCATCAAGTGTTCGACCAGGTGTTCATTAAATGAATCCAATGCAGACTGTTTCAACATCACAGTACTAACCTTGGGCATACTTTTGAATTCTGCATACAGTTCAACTTGATATCGCGGGTCGATTAACAGGTTGGCATATTTAAAGCTGGGGCTTTCATTGAGTGCGCGATTTAGAATATCTAAGTTCATATAGGTTGGCAGACCGATATATGAATCAACAATGCCAACTACAGGTATCAATAATTCCGGCCTGCGTCCTTCTAAAACATCACCCCCCATAACATCCCCAATCTTAATATTAAGTTTGCTTGCTAGACGACTGGCGATCACTATCCCTGAATCGGGCACCTCAATGCTTTGTTTACGCCCGTCGTCGTAAATCACTTGCAGGGTGCTTTCAGGCGGCATACCTGTAATGCCCCCTCTGTGGGTCTTTGAGCCAAAACTAAAATCCGCATTAACTGCATATAGGGGTTCAGCAGTCAGGACACCTGGTAATTTTTCGAAGTCATAAATGGCACGCAGCGGCAAAGGATCAACCACACCCACAGTAATATGTTGCCGCTGGCTATCAAAAAAATATACGCGTTTAAGATGAGACAACGAATCCTCCCACTGCAAGGTCATAATAATTAAGCCTGTTGCCATGGCTATCCCGGCACTGGTTAATAATGAGCGTAGTGGCCGACGAGATATTTGACGTAATGCAATACGAGTAGGCTGATCCAACAATCTAGCTAGTCCCAGCGACGATAAAAAGGTTTGTTTATAAATACCAGGGGAGGGCGGTATCATCGCTTCAGCAGGGGGTAATTTGACAGCAGTTCTAACGGCCGTTAACGCCCCTAAAATGGCAGCGATTAAACTGACTAACCCACCAATAATAAAAGCATAAGGGCTGGGACGATAAATCAACAAAGGGAAACGAAACAGATCTGCATACATTTCAGTATTGAGACGGCCAAAATATGCGCCAATAACGGAGCCAATTGTCACGCCTATGATGCCAATCACCAACATCATTTTAATATAGTGCCAAGCGATTTGAAAATTGCCGTAACCAAAAGCTTTGAGTAGGCCAATTTCGGTTCTTTCTGTTGCAATTAAACGTGACAATACCATATTGGTTAAAAATACCGCTACAGTGATAAAGATAGCGGGCAATATGGTTGCCATACTTTTTTGCTGTTCTATTTCGTTTTTCACAAACCAATTTGATATTTGATCTTCGCGTTTAATGGCTCTGACGCCACCATAAGGTTCAAGTAAAACATCAACTTGATTAAGCACATCTGCTGGCAGGATATTGCGCGTTAACGTTAAACTTAGATAGTTGAAGGACTCTTGCAGATCATAAGCCGCTGCAAGCACATCATTTGACATCCACATCACGCCAAACAAACTATCGTCAGGCATCAGCGCACCGGGGCCAATGGCGTAGATAAATTCTGGACTTAGGGCAATTCCCACCACATAAAAATCTTTTTTGTGACCGTTCATAATGACACTGACCGTATCACCAATATCAAGTTTGTGGGCTTCGGCAAAAGGCTCATTGAGGATAACCTGATCATCACGCCCAGGGCTTACCCAGCCGCCTTTGCGCAATACCAACTGATTCAGTAAAGGCTGGCCTTTTTCTGGGATTGACATAAGTTGCGCTATGACCGGTTGGTTAAAACCCTGAATGTCTATATTTGCATAGCTACTTATCCGGGTTTGAACTGTTTGTACGCCGTTTATTTGTGCAATTTGGTTGGTTAACCGCAATGGGGCGCGGGTGGCAAAAGCAAATATCTCACCAAAACGATAACGTTGATAATAGGCTTGTGTGGTGTCTTCAAGTGCTTCGATAGTTGACAACGACATAACTAAGGTTGCCACACCTGAACCAATAACGAGGGCAACGGCCAGGACTTGTCCGCGCAATTTCCATAGGTCTCGTATTAACTTTTTGTTTAAGACTTTCATCACCATTGTAGCTCTTTAGCCAAAACACGAAAAGAGTTATTACGTACGCTCGCTATCTGCCCATCAGAAATATTAACCACTCTGTCGGCCATACTAGCAACCACAGTATTATGGGTAATGACGGCTGTAGTTGTCCCTAGTTGTTTATTGATATTTTCGATGGCTTCTAGCACTAAAATACCAGTTTGTCTGTCTAGGGCACCGGTTGGTTCGTCACACAATAAAATATCGGGTTGTTTGGCAATCGCCCTAGCAATGGCTACACGCTGTTGCTCGCCGCCCGAGAGTTGAGCGGGGAAGTGATGCATGCGATCGCCAAGTTTAACGAGTTCTAGAGCTGCTTCTGGAGCAATGGGGTTTGGTGATATTTCCGTCACCAGTGCCACATTTTCGTAAGCAGTTAAGCTGGGTATCAAATTATAAAATTGAAATACAAAGCCTACATGTTCGCGCCTAAAACGTGTCAGTTCATACTCACTGGCCTTACTCAAATCTTGCTGGTTATACAGGATCTGCCCTGAAGTAGGTAAATCAAGGCCCCCCAATATATTTAATAACGTAGACTTGCCACTACCTGAAGCGCCTAACAGCACCACCAACTCTTTCGGATAAAGTTCGAAATCCACCCCCGTAAGGGCATGCACTTCCACTTCACCGCTATGGTAAGTTTTAGTCAAATTATAGGCCGCCAACGCAGGTTGTATAGCGAGCGGAATTTTTGTTTCTGGAACCTTATTCATATGATGTCTCAATGACAATACAAAACTGTTGTTTTGGAATATGATAATGATGATAGAGAGTGTACTGCATGGGTTTGACGTTATATTCATGTGTCATCTCCTTGCATAGAATGTCACTCACCCAAAAGGTTAGTGCAAGTGGCTACGATGGCATATTAGAGAAGAAATATATTGATGGGGGTCAAAGATTGACCTACTCGGTTTTTTCTTGCTGCTGTTCCTTATAATTATTGATGGGTGGCGCGCTGTTCAGTCCAGTCCAGTTCGTTCCAACAAATAAGCACTTATCACTTATCATTAATGAGTCTTGAATTTAATGACTTTAAAGCCACTGTTTTTGAAAGCCAGTTTATTGATTCAGGTCAATCCTTATTTGATAGACGCCATAATTGGTTTCTCTGTGGTGTATAAAGGCTTTGACAACTTAGGTGGATTTAAACGCTTTCTGGGTAAACAACCCAGCAATAAGCTCGCCATATTAATATTTGGCTTATTTCAAGGTTTTGGTATAGCCACCAAGCTGCAAGAGTTTGAATTAGCATCAGATGGCCTCATCACCAACATGGTTGCCTTTAACATCGGCGTTGAACTCGGCCAATTTATGGCGCTCGCGATTATCGTTATTGCGATTAACTTTTGGCGACCCCACAAGCTGAAATTTCTGTTGATCCAGTAAAAGGACAACAAGTGATAGAAGTAACAGTGCCTGCTGGCAAAGGGATCGAATATAAGTTCCACATGAGCCAGCATGAAAAGCTGACTTATGAATGGGTAACCGATGGTGAACCGCTTTACTTTGACTTTCATGGTGAGCCAGAAGGCGATACAACCGGATATTTTGAAAGTTATGTCATTGCTACCTTGCAAAGATGAAAGGAAGTTTTACCTCACCTTTTACCGTTTCTCATGGATGGTATTGGAAAAAATATAGTGACAATGCCGTTGCGATTCAATTGATCGTAGCAGTGCAATATGAAGTGATTGGACATAAACAGTAAACATATGAGGACTAAAAACATGAAAATTTTGACACGTGCCGTTTTATTCATCGCTCTACTTGGGCAAGGTAATGCCCTTGCTCATAGCAATCACAATGTCATCAGCGGGCAGACTGCTTTAAGTGTTGCGAGCAAATCAGTTAAGCAATTGACCTTCAAATATTTGGTTTTAAAGTTGGAAAACTCGATGCCAGTTGGAAGGCATTAAAAGACAGTCATTTTAGTGTCGTCGATGTTTTGGAGGATTCGTTCATTATTAGCGCCAAAAATATTCATAGTGACAACACGATATTTTTTCGGATCGCTAACAATGGGCAGATTTTGAACGTAAAGAATAATAATGAATTTTAACCTTTGAGGAAGCATCATGCTGCTTCCGCGATCTAACATGCTGATTGACATAGATTACTCAATATGGAAAAGCATAAATTCTAAATAATCTTCCTTAAAATCAGTCAATTAAGTCCCTTCTAAATATATAAATCGTTGTTTTCATTACAAGAATGTAATCAACCTGTCATCCAATTACCTACAAAGTAATTGATCTAGATCAATTACTTTGTAGGTGTAAAAACTAGTATGTCATCACACCAAACGAAGAGGGTTAGTTTCAAGTGAGAAAGTCATTTGTCGCACTATCTTGCATGATAGCTTTACTGATTAATTCAGTGAAGGCAGATGACCATTCAATAAAATTTAGTTTGCAAAAAGACTATGCGACATCGTTGTCTGTTATTACTTCCTTCTTTGGGGATCCGAAAGAGCCAGGGATCACTGATTCGGCACATGACCAACATTCAGTATGTAATTTTGGTGATTGTTATTACGCCGACCTAGTTCCAAGTCATCTATTTATTGGGTTATCTAATGTAATTTTAGCTCCAATTGAACAAGACAAAGACGTTAAAAACGCCTATCTAGCGTCTAGCGTCAAAAACCATATTTCCCCATCTTTATTTCACCCGCCTTAGCTGCATATTTAAGTCAATAATAGACGATTGACCTGTGAGTAACTCATAGGTTTAAGGTATTTCATATCAAACTTTATAGAGTATTCAATTAATAACTGCGCTTACTAGCGCCAAAAAACAAGAGGAAATACACATGAGAAAATTTACATCCCTAACCTTAATCACTTTGTTAGCACTCTCTCCACTTGCTGTTGTGAATGCCAATCAACATGGTGATAAAGCACAGATGTCAATGGGCATGATGGACGACGCTAAAATGGCAAAAATGCAAACGCATATGTCTGAAATGAGCACAGTGCTCGAAAAAGTAAAGAAAGAAACTGATCCACAAAAGCGTCAGGAAATGTTGCAGCAACATGCCAATAACATGGAGAGCATGACGGCAATGATGCATGGCAGTGAGATGGGGAAAGGTCAATCTATGGGCAAACATAAAATGGATAAAATGAAAAAAGGCGATGCCGCCATGCCCACTGAACAAAAGATGGAAATGATGGAGAAACGCTTAGAAATGATGGAACAAATGATGGAACAAATGATGGGGCAGATGATTGGACACACTGCTGAAAAAAGCAAAATGCTTCACAAACACAAATAGACCATTATCTCAGTCAGAGAAAGAACCGATTGGACTATATAACAGTCCATGGGTTCGTATTAATAGTGTATGAATATGGTTACAAATTTTATAACCAAAACGAGCAAAACCGTCTGCGTTTTATCTTGAGTGCAAGGGATTTAGGTTTTTCAGTAGATGACATTAAACAGATTTTTCATAAAGTGGGCGAGGGGAGTCTCCTTGCTCAACGGTTAGGCGATTGATAGACAACCGCCTACATGAAACTGAACAACGTTTTCAAGACACATAAAACGCAGAAAAAAATGCACGCAGCAGTCGACAATTGGGGTGATAAACCAGATAAAAAAATAAGTGGAAATGTTATTTGCCACTTGATAGATGAATTCACCAAGACGCCAGAGTGAATGCTTTCAAATATGAGGATATATGAATACCGATAGCCACAATGAAGGTGGGGTAGTCCCCACAAATGTTGCCAAACTCAATCAGAACAGCCCAACGTTAAAACGGCTAGTCGCTCTGAGACCTTGGAAGCGACTTCGACAGATAACGAAATGCTCGAACATGAGTTAATAATTGACGGTGCTAGTTGTGCTAGTTGTGTGAGTAAAATTGAAAAAGCATTGCTGTCAGTGTCTGGTGTTCATTCAGCACAGATGAATTTCGCTCAGCGAACTGTGCAAGTCAAAACGAATGTGGATGTAACCAAATTAATTCAAGCGGTAGAGCAGGCAGGTTATAACGCCAAGGAATCAACTAGCGAGTCTGAAGAGCAAGCGTTAGATGAAAAAGAGCAAGCCGATTGGCAGTATTATAAAAAGCTAATGCGAGATATGACGTTTGCTTTGTTGCTTGGTGTGCCTTTAATGATTTACAGTTTGGTTGTTGGTGAAATGACCGTGAATACTGACACCGAGA
>JAWUXT010000094.1:0-12585 GCA_034111205.1 Paraglaciecola sp. | reverse complement strand
TACAGAAAACGTGGTTTGGTTAATTGATTTTGATAAATGCGGAATTAGACAAGGCGGTAATTGGAAAAATACAAACATGGCGCGCCTAAAGCGCTCCTTTGAAAAAGAAAAACGATTACGTAATATTCATTGGCAACTGGCAGATTGGCAAATACTCATATCTGCCTATAACGAAGCGGCAAAGACTAATTAAGTCGATATTTAATCTCAGCAAATACTAATGCATCGGTTTTTGCATCAGCATCGTCGACTTCGCCACGTTCAATGCTTGCACCCAATTTAACTAACCAATCACCGTAAACGGCTTGATAAAAGCCACTTAGCCTGAGTATTTCCTCGCTCATACCATTTAGTACTGGTGCAGGTATTTGCTTGTCTTTATTAAGGGTTAGTTGATTAATCACTAACTCAAATAAGTCACCATCCCTGAAATTTTTATTGATACCTAACGTAAGCATCTTCGCATCACTATCAAAACTACTACCGATAGCACGGCCATATCGACGATAACCAGATTGATAAGTCTCATGCTCATAATAACAATTTTTTTCATTAGTGCCGGCATTAGAGCAAGCAACATTGGTATCACTAGACTCGAGAAACACTTTATTGCCCCATAGGTAAGTTGATAAACCAATCAAATTAGCATTATCGGTTACTCGATAATAATCAACCGCATCTTCACCAATACGTTGTCCATAAATGCTAAAAGGCCGATCGAACCACATCATGGTGTATTTGAAATCCAAACCTGCAAGATGGTTACCGAGTTTCGAATCTAAGGCATCATCACAAGTCGCCGCACCGTTTGCACATTCTGTTTGAAAGGTCACCACTTTAAACCAATCACTAATGGAATGAGGTTGCCCTTTACCGCCCCACATTGCACTCCAAGACAACCCCAGTTCTAAACCAGACACGGGACTGAAATTAAAACGCGTCATCCACAACTTAGTATCTGGCACGGCTCTTTGACTCTCTAACTGTCCAATTTGCGCAGTCAGAAACCAAGGGCCAAGATACCGTAACCACTTATTTTCAGAACGTATGGCTTGGGAACGAGAAAAGCTGATAGAGGGAACCGGTCTCGCATTATTAGACATAATCAGACTGCTAGATTGTGCTGGCCCCCACCACTGGTTCAATGAACCTACTCGTAAATTCCAATCACCAAATTGATAAGCTAAAAAACTTTGGTCAAAGTGACTTCCCCCGCCCCGTTCATGGTTAGCTGATATTTGCCCAGCCCAACGACCAGCATAAAACTCTTTAGTTACATTGAGTTTGACTTTTTCAGCCTGTACACCATTAAATCCCACAAATCTGCTGACGTCTGTTGCGCCATACAAGCTGATAATAGACTGACCTTTTTGTTTTTTATGGGTTTGTAAATAATGCTTCAATCGCTGCGCGGAGATCCCAGGAATACTCGGAAGAGTGTTAACTTGGAGTTTTTCTAGTTGCTCTGCAATGCCTTTCCAAGGAACAGGGTAGCTGCTTACTGATGCATCTAACACTCCCCACTCCACTAATACTTGCAAGTCTTGATGAAGCTTAGGCTCTAATGTACCAATCCAAGGAGAGCACCACCCCTTAATTGACCAGAATAAACAAATATAAAAACAGTAAAAATGTCTCTGTCGAACTTTTATCAACATCATCCCCAATAAAATATCTTTTCGTCTTGGGCACTGCCCACGTAAATAATCGACCTTTAAACATAATGTCTGAATGGCTAAGTATATAAGCCATTCAGACATTGGAGAACCGCGGCTTTTACTAATCTCTAACTAACCGATATCATACGGAATATATTGTACGAATGCTAAGAACAATGGGCCTGAGTAATGGCTTTAATTAAATCTCAGTTTTTTAAATAAATAGGTGAGCAGTGAGTAGAGTCATAACATTTGGTACATATGATGTATTACACATCGGACATATAAAATTACTGAAGCGCGCAAGGTCATTAGGAAGCCATTTAATAGTAGGCGTATCCTCTGATGAGCTTAATAGAGATAAAAAAGGACGAGAACCTATTTATCCACTAAAAAGTCGATTGGAAATTATCTCTTCTCTACGGTTTGTTGACGAAGTATTTGTAGAGGATTCATTGGATTTAAAAGCTGAATACATTACTTCGAAAAATGCAGATCTGTTAGTTATGGGTGATGACTGGCAAGGCCGATTTGACCATCTGAATCAGTATTGCAAAGTGATTTACTTACCTCGCACACCATCGATATCCACCACTGAAGTCATTGAAATAATTAAGGAAAAAATGTGAAGCACTATCTATTTTATGTAGCTCACAATTACGCTTTTGAAATATTACGTCCACTACAACAAGAAATTCGCCGTCGCGGTCATGATGTTGCTTGGTTTGTAGAGGGTAACGAAATAAACCCTGATTATTTTCATCCAGATGAAAAAATATTAGGCACAATAAAACAAGTAGTCAATTACAGCCCTAGAGCCGTTTTCGTACCCGGAAATTTAGTACCAGATTTTATCCCCGGTTTAAAAGTGCAGGTTTTTCATGGTTTTGAATGGAAGAAAAAAGGGCATTTTCGAGAGCGAGGATGTTTTGACTTATATTGTACCCAAGGTCCTTTTTTCACTCAACGATTCGAACAAATACGTGCAACTCATCCACATTTCACAGTAGTAGAAACAGGTTGGCCAAAGACAGATACATTATTTAACGCCACATCCTACGACTGGCCAAATAGGCGCGATGTGAAAACAATACTTTATGCTCCTACGTTTTCACCTGCATTGACTTCAGCAACTGCTTTATTTGGTGAAATTTCTGCATTAGCTAAGACCCATAAAAGTTGGCAATGGATAATTAAATTCCATCCCAAAATGGCAAAAAACCTAGTTCAGCAGTATCAAGATATAAGTAGTAACAACCTGCATGTAATTGAAACCTCGGAGCTCGCCCCTATATTGCAAGCAGCCGATGTGATTGTATCTGATACTTCGTCAATCATTACTGAATTTGGTTTACTCAACAAACCAATTGTTACTTTCAATAATAAAGAGCCGGAAGCACATTTATTAAATATATCTGCAGCAAAAAATTTATTTTCTGTAATTGAACAGGCCTTAAAAGCAGATCCATCATTGTTAGAAAAAATCAAAAAAAATACTAGTTTGATGCATCCTTATTTTGACGGCAATTCTTCAGCCAGAGTATTAGATGCCACGGAGAAAACCATCCAATCACCGCCTAAAGAATTAAAAACTAAACCACGTAATTTATTGCGAAAACTTAAGATACGAAAGAAACTCGGCTATTGGAAATTTTGATATACACCATGAATACAAATAAATTAGTCAAATTCATCCTAATCGGGTTAGCCTAAAAGAAATTAAGCAATAAGGTCAATTATGCATAGAAAAGCGATATACCCGGGTACGTTTGACCCTGTTACTAATGGTCATGCAGACCTCATTGAGCGCGCAGCCAAAATGTTTAACAAAGTGATTGTCGGCGTAGCTTCGAATCCCAATAAACTGCCTTTGTTCAGCTTAGAAGAACGAGTCGAACTCATTAAACAAGTGACGACACATTTGGATAATGTAGAAGTGATAGGTTTTAAAGGGCTACTGGCGGATTTTGCGGATAGCCAAGGAGCGAGTGTTTTAATTCGTGGGCTTCGTGCTGTATCCGATTTTGAATATGAGTTTCAACTAGCGAATATGAACAGAAGGCTCAATCCTGACCTCGAAAGTGTATTTATGACACCCGCTGAAGAAAATTCCTTTATTTCATCGACCTTAGTCAAAGAAGTAGCTTTACACAGAGGGCGCGTAAACGAATTCTGTCACCCAGCAGTGATTGATGCGTTGCAACAGAAGTTACATAACAAAGAGCCCCGCTAAGGGCTCTTTGTTATCGCTGAAGGCTCTTTGTTATCGCTGAAGGCTCTTAGTTATCGCTGAAGACTCTTAGTTATCGCTGAAGACTCTTAGTTATCGCTGAAGGCTCTTAGTTATCGCTGAAGGCTCTTAGTTATCGCTGAAGGCTCTTTGCCAACGCTGAGGGCTCCCTCTTAGCGCTGACAGGTTTCACAGTAGAAAGTATTACGTTGCCCAATGGTTACTGACTTAATGGGTGACAGACACGCATCGCAATTTTCACCCGCACGACCATAAACCAGTAGCTGCTGCGCAAAATAGCCTGGTTGTCCATCTGCTTGCGCAAAGTCTTTAAGGGTAGTGCCACCTTGTTCAATGGCGCTAGCCAAAACTTTTTTAATAATCTCTGCGAGTTGCAAATAACGCTTTTTAGTCACTGTGTTGGCAGGTTTTCTAGGGTCGATGCCGGCAATAAACAATGATTCGTTTGCATAAATATTGCCCACCCCCACCACCACTTTGTTATCCATTATGAATTTTTTTACCGCGACAGATTTACTACGAGACAATTCATACAACCTATTTCCATCAAAATCGTCCGTTAATGGCTCTGGGCCAAGTGAAGCCAATAAACTTAATATCGGTTCACTACATCCTTGCCATAAACAAGAGCCAAACCTTCGCGCATCATTAAAACGCAAGCACACGCCATTTTGCATAACGATATCCAAATGATCATGCTTCTTCACTTCGGTATTGCAATCCACCACACACAACTTGCCTGACATGCCCAAATGCAGAACAATGCTGCCTTTACAGGTATCTAATAACAAATACTTCGCTCGGCGACGAATTGAAGTAATAACTAAACCTTCAGCTTGGTGAATAGTTTCTGGAATAGGCCAACGCAACTGACGCTTACGAACAATAATCTCTTTAATGACTTGGTTTTCAAGATGCGGGGTAATACCCAACCGACTTACTTCGACTTCTGGTAATTCAGGCATTTTTTACTCTGATAGGGTTAACATTTGATAACTAGGACTGGTCAGCTGATACGTTTGTTTGTCTATTTTCACTAAGGTTTTATCATCTAGTTGCATAAACTGATACTCAATAGGCAACGCTTGCCCGGCAAACCAGAGTTGTATTGTTGAAGAAGGTGACGACCAATTAAAGTTTTGATCAAATAAACTAATTTTTGCATTGATCCAATGTTCGATTAAGCTTTCAAGCTCTTCATTGCTGTTCCCTCTAGCGTATTTCCCAGATGTTATACGCCAGCCTTGACCAATTCGCTCTACTTTGTATCGTTCGAACGCCATGGTGGTGATGACCAGATTAAAAGGCACAAGGGTGAGTAAAGATGGATCTTTATCACCTCCATCATTTAAAAAGCTGCTGCTGAAATTGAATAACATAATCAATACTAACATACTGACAATGATGACATTGTTCCAAGCGCGTTGAGATAACTTGATCATGTAAAAGTGAAACCGTATAAGTACATATGCCCATCCTACCTCAAAATGACGGATTCAGCGGGAGTTTAAGTGTTTAGATAATGTTTTTTAAAGATCCGTTTAGGCCGGGCCTTCTAGGCAAAGCGACGATTTGCAGACGCCCTTTCTTAAAAAAGGGGTCTAGGTCAAAAATAGCCAACGCATCGTTGGTCGCCGATCATTAAAGCCCCCACTCGTTCTGAAACCTGCGTTTTGAGGTGTTATGGGTATTATAGAAATACTGGCATAAGGTGTAAACGCAAAAAACCCGGCAAAGGCCGGGTTCTTCAGGAGACAAAAACAATAAATTACTTGATTTTGGCTTCTTTGAACAAAACGTGCTGACGAATTTTAGGATCAAACTTTTTGATCTCCATTTTGCCAGGCATATTACGTTTGTTTTTATCTGTAGTGTAATAAAAGCCTGTTCCAGCACTAGACACTAATTTAATTTTTTCGCGCATAATCTGATTCCTTAAACTTTAACACCGTTGGCACGCATATCAGACAATACTGTATCGATACCTTTTTTATCAATAATACGCATACCTTTAACAGATAAACGCAACTTCACGAAACGGTTTTCACTTTCAACCCAAAAACGGTGGGATTGAAGGTTCGGCAAAAAACGACGACGGGTCGAATTTTTAGCGTGAGAACGGTTATTACCTACCGCTGGACGCTTGCCTGTAACTTGACATACTTTGGCCATGGCCTTTGTCTCCAAACAATCTAAAAAATTTAGCTCTGACTCACGTTGAATCGTAATCAATCTACGAGTCAGCTAACGCTATTAACAAGAGGGCGCATTTTATACAGTAAATTAGGGGGCAGTTCAAGAATAATGTGCATAAAAACAACTCTTTTATTACTTAAGGGCCGAATAGGCTACCTATTCATAGTTTTTATGACTTTGAAGCTGTTATTTCTAAAGTTAAGTGACTTCTTAGAAAGTAAAATAGCGGTCTGTTGTCTGTTTCTAAAGTAAAAAAGTACCTGCTTATAAAATTTAAATATTCGACGCCTTTTTGATTGTTTACGAGCGCCATTGTTTTCAATATTACTATCCACACTTTGGTTAATTTCATATGGATAGGGTTGTAAACCAAAAACACGTAGGTCATTTTCCCACCAATGTTGGATATCCATATCTACAGGCAGACCAAATTTATCAGACATTGCCAATAATTGTTTTGCACCTACGAGACTAATAATTTGTGCACAGGTTTTAGATGGTATCTTGTTATAAATGCCTAAATTAGCAACGCCTAACTTTTCAGACAAAACAACTTTTCGTTTAATGGGAAACTCCGCCTATTTAATGCAATGCCAAGGCTGCTTAATCTCGGCGACATCATGCATAAGCATAGAGATGTCAGTTTTATTAATAATAATCGTCTTCAAGCACTAGAGCAAAATCTAAGTGCTCATCTACAATTTTTTGCCACACTTTTCTGTGGCTAAGGTAACAACCAATTTCCCCAAGAGTTAATACGCTATGATATTGCCGGCGATTCAAATCAACATCATAATGATGCTTTAATTCATTATGTTTTAGCTTACTTCCATCAACCGCATTGACCCCTTCAAATTCAAAATCATATAGCTGACTTTTCTCATTCGCGATATAAAAGCGTCTAAGTTGATGTAATTATCGGATTGAGTGGCCGAAAAATATAAACCCAAGGTACGCTTATACGCA
Source organism: Paraglaciecola sp. (assembly GCA_034111205.1). Taxonomy (GTDB): domain Bacteria; phylum Pseudomonadota; class Gammaproteobacteria; order Enterobacterales; family Alteromonadaceae; genus Paraglaciecola. The sequence goes on along the minus strand of JAWUXT010000094.1, from coordinate 5,514 downwards.
CTTGCTAACTACCAATGCTTGTGACGAGAAGATATACACGGGAAAAACCTTTCATTACCTTACTGAGTCTGTGAGGGCTGTCAGTTGGCATAATGAGTGCTCCCTTCAATTAAAACGGTAAGCCAATGAAGTCCAAGCTCCGTCGCTGAAAGGAGCAATTTGAATCAAATCAAAGGGATTATAAATAGTCTTTATACTTATTTTGACTAAACCAAGGTTTAATTCAAATCGCAACATCTAATGAATTGAAATTTTTCATAACAACCCCCGTTGCGCAAATGATACCGCGACTCCATCACCAATCACAAAGTGATCGAGCACTTTAATATCCATTAAGTTAAAGGCGTCAATGACGCGTTTAGTGATACTTTTATCAGCTTGGCTTGGCTCTGCAATACCAGAGGGGTGATTATGGGCGAGGATCACCGCAGCGGCATTATCTAATAATGCTTGTTGCACTAAAACGCGAGGATAAACAGATGCGCTATCAATTGTGCCGTAAAACATCGGGCGATATTTTATGAGTCGATGTTGACTGTCGAGTAATAACATCGCAAATACTTCATGAGGCTGATCTCTTAGCTTGGCAATTAAATACGCTTGAGTTTGTTCTACTGAATTGAATGCATTGGTTTTGTCTAACGTTTCTGCCATAGAACGTAAACTGATTTCTACACTTGCTTGTAATTGCGCAAATTTTGCCTGACCTAATCCTTTTATTTGACAAAAATCACGCTCAGAAGCCGCAAGCAAACTGCGTAAACTTCCAAATTCTGAAAGTAAATGTCTAGCAAGATCAATAGCACTAAACCCTTTAACACCTGTGCGTAGGAATATGGCTAACAGCTCTGAATCTGACAGTGTTGCGGCTCCTTTAGCTAAAAGCTTTTCTCTGGGACGATCATGTTTAGGCCAATCTGTAATTTTCATGCTTCCTTGCCTTATCGGTCGTTTATCAGTTGCAGTTTCGATGTTACTACTTTATTAAAACTTCAAAATAAGCCTAGCAAATGGAAGCTATTCCAGCCAATAATGTACTCATTTAGTCCCGTAACATGTTAAAAAGAACCTATGCAACTCGAAAAAACCAATATCATTTTAGGTATTACTGGCGGCATAGCAGCCTATAAAACCCCAGACTTAGTACGTAAGCTCGTTGCCAAGGGCGCAAACGTGCGCGTGGTCATGACCGAATCAGCTAAAGAGTTTGTTAGTCCATTGGCTCTGCAGGCTGTCTCAGGCAACTCAATTTCTGATGATTTATTAGATAAAGATGCCGAAGCTGCAATGGGACATATCGAACTAGCGCGATGGGCGGATAAGTTATTGGTCGCCCCTGCCACGGCTAATTTTATGGCCAAACTAACACACGGGTTGGCAGACGATTTATTGTCAACCTTATGTCTTGCGACACCTGCGCCTATTTATATAGCCCCTGCGATGAATCAACAAATGTGGTTCGCAGATGCAACGCAGGCCAATTTAAAGATCTTAGAACAACGTAACATTCACATTTTAGGCCCAGCACAAGGGGAGCAAGCCTGTGGCGATGTAGGACCGGGGCGTATGCTTGAACCACAAGAGATTGCAGATTTATTAGCACAACAGTCATTTGAGAAATTGTTGACTGGCAAACGTATCACCATAACCGCAGGCCCAACTCGTGAAGAAATTGATCCCGTGCGTTATTTGTCTAATCATAGTTCCGGGAAAATGGGTTATGCATTAGCCATTGCTGCGCATGAGCTAGGTGCCACAGTGACTTTAATTAGTGGCCCTGTGAATTTACTTCCGCCAACTAATATTCAAACTATATCGGTAACCAGTGCAATACAGATGCATGATGCAGTAATGGAAACTATCCATAATTGCGATATTTTTATAGGCTGTGCCGCAGTAGCCGATTATCAAGTACAAAAAAAATCCAATCAAAAAATCAAGAAATCAAATAGTGAGTTAACACTTACTTTTATTAAAAACCCTGATATTCTTAGTGATGTAGCACATTTAGCTAATGCGCCTTTTACTTTGGGTTTCGCTGCAGAAACTCAAAATTTACAGGAGTATGCGTTAGATAAATTACAGCGTAAAAAGCTTAATATGATTGCTGCAAATGACGTATCTGATAGTACAATCGGTTTTAATAGTGAGCAAAATGCACTTACAGTATTTTGGTCAAAGGGTGAAAAAAAGCTCGAGGTTGCCGATAAGCAATTACTAGCTAGGCAGTTAATGCATCTAGTAGCCCAAAGATACATAGAAGAGTCAAACGACTGACGCCACTTTCGCCTAGGAACCCAGAATGCCAGCTACAAAACGACCCAATCGCCGTGCGCAAATTCTTCAAGCACTGGCGAGCATGTTACAAACCAACCCAGGACAACGTATCACCACTGCCAAATTAGCTGCGCACGTAGGCGTATCTGAAGCAGCTTTATACCGTCACTTTCCCAGCAAAGCACGAATGTTTGAGGGCTTGATTGAGTTTATTGAAGAAACCCTGTTCTCACGTATTAACAAGATCATCAATGAAGAAAAAGACACCGCTACCCGCTGCCAATTAATATTGCATCTTATTTTGGGTTTCGCTGAAAAAAATCCTGGTATAACCCGTATTTTAAATGGCGATGCGTTAATGGGCGAACAAGACAGATTGAGACAACGCATTGCACAATTGTTTGAACGCTTGGAAACTCAGTTAAAACAAGTATTGCGCGAACGTAAATTGCGTGAAGGCAAAACATTACCTGCAGAAGAAGGCATCATTGCTAATATGTTAATTTGTTTTGCCGATGGGCGTATCAATCAATTTATCCGCAGTGAATTTACCAAAAGACCTACCGATAATTTTGCCGAACAATGGCAATTAATTCATAAGAACTTTTTTGCTTAAGCTTTCATAATATAACAAAAAGGGGGGACTCAATTGAGTCCCTCCTTTTTAATTTGCTTTTAACATTCTCTTTTATTTTGAGAAGTTATCACCAAATAAGTCACCTTCATTCCAGCTAGACCGTTGTGCCTGGTTAGCTAACGTTAGACCAATGTGATAATTCACTTCAGCAAACTTAGTTGCCGCTTGCCAATTAAAGGCTTGGCTAAAATCATCGCCTGGCTTGTGATAATTGCTTTTATGAAAATCACTAAATTTCTTGCTGCCATCAATCTCAGGATCAGCCGATTTAAAACCAGGCACTAAAAACACCGATGGAATACCCTGTTTAACAAAGCTGTAATGGTCAGAGTGAGCAGAATACACAACATATTCATTTTTAAGACTAGGATCTGAGCCTTCGAGGATCGCAGCCACGTTTGGACTAGAGATATACTTGTGAGAACTTGTAGATTCAAGCTCGATTTCAAAAGGCAAATCAAAGCCCTTAGGTGATTCATCTTTTTCTAACATAGCGTAAATTTGCTCTAAATTTTGTTGTGCATCTGCAAATACAAGTTCTGCCGCTTCTTTGCTGAAATATGCAGTTCCTTTAATTTGTGGAAACACACCCGATGCGTTTCCATCTTTGTCTAACCAGCGAACAACAGGCGTATGTAAATAGTTAATAAATTTTGATAAGGTCTTACTTTTTCGCCTGTTGGAGTACTAATAGTGATAAAACCTACGGCTCCATTTTCAGATGCATGACGACTACAACCTTGACAGACAATTTAACTCGACTACCCTGTTAAGAACATATATTCTGCCAACACTAGTTGATTGCAATGCCACGTAAAGCACAATACAACGTTGATTCTGTTTTAAGCCAAGCCATTGACGTGTTTTTAGAACATGGTTATCACGGTGCTATTATGGATGAAATTATCGCCCGAACCGACTTCAATAGAAGGGGGTTTTATATCGAATTTGGTAGCAAACAAACTTTTCTTTATATGGTGTTAAAGCATTATCAAACAACCCAACTAAACAAGTTAATGAAACATTTGGAGTCTAATCAAGGACTTGATTCTATTAACGCATTTTTTGCTGACTACGTTGAACATATCAAAGGCAAAGGGTGTTTGTTAATCAACTGTATTACCGAATTAGGCTTTGATGATCTAAAAGTACAAGAAATTGGCCGCCACTATCTTGATCGTTTACAGATTGACTTTATTGGGTGCCTAGAAAAAGCCCAAGGTCTAGGACAAGTGCACACTCATATTAATATCGAATCGACCGCGTTGCAGCTGACAAGTTATGTCCAAGGTTTCGCCGTTAATGCTATTTTGGCTGGTGATACTGATGAATTACAGTTAGCCACGCAAGCTTTATTAGGCCCTTTAGCTATTAAACAGTGATTCGTTATTAAACGGGCAATCCACATGGATTTCTTGCTAACTATTGATAAATAGCCCGTGAATTCTCTAGTCGATAAAAATATGACAGAACAAGCTTTTGTAAGCCTTGCTATTAGTCAAACCATCTCCATTTATAGCTAATGTTCATCACCCCTATTTGTAACCCTGTTTATTGTAACCGGGATAATAGCTTAATATATTGAGTATTAATTATGTCTAGTGAAAAGCATTTGTTTCGTATCCAATTTATCGCTAACGGTGAACGTTATGAACTTTATGTGCGAGAAGTTTGCCAAGGAAGTATGTTTGGATTTATCGAGATTGGAAATTTTGTTTGGGATACCCACACCAGTTTGGTATTAGATCCTAGTCACGAAAAGTTAAAAGATGAGTTTGCTGACGTCACGCGTACATACGTACCTATGCACAGTGTATTACGTATCGATGAGGTGAAGAAACAAGGCACATCAAAGATCACTGCACTATCGGATAAGGTCACAGCCTTTCCAACTCCAATTCATACGCCTAAAAACACTTTTAAATAGCGTTTATTGGTACTAGGGTAGAAGTATGAAAAAGTTATACAGTTTATTAATATTGAGTTTTTTATCCTATATATGTTCTGCTACAGGTTCAGCTAAGTTACAGCCATTGCTTGATGAAATTTGGCAATATAATTTATCCATTAGCCCTATATTCGCAACAAGCCAAGGGGTTCATGATTTTGATAATAAACTTGCTGACATTTCCCCTGATGCGCTATTGAACCAAGACACTCAATTTCGTGAATTTTTAAAAAAACTATCCCTCATAGATAAATCCGAATTAAACAGAACTGAGCAAATAAGTTTGTTAATTCAACAAAGAAATTTGCAAAACAATATAGATGAATACAGTTTTAATGCGCATTATATGCCGCTTACATCAGAATCTAGCTTCCATAGTAGTTTAGCTTTTTTACCGCGCTCTAGTCGATTTGAAACCGTCGTGGATTATCAAAATTATTTAGCTAGGCTTAAACAGTTTCCATCTTATTTTGAGCAACAGATTAATTGGATGAGAAAAGGTATACAAACGGGCTTCATTCAACCTAAGGTGGTTCTGCAAGGTTTTGAAAATTCAGTCAAAGCCTTTATTCATGACTCACCTGAAGACAGTGTATATTATTCACCCTTTCATGATCTTTTGGCTAATAGCGTTGACCCTATTCAACAGCAA
>JAWUXT010000093.1:0-16030 GCA_034111205.1 Paraglaciecola sp. | reverse complement strand
ATACTAGTGACTAATTCAATTTCAAACATTGATCGTAATCATAAAACGAGCCTGGCTTTTAATTCATCGTTAAGTAATCAACGTTTAAACACCTAAGTTACAATTGACGAGTTATTATTGGTTGTTGGCCCCAAATTGCTCAGATGATAGAGCCTCAAACTAACGCTTCACTGGCAAGATTGTGAGTGGGATGTTAGAACTGAAATCATCAACATTAAAAGAAGTGGTCAATATGCAAGATTTTAACCTTATTCCCCGAGTAAGCATTACACATGCACCTACATTGCTAGAACGGTTACCAAGATTATCTAATGAATTAGGATGCAATCTATTTGTAAAACGGGATGATTGCACGGGTCTAGCTGGAGGTGGGAATAAAGCGCGTAAACTTGAATATTTGATAGCAGATGCCCAACAGCAAGGTGCCGATATATTAGTCACTGTTGGTGGCTTTCAGTCAAATCATGCAAGACAGACTGCAGCAGCGGCCGCCAAATTTGGGTTTGATTGTGAATTGGTCTTAGAAGATGTCACGGGCACGCCAAAAACGGATTATTACAACAATGGCAATATGTTACTCGATAGTTTATTTGGCGCTAAAATCCATAGATTAAGCCTAGGTGAAGACTGTAATGACTACGCTGAAGGTTTAATCAATACATTAAAAAGTGAGGGGCGAAAACCTTATTTTATTCCAATGGGTGGCTCGAATGTGATTGGCAGTTTAGGTTACGTAAGCTGTGCGAATGAAATTTTGCAGCAGATAGTCACTGAAAATATTCAGATAGATCAAATTGTGTTAGCTACTGGCAGTGGGGGTACACAAGCTGGTTTATTAGCTGGGCTTATTGCTGCAAAAGTAGATATACCGGTACTTGGCATTACGGTGAGTCGTACAACTGAAGATCAACAGCAGTTAGTCGATGCATTACTCAGAGAAATATTAACGCAACTTGGTATCAATCCCAACGAAGCTGAAGGGAGAGTCGTCACCAATGGAAGTTACTACGGCCAAGGATACGGTATAACAACACCATCAATGATCGCCGCGGTTAAGCGCTGCGCACAACTTGAAGGACTCTTGTTAGACCCCGTTTATACGGGAAAAGCGATGGCAGGTTTTATGGATTTATGTGACAAAGGTGTGATTGAACAGAATAGCCATCAGCTATTTTTACACACAGGCGGCAGTCAAGGACTCTTTGCATACCGCGAAACGTTTTAACTTAATGATAATTATTTGTTTAGCCAATAAGTGGTTCATGTTCGCTATTTGATAATGAGATCACAATGGATGAGACATTAACTTTAAATGATCGATCCAGACTCTCATTTTGTTGTGAGAAAATGGCGTTGAATGTCCGCCAATTCTGCCGTTAAGCATCGCTAAATGGCAATTACCGTCAATCAGTATTCTACATAAATTGAAGTTTGAAGTACCCAAGGTTAGTTTGGTGATTTTCATCATATTCTGGCGATAAAACTTAATAACTCGTGTTATATATATTTCACAGAGCAACGGTTTCTTTAACTTATTGATTTTATTGTAGATATTGTTGGCTTCATATTTGCTATATTTACGTGAACGTGAAACGTAAAGCGTAAAACTCACAACAATGTCATTAGGAGAATCAAATGAACGAAAAAACGAAAGCAACATTAACTAACCTAGATACCTGGAAGCGAGGTTTATTCATGGTTGTTTTTTCCATCATTTCGGGTGTGGCAAAATTGGTCGTCACCTTAGTGGCTGTTTTTCAATTTATCACACTTCTGTTTAAAGGGCAGACGAATGAAACAATATTACCTCTGGGTCAGAACTTGAGTACTTACCTGTATCAAATTACCTTGTTTTTAACCTTCAAAACCGACGCAATGCCATTTCCTTTTCTACCTTTTCCAGATGGAACACCTAGTTCTAATTTAGATGAGGGTGACAATGAGGATAATAAAGAAAATGTCGCCACTACTGAGACCACCACAAAAGATGATGATGTAATTGTTGATGTAGCTGATGTGGAGTTTAAGAATGAGATTGAAACGGAAAAAGGTACAAAGAATGATCCCTCTAACGGTTAGGTGCTACTAAACCACTTGGGTTCCCCTAACTATAGATAAGGTTTCTTCAGCATTTATCCTGCATATGGACAGAATTTTTAGATTAATTAATATGTCTGGATGTATTGGGGATAATATTGCTGGTGAAGTAGTTATTTGACTTGCCAGATGGGATAACTTTGTTGGGTTTCAAGTTCAATAATCCTAGCATGACCTTTAGCAACGATGCTGCTAAAGGTCATGCTAGGAAAGAACAATAAGAGACAGCTGGATACAACCTATGCCTTAGGTCGTACCGGAAAATTTATTCAATAGTTTGCATTACTTGTCAATATTATTTCTATTTCTAGAGAACGGATATTACCAACCTATCTCCGCCGTGCGCAGATAGGCATTATTCAGACAACGGGTAATCTAGCTCAAGATATGGCGAAACAACCACACGCATGCATTAATTAAGGATTTATTATGGAAAATTTTAATATTCGAAATTATGGGCATGAAAACCTCAATAACTCTGTAATTTAATTGGTAACTCGATCTTTTTAGCGTTTTACTATTAGTCTTTATTAAGCTTCCTCTCTTCATTACTAATAATATTTGAACTTTCTATAACAAACCCACAGCTAGCTAGCCATTCAATGGCCATTTGAGTATTAGTAAATACTTTCCGTTCATAAAACTCATCAGTATGTGGGATCAGTCTTTCTAAATGCATCTCTTTGGTCGCATTTGTTGTGTAAACATGACAATCCTTGATACAGCCATTAGTTTGAAACCATCTGCAATGCTCTTCTACATGTTTGGATATTTCTGGGATCCCTAATTCCCAGTCTTCAAATATAGATAGAATAGCCCACTCTTTACCTATCAAGGGAGTGGCTTCAGTCTGAAAGTCTTTAATATAAGCTATAACGGCTTCTTCATTCCATCCACCAGAAAAGCACTGCACAACAACGTTACCACATACTTCAATTTTCCAATCACCGTGAACTTTAAACATAATGGTTACCCTTTAAGCTGAGTAATTCATGCTTATAGATATTGATTTCTGTTTCATTCTCTGGAACTTCGGGTTTTATCATTGAACTCACAACTTGGTTAGCTTTATTTTTTAATAGTTACTATGGCTCAAAAGTATTAAATGAATGTTGATCTTTATTGATATTAAGAACAAATTAAGAACCAGATACAATTAGTAAAAACACCTAATTTATTTTTGGAACGACGAAAATCTCACAATTCTGCTATATCTGTTATAAATGTAACAAACAAGTATATTACCTAAATCTTTATTTTGATAAATAGATAAAATTGGAAGTTGAAATTGTTGATCGTCCGCATATTGTTTGTAATGGTTTAATACTTTTATCCTATAGGCTAAATTAAATTTACAAGTTATTGCTACAATGAATGTATAAATTCCGTCTTAAGAATGAACGAGTCAAATTTTCTGATAGGATACGACAAATTTTTTAACGTTTAGATTTATGTCGTTAGTATCACTACAAAACTGTCATGCTCTGTTTGTTGAACATTTCCATCTAAATATCGATTCCTTAATAATAAAACTATTGCAGCACACTGTTGTATTGGGTCCAAACGGAACGGGTAAATCTGCACTTGCGGCGTTCATTGCTGGACATGGAGAGTTATTAAATGGGCAGCGACAAGTCGCTTCTAATGTTGCTTGGGTATCGGTTGAACAACAACAAGTTTTAATAGAAGCCGAGAAGCAAAAAGATTGTGCTGATATTTTAGATATCATTCCCATAGCCACCACAGTAGAAGAAATATTACTGGAAGGTTTACGCTCTGATGATATTGATAAAACATTATTGACACGAGTGATCCGTGTTTTTGCCCTTACAGACATGTTACAGCGAGCATTTCGTGCTTTGTCTACTGGTGAAACCCGTAAACTACTTTTGGCAAAGGCAATATTGAGTCAACCTGAATTATTGATCCTTGACGAACCATGGGATGGATTAGACAAACAAGCCTGCGCTGACTTTGATGCGTTACTATTAGAAATATCTACTCAGACTACTTTCATCTTAGTGCTCAATCGTTTTAGCGAAGTACCGAGCTTTTGTCAGCAGTTAGTTCTGATGCAGTCAGGAAGTATTCAGTGGCAGACATCCGTTAATAATAATTTGGCTGAACAACTCACCCATATTAGTCAGCTGTGTCATATGCAGCAACCAGACTTAGTATTGCCAGAAAAAGATAGCGATAGCTTTGCACCTCATCCTTTAAATGTTGATGCGCCATTGGTGAAGTTAACCAATGCGAAGGTGAACTATGCTGAAAATATTGTTTTTAGTAATGTGAATTGGATCATTCAACCCCAGCAACATTGGCAGGTCACCGGTCCAAATGGCTCTGGTAAAACATGCTTATTGAATTTGATCACCGGCGATCATCCGCAGTGTTATGTAAACGATATTTATGTGTTTGGTTATCAACGGGGCAGTGGTGAAAGTATTTGGCAAATCAAACAGTACATAGGATATTTGTCTAACGCTTTTCATTTAGACTATCGAGTGAATTGTTCGTTGTTACATGTAGTGTTATCGGGCTTTTTCGACAGTATTGGTTTGTATCAACAAGCCACCAAAAAGCAAATAGCATTAGCTCAACAGTGGTTAGCACTTATGGGACTAGGCAAACAAACTGCTACACCATTTCAGGCGTTGTCCTTTGGTGACCAACGTTTAGCATTGATTGCCCGTGCAATGGTTAAACATCCCGCTTTGTTAATTTTAGATGAACCCTGTAATGGTTTAGACGATATCAACCGTCTAAAAGTATTGGCTTTAATTGATTTACTCGCTAGGGAAGGGTGCACTACATTGCTATACGTGAATCATCATCAAGAGGATGTGATCCCGAGCATTAAACATCATTTATCGATGACGGATTTTAATGTTTGATAGTATGTCATGTCAATTAGCGTCACTTAACCTCACGTGTTTTTATTGTGTACTTGAATACAGTTTAAATGTCTTGCTAATTTTCTTTTGATTGACAACAATCACCAGCTAAAATTTATTTGTCTTATATAATCCATGTCATCCAATATTTTACGTAAACACTTTCCCTTTTTTTCAAATCCTCGCTCACAAGACTGGGTATATCTGGATAGCGCTGCTACTAGTCAAAAGTTGCAGTCGGTTATCGATGTGACTCAACATTACTATCAAGAGCGCACGGTCAATGTGCATCGGTCTAGTCATCAGTTGGCGGCGAGTGTGACCGAACAATTTGAACAATCCCGTAAGCATATCCAACACTTTATTGGTGCGAAGAGTCACAAAGAAATTGTGTGGACTAAAGGGGCGACGGAAAGCATTAACCTTATAGCCAGTGGGTTGTCTAAAAGTGTTTTTAAAGCAGGTGACAGTATTCTAATATCAGCCCTAGAGCATCACGCTAATATCGTGCCTTGGCAGCAAATAGCACAAACATTAAATCTACAACTTCAAGTCATGCCTGTGGACACTCATGGTGTGTTAAAGCTCAAAGAATCATTGCAATTAATTAATTCTAGTACCGCTTTGGTTGCTTTAGGTCATGTATCTAATGCTCTGGGCAACATCAATCCCATTGAAGTTATTATTTCAAAAGCCAAAGAATTCGGGGCATTAACACTCATAGACGGTACGCAAGCTGTCAGTCATTTAGCGGTGGATGTGCAACGGTTGGATTGCGATTTCTATGTGTTTAGCGGGCATAAAATGTTTGGTCCTACTGGCATCGGGGTATTATATGGCAAGTATGCTTTGCTGGAGCAATTACCACCTTATCAACTTGGCGGTGAGATGATTCAAAAAGTCAGTTTCGAACACACTACCTTTCAGCCTCCACCATTAAAGTTTGAAGCAGGCACACCTAATATTGCTGGGGTGTTAGGTATCGGTGTTGCTAGTGAGTTTATTCAACAGCATAGAACTACGCTGTTAGGACTTGAACACAACTTGTATCAACAGTTGCTCGATACTTTGTCTATTATTCCACAAGTTAGGTTATGGGGTGACATCGTCAACAGTATTTGTGTGCAGTCCTTTACCGTGCAAGGCGTCAGTCATTACGATTTAGCGGTACTGTTAGATAAACGCAATATTGCCGTTAGAGTAGGACATCACTGCGCCATGCCTTTGATGGAGGCGCTCGGTATCAATGGTACCATCAGAGTGTCTATGGCGGCTTACAATACCAGTGCAGATATTCACGCCTTTGGTGCTGCACTTACCGAATGTATTAGTTTGTTAACTGAGCCTGCCAATCATTTGGCGATTGATGACTCATCGTTCGAACATAAACCAACAAAGCATGCGCCGATTGCAGAGTCTATTAAACAGGCCAAAAGCTGGGATCAAAGCTATAGACAACTAATGTTAGCAGGTAAAGGGTTAGTTAGATTGCAAGACCAATATAAAACAGATGCTTCAGCAGTGTCTGGGTGTGAAAGCCAGGTATGGATTAGGTGTTTTATAGAAGAAGGCGCATTAGTATTAGAGGGGGATTCGCCAAGCAAAATTGTTCGTGGTTTGTTAGCTGTAGTGTTCGAAGCTTTGTCAGGCAAAACAGCCAATCAAGTATTAGACTTTAACTTAGCTGATTATTTACAAACATTACATTTGGGTAAACATCTAAGCCAATCCAGAGGTAATGGTCTATCCGCGGTGGTACATAAAATTACTGAATACTGTCAATTTCAACCCTCAAATAAAGAGGTTTAGATGTCAACAAACAATAAGAAAGACCAGACGCGATCTCACGTTAGAAAAGTATTAGATGTGTGCGGGATTATTATATTGATATCTGTTTTAGGGTATTACGGGAATAGAACGATTCAGAGTTATCTTGGGCAACAAGCCATAGATCAAACTGGTTTAGAGATCCGTAGCTTAGTTCAAGCGTTAGAGCTAGCCAAAAGTTCCAATAAATTAGTCTTAGTCGATATGTCAGCTATTTGGTGCCCATCCTGTCGTAAACTAGACCAACAAGTGTTCTCTGATGAACAAGTCAAAACACAGCTTAATCAAGACTTTGTTTATGCTCGTATAGAGTACGAGTCACCAGAGGGTACAAACTTGATGCAAAACTACCAAGTTACTGGTTTTCCGACGTTGCTGATACTCAATGCCAGTGGTGAAAAATTAGTGCAGTTACCAATCAATTATGAGCCCTTAGCCTTTTTAAAAACACTTGAGCAAGTGCTTGAGGCGATCCACCAATTTAGAGCTATTAATCCTTAACCCGAACTATTAACACTATTTAACGACAGGGGAATGCTTGTGAATATCCACAAATTATTATCTTTGATTTTACTCTCTTCATTTTTATTTTGTAGCCACGTTGCTGCCAGTACCAAACCTATTCAGGTAAAAGTATTTATTGCTACTATGTTTGAAATTGGTGCGAATTCAGGCGATAAAGCAGGTGAATTTCAGCACTGGTATCAACGTTATTTTAGCAGTAGTCAGCCGTTTGATGTGAAAGGTGCACTCAAGCCTGTTTATTGTAATGAAGATGGTATATGTGGCGGCGTGTTAGGGATGGGTAAGGTGGCGTCATCTGCTTCAATGCAAGCGATTTTACTAAACGAAAAATTTGATTTTTCAAGCAGTTATTTCATTTTAAGTGGAGTGGGGGGCACACCACCATCAAAAGGCACCATAGGTGATGTGACATGGGGCAGTTGGCTAATCGATTACGACTTAGGTCATCGCTGGGCCCCAGAAGAAGGTAAACTTGGCGCCCCCACTTTTATGCCCCGTACAGGCTATGAAAATATTCGTCGATATCAACTTAATCCCAAATTGGTTAAATGGAGCCTGGCGTTAACTGCGGGCTTAACACTTAAAGACTCACCCGAAGCTCAAGCCTACCGAATGCGCTATCCACAAGAGGCTGCAAGGCGATTACCTAAAGTCCTAAAGGGCACACATATGACAGGCGATACGTTTTTTCATGGGCCAGGATTATCGAAACAAGCGCAATATATCACTGAGTTATATGGTGCAGATGATTACATAGCAACTGAAATGGAAGCCGCTGCTATTACCCAGGTGATAAATCGAATCCATGGTACACAACGTATTTTAAGTTTGCGCGGCTCCGTTAATTTTGATCAAGGTAACCCAAACGAAACGACTCTAGAACACCTTGACCCTGCACCCGGAGAAACAGCTGGTGGTTTCGCCAAAACGGTTGAAAACATGGTGTTAGTGGGCGTTACAGTGACAGACCACATCGTTAAACATTGGAATGATTGGCAAGGTGGCGTGCCAGATAGTCATTAATTATATTGAGGACAGTTTCATGATGAAAATAGAAGGTAATATTCAAGGGTATTCGGACAGAGATCTGGCGAAAAAATTCAAACAACTGCAACCATCTTCACAACGGCAGTCGGCGCTGATTGATAAAGATTTTGAAATATTAATGGCTGACGGTTATGTAATTATCGAAGGCTTACTCACCCCATCCCAGTGTCACGAAATTAAAACCATATGCCTGCCTTTAATGGCGCACAAAGGTAGAAATGAATTTGAGGGAGAAAGTACTCAGCGATTATATAATGTGTTGGCAAAAACCCGGTGCATAGATAGATTGGCAGACCACCCAAGGATCCTGGGTTTAATGGATTTAATGTTCAGACCTAATTTTCTACTTAGTCAAAGCCAAGTGATTAATATCCTTCCTAGCGAAAAGCAACAAGCTTATCATTTCGATGATTCATTTTATCAAATCCCTAGGCCTAGACCACCGCTAGGTGCGGCCAGTATTTGGGCAATAGACGATTTCACAGAGGAAAACGGGGCGACTGTTGTTGTGCCTAACAGTCATAACTGGGATGGCCAGCAACGACCGACTCCCAACAACGTTATAAAAGCGGTGATGCCGGCTGGATCTGTTATATTTTTCCTTGGAACTACCTGGCATGGTGGTGGTGCAAATCATGCTAAATCCCCAAGACTGGCTGTTACCCATCAGTATTGTGAGGCATTTATGCGGCAACAGGAAAATTACTTGTTAGAGTTAAATAAAGAGACCGTAAAAACCCTTTCGCCAGAACTTCGCGCTTTGGTAGGTTATTCGATTCATTCTCCCTTTATGGGCATGGTTGATGGGCAGCATCCTCTGAGGTTACTCGACGAATAATAAAAGTCAAAGGCATTTTCCGTCCGTGAAGTCTTTCTGATTCGATATCGTTTTGGGTTGGAAACCTGTAAACAAAGACCGTTGAAGTATAGGATTCAACTGTTTTTAGCTTCAATCCATTGAGCCATGTATTGGGTACTTTTTAAATGATGATGTTGCAGCATTTGCCCAATAAAATTCTGGGTACGATGTGTTTGTAAATTATCTCCTATCTTTTGGATGGTCGACAGCAGCGTTGTTTGAATGTTGTCTTGATTAAAATTAGCTTTGATAAGCTGATAACCATTCTGTTGTTTTTGCTGCCATAAGGTTTCTTCTTGATAAAGCTGCACAGCATGATTAGCAAAGTCTACCGCGCGGTCTTCTTGGCTATCAAATGTGTTTAAATCTGTTGTTAGTCCAGACCAGTCAAGACCCATACACATGCCTTCACACCCAATGTTGGTGGTAACATTAGGTGTGCCACAAAACATCGCTTCAGCTAACTTACCTTTTATACCCGCACCAAAACGTAACGGGGCTAAACAGACTCTGGCCTGTTGCATGACCTGTTTGGCATCCTTTGCCCAGCCTTTCACTAAAAAACCTTGTTTGGGATTGTGTAGTTGTGTGGCTTTTGGTGGCGGGTATGCGCCGTAAATATGTAACTCGGCTTGAGGTAATTGTTTACGTATCAAGGGCCAGATGGATTGTTTTAAAAAAAGCACCGCGTCCCAATTAGGCGCGTGGCGAAAGTTACCAATGCTGATGAAGTGTTGTCTGTTTGAGAAACTGTTTGTTGATGGTGTAACGTTTTGCAAATCCAGCATAAAGGGACAGTGTAGTAAAATATGTTCGGGTACGGAGTAATGGTTTTTGAGTAATTCAAATTCATAGTCTGAAATGATCAAACTTAAGTCACAGCGAAAAATAGCTGCAATTTCACGTTTAGCCACATCACTATTCAAATCTGCTGAAGTTAATGGTCTATTTTGTTTTAGGGCTTGATGCCTTGCATGTCGAAGTGAATGTAAATCTTCGGTATCCAATATGCGCAATGCATCAGGGCAATGTTTGGCTACCCGCCATCCAAACTGTTCTTCAAGCATAAAGCGATCGAATAACACTATTCTGGGGTTGAACTCGTTAACGAAATCATCAAAACTACTGCAATTAAGTGTTACTGCTTGTTCGTCGATACCCAGCTCTGTTAAATCTACTTTGTGTTCGCCTTGCAGGGCAGGGCTAGCAAAAGTGACTTGCCAACCTTGCTGCACAAACAACGTTAGTAAACTCAACATATGGCTACCAGCAGCCGATGAATTGGGCTCTGGCCATACGTAACCCAGTACCAGTAACTTTTTAATATTCTCAATGCTCATACGTTAAAACTCATTGTTTCGCTAACTTGACACAGTTTCTGCCGCCTTTTTTGGCCGCATACAAGGCGATGTCAGCTTGTTTCATAATACTGGCAAAGTCTGGATGTTGTTTGGTCCGTTGAGCAACACCAAAACTGGTTGTGACTTTTACTATTTTTTCTTTGGCTTGTGTTGTTTTTGATAACGTCTTCTTAGGTTTAGGGGGGCGTGGTTTAGCTCTAAGGGCAATGTCGTAATCTGCGATAATTAGGCGAACCATTTCGACAAAAGGCATCACTTCTGCTGATGTTTTTCTTGGGAAAACGATTATGAATTCTTCGCCACCAAAACGAAACGTTTTACCACCGCCAGTTACTTTGTGTAATTTACTGGCCACTAGCTTTAATACTTCATCGCCAACATCATGGCCGTAGGTGTCGTTAAATTTTTTAAAATGGTCGATATCAGACATCACCACAGTATATTTACGTCCAAGGGTTTGCACATATTGCATCAATGCGCGTCTAGAGGGGATACCTGTTAGTTCATCTTTAAAGGCCATGGTAAAGCTGTCTTTCAGTACTGAGTAACAGAACAAGCTCGCTAAACTGACAATGGTGATCAGCCCAAATTTGGGATCACTATAAATATGTATGAAAGCACTTAACCCCAATGCAAAATATAAAGCGTTATGGGTGTTATCGGTTTTTAGAAATAACCTTACCAAGCCTACTAGTAAAGCTCCGACTAGCAATGCCGCATTAAAAGTTGTTATGAGGCTACGTATTTCCGGTGATAGTTGAAATAGCAGGCTGTCTATAGAGGTTAACCAAGTTTGACTGGCGAGTTGTAAAGCTGGAATAGCTAACCAACTAAACACAAATAAAAGTAATAAAATAGCTAAACTGAAACACAAGTTTAGAGTTGAAAATCCTTTATCCCTGCTATATAGCAAAAATACACAACTAAACAAGACCCCGCTGTACCTCACTTCTAATAATTCTGGTGTTAGTGTTAATTCTTTATTAGCAGCAACAAGCAAAAGTAGTAAACAGGCATAAACCAGTCTGCTTCGACCAAACTGCCAAGCAATAATCGCCGCAATAGCCAAACTGACATAACTCATCCACCAAAGGTTAGTTAGCCAGTTTGCAAACAACTCAGGATTGAAAAAATAAACACTAAATAAAGCACTAAAAAAAAGTAATGGAGGGAAAAATAACCAACAAAAATCTGTCAATCGAGACAACAGGGGCGACAATTTAGTAGTCAATGACAATACTCACTTCGATTAAAAATCTATAAACACACAGCTCTATTGTAAGTGAATTTACACAGCGGCAAAAGGTCAACAGGCCTAACGGTTTGTGATAATCTATTAAATATTTATCACAAAGTGCAGTTCATCAATGACAGATTTCTTCCCGTGGGAGCAACATACAATTTTTGGCGCTGGTCTCATTGGTTGCTATCTAGGTGGCGCACTCAGTGTTCAGGGATTTCAAACAACATTAATTTGTCGAGCAACCACAAAGTCCAAACTCGCTTCAGGTTTAAAGCTCACTGATTATCAAGACCATCAAGCTGTATTACCAAAAATTGATGTACAGGATGATAAACAACTATCTTCACCTGATACAACAATCAAAAAAGCCCGCTTTTTATGGCTAACAGTTAAATGTACTGGGATTAAACAAGCTATCTTAGATATTGCTCCGTTAGTCGATTTACAAACAATTATTCTATGTTGCCAAAATGGATTAGGCTCAGACGCTGCTGTCAAACAAGCCTATCCTGACAATATGGTACTTAGAGTAATGGTACCTTTTAATGTGGTTGAAATATCGCCTGGGCATTATCATCGTGGCTCAGAAGGCAAGCTGACCATTGAACAGACACCCCAGTCACAAGCCGGGATCAGTTCCTTGGTCATGTCATTACACTCAGAATTGTTACCCATCAGCACCACGACTGATATGGATGCTCTGTTATGGTCAAAATTACAATTAAATTTAGGTAACAGTGTCAACGCATTAGCGGATATTCCAGTTAAAGCCATGTTAGAGCAGCGGGGCTACCGCAAAGTCATCGCTTTGCTCATGAGTGAGTGTTTGCAAGTAGTTGATGCGTCAGATATTAAACTGCCCAAAGTCACCGCCATTTCTGCTCACAAAATACCGATGGTATTACGGCTACCTAATTTTATTTTCACTCGTGTGGCTAACAAAATGTTAGAAATTGACCCCAACGTCCGTTCTTCCATGTGGTGGGACGTGTCACAAGGTAAACCGACAGAAATCGAGGAAATAAACGGTGCAATTTTAAAACATGCTAAAAGCTTAAATATTGCATGTCCTGCAAATGAAGAAATAAGTGGTTTAATAAGACAACTAAGTGACACCAAAAGCCTAACCCAGGAGCAAAAACCGCCCATTGCGGCAAAAACACTTTTAACATGGGTATCAGGAAAATGAAATCTGTGTTCTAGATTGGGTTTCTCGTTGCAGCTTTGAGCAGTTGTTCCTTGAGTAAGCAAAACGGCGACTTCACAAATAGCAGCATACAAATCATTGATATGGTTAAATTTAATGGGTTAAAAATTATCGAAATAGCAGCCGTAAATTATCCTGACTCAACAGCTCACTCAAATACTAAGCCATAGTTCACTAAAATCGATAAAGATAATTTTAGTGGATCTTTAATTAAATCGTTCAAGGTCAGTTTAATGTAATTGTCATCTCTTAAATCGAATTAAGGTTAATTTTATTATGAACTTGATAACAGTCTGATCAATTTTTTATCCAATACAGAATTCACCTCGGTCTTACTTAATATTTTTCCTTCCAATACGAAAGTTGTTTCGTTTGAGTTTTCAAGGTTAGTTAGCATGCGAAACTCAGTATTCTCTTTTGAAGATAAAGCGGAATTTTGGAAAATATACCAGTTAAATCTTTTGTCTTGACTCATCATGTAGATTAGTTGCTTAGATACTTCAGTGTCCTGTGTAATGACCAGACCTATGTTGGCTATAGCAATATTTGCAGTAGCTACAGCTTTTGAGTTATATCGCTCCCATTGAACTTTTAACAGACTGTTTTGTGCAATGCTTTGAATAATCTGTTTAGTAGATAGAGCAAGGTTTAACTGAGAAAGCGCAACTCTCCGACCACCGTACCAATATTGTGGTACGGAGTTAAGGGCATATTGTTGGATCATATTATCGTTTAGGGAGCGCAGAACTTGTTTCTCTGGGCCTGCACATGTAGGTGCTTTTCTGTTTATAACTGATTCTATTACAGTGGTTTCTGAGGGCGAATCACAATGAAACAAGAGATCAACAGTTTGTTTACTGGCATCACCTAAAATAGGTGCCCAAAAAAGATATACATTATAGTTGGCTAGTCTTTCCCGTTGTGCAAGAGCCTTGATACAGTGGGGGCATCTAGGGTCGTTAAAAGCAATTAGACTTGGTTTATTTGCTTGCCATTCGTTTAACAGGAATGCGGAGTGGACTTTATTATCAGGAATTAAGTGTTGATCTGCTTGTAATGGAAAAGATACAACCGAAGAGAGACAAAACATCAATAACGTGTAAAACCAATGACTCATGATTGCGGCTCATTGAGCTGTTTCATTTTTTCCAGTGCAGCGGGTAATAACAGCACATTATACTTATCCATAAGGGCTGTTATCTCGGTTTCTAATTCTTTTTTTGCAGCTGGATGTTTCAAATTATCGTTGTACTTAAGTATTAACACTTCTAATTTTTGTTTTGTCTGGGCAAGTTGTTGCTCTCTTTTCACTTCATCTACTTTGGGTAGTTGTAAGGCAGATTGTTCTACACCTTTATTCTGTTTAGTCGTCGATTGTGAGACACTTTTAGTTTCAGACCTGTCTACTGCTCGATGTTCATCTCTTGCTGGTATTTCTTCATTTTGTTGCTGAGAAATAAATACTGCCGTAACAAATAGTAATGCAATCAATATTCCGATTAGTATCTTCATTTTGGCTTATTGCTCCGTGGTGAAGTAGTAGTCTCCAAAATAGTTTTGATTACCTGCCAAATCAAAAATATTCCAGCGTATCTCGATCCGATGCCGATTATTATTGGCCAAACTGGCGTCGGGATTAAAGGTTAATTGATCTCCTACAACAGAGACAACTCCGGGAATTAGTTGGCCGGCCGCGTTGAACAGGCTTACTACATTTGTTGCCCCAATGGTTTCTGAGAAAACAATTACAAGATTACTGTCGACAGCTATATTCATCGCATTGGATAGAGGAGTAATACTAGTGATCGTAGGTTTTGTTAGATCCGCAGATGGATCGCTTCCTGTGGTAAAATCTAAGGCATCTCCTGACAGACTATTGCCGGCATAGTCACAAAGCGCTGTAAATTCAAGCGTATAAGTGGTGTCGGTGTCTAAATTAGTGGATGGCTGTACTGTAATTGTTTTACGATCCGAAGACAGGGAGATCGTTGTAACCATGTCACTGACACCGTCGGTTAAATTAATATTACGATAACAGTTATCACCTAAGGGCTCATTCAAGGTCAGGATTATATCTGGGTTAACTGGAATATTTATTCCTCCCCCAACGATGTTGCTCGAGAGCAAAACAGGAGGGCTGTTGTCCACCTGAACACCGGTTGTAAAAGAACTAAACCGATTTAGTGCAATAAAATTGTTGGCCAAGTCATACAAGTAGGGGCTATAACCTACATACCAATAGTAGAGTCTGGAGGTTTCCAATATAACATCGGGCGTTAGGCCAAGTGTTTTACCATCAGCGCTGACTGAGAAACTGCTGGCCACACTAAGTCCTGTGGTGGTGTCGTATAGCCTAAATGAATTGGTGCCGGGCTGCACTGAAGCAGCAGCCAGTCGTTCGCTCAGACCTACTTTAAATGCCGCGTTTCGAGGCACGTTTGTCTCGGCGTTGGGAATACTGCGGTAGGTTTCTGAACCTGCCTGCAGGTCTGTGCCGCCGCCCGTACTAAAGTTCTGAGTAATACTAGAGCTAAGTAAGTTGCCACTTATGTCAGTAATGTTTGCCACAATCAAACTGTAGTTACTATTAGCATCTAACAGATTTTCAGGTACTACATTGATAGTACGTCTGTCGCCACTGAGACTGACATTTACCGTAACAGATGCGCCGATACTGTCTTCAATTATAACTCCCGCAAGTTCCAGAACACTCAAAGGTTCATTAAAGCGGATCCTAATCCAAACGTTGGTGGGTACGTCAGTAATATCATCAAATAAGGTGGAATCAACCAGCTCTGGTCCAGCACTATCTTCGCTCGCACCTGAGGTAAAGCTGCTGAAGAAGTTAACCACACCATTACCGCTTAAGTCACGTAAACCGTAGACGTAAACATAGTAGGTACGGCTGACCAATAGGGCTTCATTAGGTACCATAGTTAAACGTAGCCCGTCTGCTGAGAGCGCAGC
>JAWUXT010000092.1:0-19954 GCA_034111205.1 Paraglaciecola sp. | reverse complement strand
CCAGCCTTGAGCTTTTAATACATCGACATGTAAAACCAAGTGCACATGATTACTCATCACAGCAAAGGCACAAATACGGTAGCCGCGCTATCAATGGCAAACACCGAGGATAGATAAAGTAAACGCTCTTCTACCCAACCTCGCCTGTGCTCATAGTTCTGTCCATAATAATCATCCACACCACACAGATATGAACGACGCACACAACGCGATATGCAATGATAAAACGGCGTATCAATTAAACTGATTAACCTCTTTCTTGCCTGCGGCATAAACAACCACCTTCAAAAATCTACGGTACACATACCCTAGTTCACTATTTTATCTAGTCAACTATTTGTGGGTGTCTGCTTAGCATTTTTTTGTTTAACTGTTCGGTATGACGCTTGGATATAGGTAAAATAAAAAGTCATTTTTCATGAAATGACGATACAGCGAACATTGCATTTACCTGGGGTTTTCTAATGTGGTTGTAAATAAAAGGCGGTGTGAATACACCGCCTTTTTAAAATCTACCTACGGGGCTATTTTTTGCCTTTTTTGGCGGAGCCCGCGCCATATTCCTTAAGTATATACAATCCACCATTACGATCCGATGCGTATATCCACGGAGAATTCGGCTGCTTGTAAATACCCCATATATTCTGAATCCCGCCGTTATCTTGCTCGAAATCAGTACCTGCACGATGGTAGCGAGCGGTTTCGACCGGATGGTACGGATCACTGACATCTAGTGCCACAACGCCATCCGAATACCACGAGATATAGGCTGTTACCTTGTTGCCCTTGCTTTCAACATAAACGTTATGGCTGCTGAAAGTGCCCCGGGCATCACAATTTTCACTCGGCGCTAAAGAAGCAGAACATTCAGTATTGAAAGTCGAAGCCAGTACCGGATTGGCAGGGTCGGAATAATCCCAGATCCGGATTCCACCCCACGGCGTACTCGTCTGATTATTTGCAATGACGACCGTAGCAGCACCAAGTGCAGCAGCCGTGTTGGCTTTTTCTTCAAACTCACAAGCACCACGACGCACCACCGCGATATCACCGGTGCTAACGGCATTGGTCACAGGATCGCCAGCACATGCACGACCTATCCAAACTAGATTACCAGTAATGAGGCCAGTATCAGTATAAGTTGGCGCTCCGACAGCAGACGTTAATACCACTGCAACATAGGTATTTCCAGCCAGTGGACCTGAATCTACAACCACGGAATCGCCATCAGTCGAGCCACTGTTTCCAGTTTGGCTAGCTTCAAAATCGTCGCCTACATCGGTCGACACTGCTGTTGCCGGAATGGTCGCATCACCCGGTGTACTGCCGTTCAGGGTTAAATTAGTTGGCGCCAATGCGCCCTCCCAAGCTGCAAAATCTTCTTCGCCTTCGACTACAATACTACCGTCTGCACTGGGCCAGACAGAATGGCTGTTTACTTCGCCGTCTAGCGAGCCGTTGGCGGGGTCAATTGCTATCGAAACCAAGCTCGGATTGGCAGGATCAGATATATCAAGTTGCACAAGACCTGCGTCCCAATTGGCAAGGAAAGCGCGGGTGCCATCAGAGGTAATCGTGACATCATGTAAAAAACGATTAGCTGACGCACCAAAACCGCTGGTGAGCCAGATGGCCGCATCCAGGTTCCGAGGAAAATCCCCGCTTGCAACAACTCCCGGGTCGAATGATTCTTCTGCCCCCCAAAAAGATACCAGTGCAGGGTTACTCGGATCGGTGATGTCATAAATATGGAAGTTGCCATAGGCCGTCTCGGCTGTAACTCCCACATAATCATGTTCACCCTGAGAGAATAGCCATAAATTGTGGACACCAACATCTTCCAAAGTACCGAAAATCTGCACTGGATTTGGATCATTGATGCGCACCGAAGCCAGGTGAACTGGGCTGGTAGGATCGTCAACATTATAGATCTCATATCCGCCTGGACCACCGCCACAGGACTCGTTCGAATGCACCAATACATCACCCGAGTTCATCGTGCTAACCCGAACGTCGTTGGTTCGGCTACCGACAGGCGAGGTGATGATTCCGGCCATGCTAACCTTGTTTTTGTTTTGTACATCCCAGATAAAAATGCCGGCGTCATCTTCACCACCGCAGGGTACATTAAATGTGCCGGTATATGCATAATTGCCCAGCGCCCACACGTCGGTCGTCGCGTTAGCTACAAGTCGTTCACCATGACCCGCTGGCGCTAGATTTTTAGTAACTTTGGCGAAAGGCGCACTGCTGTTGATACCCGCCGTAGCGGCATCATGTTGAAGCATTGCTGCATTTGGATCCGTTCGGTGGTGATCGATTGACAGTACAGATCCGTCATTGATTTCATTAGGCCCGTCTGTTTCGGGTGAAGATACAGCGATCGCCATAGTTGCGGATGCGCTTAAAACCGAAAAACAGGTGTAATTTATTAATCGTTTTAAAGTTTTCATGATTCCTTCCTTTGTGTCTGGAGAATCCAGAATATCCAATTGAAGGTAGTTTATAGTTTGTTAATTAACAAGTTGCGAACGCTTAGAAATTAATGGGCCAATTCGCTCATATTATATACTAGCAAAATGTTGGAGTATTTTAATGAGCCAAAACTAACGCTACTTAATGAATGTCAAACAATGCGAACTTATAACCGCAAAGACGGCTTTCC
The DNA here is from genome assembly GCA_034111205.1 of Paraglaciecola sp. Taxonomy (GTDB): domain Bacteria; phylum Pseudomonadota; class Gammaproteobacteria; order Enterobacterales; family Alteromonadaceae; genus Paraglaciecola. The sequence continues at coordinate 17,289 of JAWUXT010000092.1, read as the reverse complement.
CATATATAAACGAGACAACTTCCCAGTAAAGTTAAAACCGATGGAACTTAAAAGTATGACTAAAGAGGATGCATTACTGCGTTGAAACCAAATTGTGATCGTCTCCCTATCTTGGAGGCACTCAGCTGGCTTTTGAATATATTTTTTCATTTTCATCTGGCGATATATGACCAAGATGGCTATGTTGTCGTGTTCGATTGAGCCTGCGGGACCAGAGCCGATAAAATATCTCCTTAGGACCTGAAACAGTCGATTAAATCAAAATCAGCGAACGGCGGCTTTACGCTCAGTATAGCCATACACATGGTTTCATCGACTATAATCTTGGGCATAGCAGTCGTTCGGCTACGACTAATCGAATGACCGTTCCTCGCTCATAAGGGCCGTCAGGTTTAATTGGGGTCTATTGTTCAGAAGTGATAGATATTTATTTTTTCAGCGAATCCACAATTTACTTTTTCTGTGCCTGTGTCCCCTCAGTGGTTAAAATGCTTATACTTTTAAATGTAGGTAAATTAATAGAAATAGGCGGGGGCGGCTGATTGCACCAAAGCAACAGTTGGAATTGGTCGAGCTCAGTTTTGTGGAATGTAATATTGAGGCTGACTAATCCAGCTTAGCTCGCTGATTTTTGATACCATTGCTGTCAGATGAATTATTAACTGTCGCTAACCTATTCGTTTTACTGTGAGAAAAATTGTGATTAAAATTATACTAAGTTGTGCGGCATTCAGCGCCATGTTTTCGGTGGTGTTGGGTGCGTTTGCTGCTCACGGCCTAAAAAATAAGTTATCTGAAACACTTTTGAACACCTTTCAAACTGGTGTGCAGTATCAGATGTATCATAGCCTTGCCCTCATTTTATTAGTCATTTTGTATCGCCAAATGCCTCAAGTATTGCTGGTATACAGCGCAGGTTTCATGTTCGCGGGTATTGTTTTGTTTAGCGGAAGTTTGTATATGTTGGCGCTCACCCAGATTAAATGGTTTGGACCGATCACGCCGATTGGCGGGGTGTGTTTTATTGTTGGTTGGTCATTGTTGATAGCTGCAGCTTTAAAAGAAGCAAATTAATGGCTGGATTATTGTTGTATTGCCGCAGTGGTTTTGAAAATGATGTAGCTAATGAAGTGCAAGAGAAAGCCGCCCAATTGGAGGTGTTTGGTTATGCGAAAACTAAAGCCAACAGTGGCTTTGTTTTATTTAATTGTTATGAGGAAGAACATGCTGAGTTATTAGCAAACAAGCTAATATTCAATAAGTTGATTTTTGCACGTCAGCAATTTGCTTGTAAACAAGTGATTGAAGATATGGATGTGGCAGACCGTATTACTCCACTTTTAGCGGCTTGTGAAGGATTTCCGCTATGTGGTGAGTTACGAGTTGAATATGCCGATACAACAGATGGCAGGGAACTGTCGAAATTATGCAGAAAGATAAGCGTGCCCTTTAGGCAAGCTCTGCGTAAGAAGAACAAGCTAACTACCAAGGATAATATCAAAAAGCCTGTATTACATGTGTTTTTTACTAAAACGGATAAGGCCTATATCGGTTACTCATTTACCCATAACAATTCCCCTTTGGCGTTAGGCATTTTACGTTTGAAGTTCCCCCATGACGCGCCTAGCCGTTCAACCTTGAAGCTTGATGAAGCGTTTCAGACGTTTATTCCCAAAGAAGAACATGACGTGCGCCTACAAGGTGGTTTACACGCCGTTGATTTGGGGGCTTGTCCGGGGGGATGGACCTATCAACTTGTTCAGCGAGGCATGTTTGTGCAAGCAGTTGACAATGGTGCTATGGATGCCGCATTAATGGAAACAGGGCAGGTGACCTATTGCCCTGAAGATGGGTTTAAATTTCAGCCTAAGAAGAAAAATGTTTACTGGTTAGTCTGCGATATGATTGAACAACCTCATCGTGTAACCAAACTCATGGCTAGTTGGGTGGCAGATGGGCGCTGTAAGGAAGCCATGTTTAACCTTAAGTTACCCATGAAAAAACGCTATGAGTCTATGCAGGGAGCCTTAGCTATTATTGAAGAGGTAATGCAGGCACAACAAGCAGGAAAATACCTTTTGCAAGCAAAGCATCTGTATCACAACAGAGAAGAAGTGACGGTGCATTTGAGGCTAAAATAAAAACTAGATAAGAGATATCTTCCAATTAGTTAATTGGAAGATATTAAATAGGAAATGATTTATTGATCAAGGGAAATAGTAAAGTCTTCAGATAATTCAAAATCACCTGTTACTACAGCTACCTTGTCATCAATAAATTTTATGGTCAGATCTTTACGAAAGTCTTCACCACGTTGTTTCATGCCGCGTTTCATTTGATATAAGTAATACCAAGTATCATGATCAAAAGCATCTTCTAAAACAGGTTTACCTAGCACATACACAACCTGTTCTTTGGTCATATCAATTCTAAGCTTCTTAACATCTTTATCATCCAAAAAGTTACCTTGAGGTACATCAATTCGGAAAATCCAATCAGCACAGGCTGACAACATAATGGTGGCGGTTAATATAACCAGTAAATTCTTAAACTTCATTGTTACTCAATATCTCTGCGTGTAAAAAAGCGAAAACGGATAAATGCAAGAGTAACTCACACTTATTAAGCAAAGCATCCTAACCCAGCCGCGTTAGCGCAATCAATGCCTAATTGCTATGAATTACTGATTTGTAGCAATTCTTTGGCATTCGCTATCGCTGATTCGGTAAGAGTATCTCCTGCTAGTAGACGTGCCAACTCTTCAATTCGTTCATTTTCTTGTAAACAAATCATATGTGTTTCTGTAGTTTTCTTGTCACTGAACTTTGTAACAAACATTTGATTGTGCGCTCGAGCTGCTACTTGAGGTAGATGGGTGACACAAATCACTTGTGCAGTTTCGCCTAGCTTACGCAATAACTGGCCTACCACAGATGCAGTTGAACCACTGATGCCACTGTCAACCTCATCAAAAATCATGGTGGCGATATCGTTGTTGCTAGAACTAATCACTTGAATAGCTAAGCCAATCCTTGACAATTCACCACCAGATACCACTTTTTCAAGATTATCTAAGGCTTGGCCTTTGTTGGTCGACACCACAAACTGTACCGAGTCTAAGCCCAGTTTGTTAGGAGTACCTTGGAGTTGATGTTCAACTTCAATTTTAAACACCGCATCAGCCATGTTCATTTTGTGAATATGTTGTTCGACTTGTTTAGCAAAAGACTTGGCGGCTTTTTGCCTTGATAAGCTAAGTTTGTTGGCAGCTAGGTGATATTGTTTGTCTAGTTCAGATAGTTGGATTTTTAATTCTTCTAACAATGAGTCGTCTTTAACTAATTCACTAAACTCAGCGGTAAGTTGTTGATGAAATTCAAATAACGCCTCGGGCCGGACATTATGCTTTCTGGATAAATCTAAAGCTTGTGAATAACGGGCTTCGACGTTTTGCATACGCATAGGGTCGATTTCGAGTTGTTCGGTATACGCTCTTAATTCGTTAGCCGCTTCGTCAATTTGAATGCATGCTTCGGTCAACATTGTCACAATAGGCGCAAGGCTAGGGTCGTGTTCTTGCAACTCAGTTAAGCGGTCTACACTATTTTGTACTGCTGATAACGCATTAAATTCTTCTGCCTCATAAAGTTGGTGAAAACTAATTTGGCTTTGCTCCAATAAAGTTTGGCTGTTACTTAGCCTTTTATGCTCGACTTCTAGCGATCCAAATTCCCCTTCTGCTAAGGCATATTCGTCGAGTTCTTGGATTTGATAGGATAATAACTGACTACGATCTTCGCGCTGTTGCTGGCCTTCCAATAAGTTTTGATAGTGTTGTCGTTGAGCTCTAAGAGTTTGGTAAGCATCTGCCACGTTACTCAACAAGGTGCCATGCTCTGCGTACTGATCAAGTAAGTTGCGTTGATTTTCACTTTTCAAAATTTGTTGATGGGCGTGTTGCCCATGGATACTCAATAAAAATTGACCTAGTTGTTTTAGTTGTTGCAAAGGAACTGGCGTACCATTAACAAAGGCTTTAGAACGCCCCTCAGAAGAAATAACCCGTCTAATCAATACTTCATCGCCGTCTGTCAGTTCGTGCTCTTCAAGCCACCTCATGGCTCCAGGTAGCTGCTTGACATTAAAACCAGCACATACTTCTGCTTTATCGGAGCCGGTACGCACCATACTAATGTCTGCCCTGTCGCCTAAACATAAGCCTAATGCATCAACCGAAATCGACTTACCCGCACCTGTTTCACCGGTAATGGCAGTCATACCTTGACTAAAATCAACGTCTAACGTTTTAACAATGGCGAAATTACGAATGGATAAGTGGGTTAGCATTTTTTAATCCTTAATAAAGAAATATAAAAGCATGTTTAAACATACAGTGCCTGTAAATATATACATGCTTTTGTTCAGTGTCTAGTTATCTCTTTAAGAAATGCATCAAGTGACTAGTAAAGTTTACTGCCCCAGCCAAGTTTTGTGCGTAACACATTGAAATAATTATAGTCTTTGGGATGGATTAGAGACAGTTTGGCCGGATTTTTACAAATAACTATTTCGTCACCGGGTAATACTGTCAGCACAATATGGCTGTCACAACTGACTTGCATATTATCTGTGTTTTCAGGGGACACTTTCAATTTTACTGTGCTGTTGGCATCTACTACTATAGGGCGGCTGCTTAATGTGTGTGGAAACATGGGTACTAAGGTTAATGCATCTAAGTTAGGGGTAAGAATGGGACCTCCACCAGATAACGAGTAAGCCGTTGAGCCTGTTGGCGTCGCTACGATTAATCCGTCAGAACGCTGACTGAATACAAAGTTATCATCAAGATACACTTCAAATTCCATCATGTGGGCTACTTTACCATGGTGAATTACCACTTCGTTTACAGCAGAGTCTTTGCTTTGGACTTTTCCATCGCGATAGACTTCAACTTCTAGTAGAAATCTTTGTTCTATTTGGCAATCGCCATCAAAAATACTATCAAGTTGCGGTTCAAAGTCATCGGGATTGATGTCGGTCAAAAAACCTAAGTTACCGCGGTTAACTCCTACCACAGCTACATTATACTCTGCCAGTACACGAGCTGCTCCAAGCATATTACCATCACCACCGACCACTATGGCTAAGTCTGCTTGTTTTCCAATTTTTGTTATATCTGCAGATTCAAAGCCATTTGCATCTAATTTTTGTGCAGTGTTTGTTTCGACCAGTATCCGACAGCCACGTTTGGTCAAATAGACTATTAATGCCTTGAGACTTAAATTTGCACCTTGATGTGCCTGTTTGCCAATTAAACCTACGGTTTTAAACTTCATTGAAAACAACATAAATAACGATTTGCCAGAGTATAACCATGGGAGAGTTTGAAAGTCATATTTTTCGTTTCGATTATTTGATTGACGGCAGGTTTTGTTAATCCCTATAGTATGTTCATTAAATTTGTATACCAATAAAAGAAGAGCACTAATTAATGGGGCCATTAATGTTAGATGTGTCGGGCTTTGAACTGACACATGAAGAGATAGATATACTCGATCATCCCTTAGTAGGCGGGCTTATTTTATTCAGCCGCAACTATCACGATCAAAAACAGCTTTCTGACTTAGTACGGCACATAAAATTAGTTACGCGTAACGATGTTTTGATAGCGGTAGACCACGAAGGGGGAAGGGTGCAGCGCTTTCGCCAAGGATTTAGTGATATTCCTGCAATGGGCAGTATTCATCTTCAAACGGATGGGGATATTCAACAGTCAGGCTATTTATGTGAACAATTTGGGTGGCTAATGGCAGCAGAACTATTAGCTTTCGATATCGATATTAGTTTTGCACCAGTGCTGGATATTCATGGTGTATCCGCAGTGATTGGGGATCGTAGTTTTCATCAACAACCGGACATCATTGTTCAATTAGCCAGCAAATTTATCAAAGGTATGCATCGGGCTGGTATGTCTGCCACCGGTAAACACTTCCCCGGACATGGCAATGTGCTCGAGGATTCCCATATTGCGATGCCAGTAGATCACCGCAGTAGGGAAGACATCTTTGCACTCGATATGGCTATTTTCAAGTCTATTCACCGACAGGGATTACTAGACGCTGTAATGCCAGCCCATGTTATTTATCCAGAAGTTGATGATTTACCTGCAGGGTTTTCACAAACGTGGATCAAACAGATTTTGCGCCTAGATCTGGGTTTTAATGGGGTTGTATTTTCTGACGATTTGTCTATGCAGGGTGCTGTACAAATGGGCAATATCGTAGACCGTGCCGAGCTAGCTTTAACTGCAGGCTGTGACATGGTGTTGGTCTGCAATGATCCAAACGGGGCTGTCAATGTAATTGATGGCTTACCTTCAAACGTGAGTTTGCAAACAAACAGTGCAGACAGAATTAATAGCCTCAAAAAGAAAGCTGGATTTGACTTTTCTAGTCTGAAAAAGACTATCGACCACCAAATTGCTAGTAAAATATTGGATGAATTTTATGCAAATTAAACATAAATTGACGGTATTATCTTCAGGCTGTTGTTTATGTTGTACTAATCGCCATTGGTCACAACCGCACTTAATATCCATAAATGCTCTGTTTACTTATGAAATGCCCTAATAGGGCAGAGGGTTAATTCACCAGTGCATTATTAGTGCAATGAATGCATCAAAAATGTAATAAATAACGCTATAAAATCACACAAACGGAACTGGTTGTTACGTCTTTATATAAGAAATGCATAACACACCATGGCAACAATACTTGATACTATAAAACTTAAAAGAGCACCCTCCCTCACCATATCCTTTATCTCAATCTCTCCCGTACCATAAGCTATCGCATTTGGGGCTGTAGCTACTGGGAGCATAAAGGCGCAACTTGCAGCCATGGCAGCGGGGATCATAAATACTACAGGATCATAACCTGATGAAATCGCAGCGACCGCTAATATAGGCATTAAGAGCGTTGCAGTGGCGGTGTTACTGGTGATTTCGGTTAAATATGTAACAACCAAGCAAATAGTTAAAATCATTAATATTGGGGGTAGGCTTGATAGCGAACTTAGCCAATCACCAAGCATAGTACTCAGCCCTGAAGCGGTAAATCCTTTAGCAATTGCGATACCGCCAGCAAATAATAGAAGCATACCCCAAGGAATTGATTTAGCTGTATCCCAATCAAGTAATCTTCCGCCTTTTCCATTCGGCACTATAAACATAAGAACAACCGAGAGTAACGCTACAGTACTATCACCAGCAATATTGATCCCTAGCGCGTTACTCCAACCACCAAAAGGTTCGCTTCGGGTAATCCAAGCAAGTGCGGTTAGGCCGAATACCCATAGAGTCCGTTTCTCTTCTGTTCTCCACTCACCAAGTACGGGCAAAATTATTTCCTGTTCGAGTTTTACGTTACGAGTTAACCACAATGCCATTACTGGTATTGCTAAAAGGACTACGGGTACACCTATTTTCATCCATGCAAGAAACCCAAATTCTTTACCCGTGTGTTCTTCGTAAATTCCTGCAAATATTACATTTGGAGGCGTTCCGATAAGTGTTCCAAGGCCACCGACTGAGGCGGCGTAAGCGATTCCAAGTATTAAAGCCACCTTCAATTTCTTGTTATCAACGTGAGTTAAAATAGCTAACGCCATTGGTAGCATAATCAAAGTGGTTGCTGTATTAGATATCCACATACTTAAAAAGCCTGCAGCTAACATAAAGCCTAAAACCAGTCTTCGACCACTAGTAACACCTACAAGTCGTACCATATAAACAGCCAGTCTTTTATGGGCGCCGCTTTTTTCTAGGGACTTGGAAAGCATAAACGCACCCATCAGCAAAAGGATAACGTGGCTACCTAATGATGATGCCACTACCTTATGGTCTAACACTCCAAATACAGGTAAAAGTGCAAACGGCACAAGTGATGTTGCGGGAATAGGTATCGCTTCAGTTACCCACCAAATGACGGTTAATAACGTAATTGAGGACGCAATTGCTGGTTTATATTCAAGTCCAGACGAGCGAAGCACGAAGTAAAGTACAGCCGCTAACAGGGGGGCGATATAGATAAAGTGGTTTCTAGTGATTTTCATTATTATTATTATTCTTTTGATTAATGTGATCTGAACTACCAATAGTGGGTTTTATCATAACTTATATTAACCCCTCTTTGCAGAGTCAATCTTGCATTGGCGATATTCAATATATTTTTTGTTTCCAGGACTTTCTAATGGTTCTTCAAACACATTAACTATGCCACAAGGCGCATTTAAAGCTAGGCTAGCTTCTTTTTTAGGTGGATTTTCAGCTCTGCTCGGAATAGGTGGTGGAACGATTACTGTAATGACAATGGTGATTTGTAATCGCAGTGCCCACCAAGCAGGCTTATAATGAAGTGATCGATATGCCCCAGAAAAACTTAATGGTTTCCTTGGTCAGAGAAGGGCATAACGTAATAGTGGCTAAAACTTTCTCTAAAATATATGGCTTAGCAGGTATGCGTGTAGGCCATATGATGGCGTCTGAAGAAAATACCGCTAATATTAATCGCTTTAGTTTAGGAGGGTATGCCATGAACCAAGCTGGATTAGCGGCGGCTATTGCCAGTTACAACGATGAAGCCTTTTTAAATATGTCCAAGTCAAAAATTGTTGAGGGACGCGAAATGGTGTTAGATGCAGTTAAGGCAAATGGGTTAACGGCACTGCCTTCATCGACTAATTTTGTATTTGTGAATCTGGCCCAAGGCAATGCAGAAATCTTTCGACAACAAATGGCTGAACAAAATGTGTTAATTCGAGGCATTTATCAAGATTATACTCATTGCTCAATAGAGTAACTTTCCTCTCCAATTGCCCAAGGAATGAGCTTCTTTTGTTAATTGTAATATTGTTTTACTGACAACCTGCATGGCAATACTGGCTGGTCGTTTTGAATTACTTACTAATAATACGTCTCTGCTTAGTTCTGGTTTGATAATGGCAATTGTTTTGACTCTGTATCGATAATTTCACTCTAAGGTAGAATTTATTGCCGCTTGCAGTGAGTCTAACGCCCCTAAAATCTCGTTCGAACAATTGCACTGATAATTCATGTTCTAAGCTACCAATTTAGATTCGCAACATAATTGTGCAGTCGAGCCATTAATACGCATTTAACCTATATTTTCCGTAAATTTAGCCGACATTGGTTTCACGTTTTAATCATTGTTAATACAAGTATCGTGCCATTCTACTTGTTTAACGTCTGTCATAGAGGTGTATCCAATATACTCTCAAAAATACTATTAATCCTTCTATGGGACCTGATTCACCTACTTCATTTCGCCCGGGTGATTTGATTAACGAAGAATTACAGTTCTCCGCAGATTTTGTCCAAAATATTGATGTGGGTATGGAAAGCGATGTGTTGTTTGCCTTTGGTCTAACCTACATGGAAGAAAGCTATGAGTTAGTAGGTAACGATGTGGATTCCTATACGCTGTTAAAGTACGCATTTTAATTGAATAAAGATTGTCGATAACCAAAAAAACCGTCTACGTGACGGCTTTTTTGTACTTTATGATTAAGATAATGCTGCTTTGGTAATAATTAGCTTAGACCTGCTTTACATAACTAGAGCAATGTTTGATAGGGGGTTCAAATAAAATCAAAGCTATTATTCAGAGTCGACTGTTGATTATGTCGGTTTCTTGTTCTTGTTCTATTTCTGGCCAACGATAACGGTTAATGCGCACTATCATACCAAATAGCGGATGGTCAAAATAATGTACTTGTTTACTAATCACGCGCCTTAACTGATTAAAATTAACACTTTGTAAAAAATTTGGTTGTAAAAAATTTGGTTGTTGCAATTGGTTAACCACTATTGCAGCTTGCCCTGATAAATGAGTTGATAGGTCTTCTATTTTCTGGGATTTTTTCGGGTCGTATATAGGTTGTCTGATATCTAAATTACTATCGATGTGCAAGTAGGGGATGCGCCCTACGTTGCGCAGATAGACAGTTATTCCACCCTCTAATCTCCACAACTCTGTAAGGATTGATGGCTCAGCAGTGGTTTTTTGTTGCTCAGCTAGACTCACGACTTGGTCAATGTTGATGGGTGCCTCATCTGCTAGCGCAGCAGCAATTCTTGTAAATAAGTCTTCAGTAACCGCTTCTGGGACAGTGCCATTAATACTCATTAAAAGTGCTTGTTGCTGCTCAGGTGTTAAACCCTTTAGCTCTTGTTCAGGTATATAAAACTGGTCTGCGGGTTGATTCAAACTATCAAACAAACTATCTGTATCGTCAACTAAAGGTAAACCATTGGCATCAAATTGCTCTGCAAAGTTTTCACCTGCAAACAATCTAAATGTGTGTGCATCTTCTCGTCCAAATTTAACTTCTTGGCGCCAATTTACATGTAGGATTGGTGTGATATCTCGCTGCTTTTTAATCTTCTCATACAGCTCACTCATATACATGGTTGCTGAAGGTAACAAAAACGCACCGCGTTTTGTTTGCCATTCAGTTCCGTCAATGATGTCGGGGACGCGTTTTATTAGCTCACTATACTGACCTCCAGTCTCCTCATTTTGTAATGCTATAATCGAATCAAAAGATGGATCAATTTGTTCGGCATAGGCACACAGTAAATTGCTAGGAAGTTGCCATTCGATAAATTTCACTTGAATAGGGGAGCGAGCTAAATTTGTCTCTGGTGTTTGCTCTGTGTTGTCTTGTTGTTCTTCGTCATTATTGATGTTTTGATTAAGGTTTTGTTCTGAATTATAAAAAGTAACATTTTCGACGTCAGTGTTTTTAGCTACAGGTGTACTGTCATCGGTATTAGCAAATATATCTGTAGAAGCGACTTGATATTGAAAGTGTTCATCAGCGTCAACGGCTAAGATTTGGCTTTTTTGTTCTTCATCTGTCTGCGGAAAAGATGACGCATTTGTTTCGAGTACTGGCAAGGCAAAACCTTGTTCATATTGTGTTTTTACTGCTAGTTGTTTTGAAGCTCGGCAATAGGGCAAACCAGCCCGTAAATAGCTTAAATCAGGTTTCAAATAAGGCGTGAGTAAATCCAGAACGTCGCTAGATGGTTGTTCAAGCCGAGATTGTTTGAATTTTTCAGAGATATTGACCGCCTCAAAATTACGTTCAAATAAAATCACTTCTACATCAAACCACCACTCATTTTCTACCGCACTCGCAGATTGAGTTAAAACGTTGGCAGTAAGCAGAACTGCAATGGCAACTCTTGCAGAAAAAGCACCCATGATTATTTTTTTTAGAGGATGAACAGTCATTTTATCTGTCATTAAGCAGCCCGTAATTGTTGGCTAAACTCGGTTAGCATATTATTAAACAGTTCAAGTCTATCTTTGGCGGATTCAGTAGGCACGTTAAATTTAAGTTTTTGCGGCCCATCTAATTTGTAGATTCTCGGTTGCGACTGAATTAGTTTGATAATAAAACTTGGATCAATCTGGGTTTTCTGTGAGAACTCTACAAATCCACCTTTATTAGTACCTTCTATTTTAGAGATACCAATTAGTTTGGCTTTTAATTTGAGCATGGCCATATCTAACAGGTTTTTAGCACTTTGAGGTAACAAACCAAATCTGTCTATCAGTTCTATTTGTAATTCATTGACGGCTCTTTCATCTTTGCAACTAGCTAACTTTTTGTATAAAGATAAACGCATATTCACATCAGGAATATAATCATCTGGGAACAGAGCCGGTAAACGTAAATCAATATCCGTTTGTTCAGCCAGAGCGGCTTCCAAAGAGGGCTCTTTGCCTTCTTTAAGTGCTTCTACTGCTTGGTCCAGCATATCCATATATAAGGTAAAACCAATACTGGAAATCTGCCCTGATTGTCCATCGCCTAATAATTCCCCCGCGCCACGAATTTCTAAATCATGAGTGGCAAGGGCAAAACCTGCGCCTAATTCTTCTAGCGATGAAATAGCATCTAGGCGTTTGGCGGCATCTTTACTTAACCGCCTTGGATGTGGTGTAAGTAGATAGGCATAGGCCTGATGATGCGAGCGACCAACACGACCACGCAATTGATGTAATTGGGCCAGGCCAAGGTGATCAGCCCGGTCCATTACTATGGTATTGGCTGATGGCACATCGATACCTGTTTCAATAATAGTGGTACACAACAACACATTAAATCGTTGGTGATAAAAATCGGCCATAACCTTTTCGAGTTCACGCTCACGCATTTGGCCATGGCCAATAGCGATCCGTGCTTCGGGGACTATTTCTGCAATTTCTTGTGCGGTGCTCTCAATGGTATCTACTTCGTTGTGCAAGAAATAAACCTGACCACCACGCAAGATTTCACGCATTATGGCTTCGCGAATTAACCCTTTGTTACGTTGCTGTACAAAGGTTTTGATTGGCAGACGTTTAGCTGGAGGCGTGGCGATAATAGACAAGTCGCGCATCCCACTTAACGCCATATTCAGGGTTCTTGGGATCGGGGTAGCGGTTAACGTTAGAATGTCTACATCTGAACGCAGCGCTTTGAATTTTTCTTTCTGGCGCACCCCAAATCGGTGTTCTTCGTCGATGATGACCAAACCTAAATCACTAAATTTAAGGCTGTCTTGTAACAACGTGTGGGTGCCCACAACTATATCAACTTTACCCTCACCGATAGCCTTAATGGTTTCTTTTGCATCTTTGGCACTTACAAATCGAGACAATACTTCAATTCTGAAAGGGCAATTCACAAAACGTTCTTTAAAATTTTCAAAATGTTGACTGGCAAGTAACGTGGTAGGGACCAATATCGCAACTTGTTTACCCTGATTGGCAGCGATAAAAGCTGCGCGCATTGCGACTTCGGTTTTACCAAAACCAACATCACCACAAACTAATCTGTCCATGGCATTGGCCGAACCCATATCTTGGATCACGGCGTTAATAGCTTTTTGCTGATCTATGGTTTCTTCAAAGGGGAAGCTGTCACTGAACGATTGGTATTCATCCCACGCAATTTTGAACGCATAGCCAGGTTTGGCAGCTCGTCTAGCGTACACATCTAATAATTGTGCGGCTACATCACGGACTTTTTCTGCAGCTTTTTTCTTGGCTTTAGACCAGGTGTCTGTGCCTAAATGATGCAGGGGTGCATGGTCAATATCACCGCCGCTATAACGGCTAATTAAATGTAGTGATGCAACAGGTACATATAACTTTGCTTGTTTGGCATATTCAATGGTTAGGTATTCGGTGGTAATACCGCCTGCATCTAGGGTTTGTAAACCTAAATAACGGCCTACACCGTGTTCAAAATGCACAACTGGCTGGCCTACCTGCAATTCTGCTAGGTTTCGAATGATGGCATTTTCATCGGTGCCTTGGCGTTTGTCACGCTTACGCCGATGGCTGATTTTATGCCCGAGTAATTCGGTCTCGGTGATAAACGCAATAGCGCATTTTGGTTCATTTAATAAAAAACTAAACTCGGCAGCACCTACAGAGATACCAACCGGCTCGGCACTTTTAATAAAGTCATCAAAACTTTCAAAAACCTTGGGTTTAATCTCTGCTTTTACGAGTATCTCTAAAAGCCCTTCACGGCGCCCGGCAGATTCAGCACTAAACAACACTTTAACTTTTTGTTTTTGCCACAGGTCTACTTGTTGTTTAAGTGATGTCCACGGTACCTTATTTTGTGGTTTTAGAGCGACGTCACCCACCGGCGAAGTGGCGAAGTTAACACTACCATTTTTCTCATCTACGGCTTGGTTTTGAATCTGAACCCTTGGCCATTCTTTTAAGGCGCCAAATAGCTCTTCATAACGCATAAAAATATCAGAAGGAGGCAATAAGGGTCTAGCAAGGTTATAACGCAGTTGTTCGTATCTATGGTTGACATCTTTCCAATGATTTTCATGTGCGGTTTGTAAATCACCATGCATTAATACGGTGGTGTCTTGATTCAGGTAGTCAAATAACGTAGCCGTTTCTTCAAAAAACAACGGCAAATAATATTCGATACCACCTGGCATTAGGCCTTTACCTACTTGGTAATAAATGGATTCTTTGCTGTTATTTGCATCAAACTTGCCGAGGTACTGCTGCCTAAACAACAAACTTGCTTCTTTATCAGTGGGAAACTCTCTGGCAGGTAACAGTTTTATTTCATCAACCTTATCACCAGAGCGTTGCGTTTCTGGATCAAAATGCCGAATGGTATCCACTTCATCATCAAATAAATCTATCCGATAAGGGTGCTGACTGCCCATAGGAAATAAATCGATGATACTGCCACGTATAGAAAACTCGCTGTGACCCATCACTTGGTTTACATGTAAGTAGCCGGCGCGCTCTAATCCTGAGCGAAAACTATTAATATCTAACTTTTGATTTATCTTTAATATCAGTAAATATTTACCAATATAATCTACCGGTGCTATGCGCATCATTAGGGTATTGATGGGTACAATAAACACTCTACGTTCGTTTTGTGTGAGTTGGTAGAGGGTTTCTAGGCGCTGCGAAACAATATCTTGATGAGGCGAAAAGTTGTCATAGGGCAGGGTTTCCCAATCAGGAAATAGTTGCACATCAACAGATTGATCCTGCAAAAAATAATCCAGCTCTTTTTCAAGCTTAATAGCACTGGGTGTATCTGCGGTAACCAATAATATTGGGCCAGTCGCCAGCTTCGTGGCATTGGCCAAGACAAGAGCCGTGCTGCTGCCTTGGAGATTACCCCAATGACGAATATCATTTTTGGTTTTAAGGGTATTGTTTGGTAAAGGCGGTGAAAAAATACTCTGAGTCATTGATCGCTTTCGTTTTAGTTCTTTTAGGTTTTTTCTTGGTTCTTGCGTTTACGTAAATTAGCCGCTTGAAGATGTAAACTGGCTGTCACTAGCAAGTCTTGATCTTCCTCACGTATACGAGTAAAAATCAAGGATACATGGTACGTGTCATCCACAGGCTTACAAGCAATAACTTCAGCAAAACAAAAAATCGCTGAGGCCTCTTCTTTTAGGAAT
Source organism: Paraglaciecola sp. (assembly GCA_034111205.1). Lineage (GTDB taxonomy): Bacteria > Pseudomonadota > Gammaproteobacteria > Enterobacterales > Alteromonadaceae > Paraglaciecola. The sequence continues at coordinate 2,249 of JAWUXT010000092.1, read as the reverse complement.
AGTTTGAGTTCAATGGTACCGCCTATTGATAATTCGTTTTCACAACCAATGACTATGCCGCCACCACCAAATTGTATGGAATCATAGGTTTGTTCATTATTTGCATGTTGTTGCAAAATTAGAGACATCATTAAATCAATTTTTCGCGATTGATGATTCAGAAACTCTGCTAACTCAATGGCGTGTTCACCTAAACGCCGAAGTGGTCGCAAGGCTTTTGTGTCAATAGCAGAAAGTTCACTGGCTATTTGAAACTCGTAAGGCATATGTTGATGTAAATCATCAATTTCGGGCAATACAAAATCGTCTGCTAATAAGCGCATATTGACCGGAATATTGTGTTTGATCATAAAAAACTCATCGAATTGTTGATGTTTTTGATCAAGCGTTAAGTTCTGCATATACTCTCCCAGTTTTTGCTTTGCTTGTTAGATTTACTTCATGCACGTATTATTCAACATCATTCATCACTATACCAACAGTTAAACCACTATTATTTAACTGTTTTGTTGTTACAAGAGTTTCTCTTTATGTTTTACCCACTTTCAGCCTTTATTGGTTTACGTTACGCCAAAGCATCTAAAGGCAGTCATTTTATTGCATTTATAAATTTTTTCTCTGTTGCAGGCATCGCCCTTGGCTTGATGGCCTTGATCACTGTTTTGTCTGTGATGAATGGTTTTGAAGGGGAACTTAAATTACGCAATTTAGGGATCACGCCTCATGTGTTGGTACAAAAAAAGATTGATACTGATATCACACCTAATATGTTCGAGCATATTGAAGGTGTGATTGCCAGTGCCCAACAGATCGATTCAGAAGGCATAGTGCAATCCTCCCAAGGGCTTAAAGGGGTCATGTTTCAAGGCATTCAACCCGATTTAATGCAGCGCTCCTCAATTATTGCTGAAAATATGTTATCCGGGCAGCTGACCGATTTAGTTAAAGGTGAATATGGAATTATCATTGGCCGCGCTCTGTCTATTAAACTAAATTTACGGATGGGCGAACCAGCTCGTCTGATCGCGTCTGAAAACAGTTACTTTGGACCCTTTGGGCGTATTTATAGCCAGAGAGTGTTCCGCGTTGTTGGTATATTTGATATGGGCTCTGCCTTGGACGATAAAGCCGTGTTAATGCATATTGATGATGCTGCTAGGTTATTGAGAAGTAAAAAGTCGAAATTAGCCCAAACACGTTTGTTTTTAGCTGATGCCTTTGATTATAAAAGTGTGGTGCAGACATTAGAAGCCCAAGGCTATAGCTCCACCAACTGGCGTGACCAGCAGGGCGTGTTATTCGACGCAGTCAAGATGGAAAAGAATATGATGTCGCTGATGTTGTTGCTAATTATCTCGGTAGCAGCCTTTAATATAGTATCGGCTTTGGTCATGGTGGTGACGGAGAAACAAGGTGATATCGCTATACTTTTAACGCAGGGCATGACCCGCAATAATATTATGGGTATTTTCCTGTTTAATGGTATTTACAATGGTATTAAAGGCACGGCGATTGGTGTGGTGACGGGGGTATTGTTGGTCACTCAAATCAATAATGTGATCAAGTTATTTAATTTGCCAATATTTTTGAGCCCCGGGGGGCAGGGTGTTCCCACTGATTTACAATGGCAACAAGTGGTATTTCTTATTGTCACGTCACTTGTTTTATGTTTTCTGGCTAGCCTTTATCCAGCGTATCGGGCCGTAAGCGTTAATCCGGCAGATGCTTTAAAATATGAATAAGTCGAGCTTCGGTATACAATAGCAGGCTATAAGTTTTATATTGCTGCACCTTAGGTGCAGCCGCGTTATCAACTGCGCTCTAAATTTTAAGGTTCATGTAATGGAAAAAACGTTTATCACTGCACAACAGCTACTTGAAGACTCATTTCGAGTAGCTGCTCAAGTTTATAAAAGTGGCTTTCGCCCACATTTTATAATCGGTATTTGGCGTGGCGGTGCACCCATTGGTATCGCAGTGCAAGAGTATTTTGATTTTAAGAAAGTTGAAACTGATCATATAGCCGTGCGTACTTCTTCATATTATGGGATTGACCAACAATCAAAAACCATCAAAGTACATGGTTTACACTATTTGATTGAAAACGCCAATACTGAAGACAGTCTATTAATTGTTGATGATGTATTTGATACAGGCCGCAGTGTTGAAGCCTTGATCAAACAAATTAAAAAATTGTCTCGGGCAAATATGCCAAAAGATATACGTATAGCTTGCCCGTATTATAAACC
>JAWUXT010000091.1:0-17941 GCA_034111205.1 Paraglaciecola sp. | reverse complement strand
AAAAGGCTCAGTAAAGCCAAAAATCCAAACAGCGTTCTAAAACGTAAAATCATAATCCTTTCCTATACATGGGCCATATTGTGATGGCAAATTCACTTTAACAGTTCAGCTTGACCGACAATCTTGCTAACCTAGGTTTAGGTTATACAAGATAACCAAATTCAATAGCACTAATACACGCGACTTTTAACAATAATAAAGCTTAGGATTTCCATGACCACATCTACAAACGTGTCATCACAAAAACCCGATTCACAAAAACTCGGACTCACCGCTCGGATCTTTATCGGCATGATAGCCGGAATAATTATCGGAGCTTTATTACAATGGTTGTTTGATGATAGCGGAGATTTTTCTTTTAGTGTATTCGGCTTGCATGTTTCAACGTATGCACTTTTAGTCGAAGGTATATTTAATATAGTGGGTAGTATCTTTATCGCCAGCTTAAAAATGTTGGTTGTACCTTTGGTGTTTGTTTCTTTGGTGTGTGGCACATCAAGTTTGTCTGATCCTTCCAAGCTCGGTCGATTAGGCGGAAAATCAATACTTTTATATGTAGCCACTACCGCAATTGCCATCAGTTTAGCCGTCTCATTTGCATTGTTGGTAGCGCCCGGTGAAGGCTTAAACTTAACAACCGAATCTACTTATGTAACAAAAGAGGCTCCTTCCTTAGGTCAAGTCATCATTAATATGATGCCAACCAACCCCATCAATGCAATGGCCGAAGGCAACATGTTACAAATCATTGTGTTTGCTGTCTTATTTGGTATCGCCATGACGATGACAGGAGATACTGGTAAAAGGTTGACCGCAGTTTTTGAAGACTTCAGTACAGTAATTATGAAACTTGTCACAATTTTAATGAACCTTGCTCCATATGGTGTGTTTGTTTTGATGGCAAAATTGTTCGCTACCATTGGTTTTGAGACTATTGCCAGCCTATTAAAATACTTTTTGTTGGTTGTGTTTGTATTGTTCGTTCACGCATTTGTCTCATACCCTATTATTTTAAAAGTACTCAGTGGCTTAAGCCCGATTGTTTTGTTTAGAAAAATGCGTGATGCTGCCATATTTGCATTTAGCACCTCGAGCAGTAGCGCAACGTTACCGATCACCATGGAAACTGCAATTAAAAAGTTAGGGGTTAAACGCTCTGTTGCTTCTTTTACTATCCCTCTTGGCTCTACGATTAACATGGACGGCACCGCTATTATGCAAGGTGTAGCCACGGTATTTATCGCCCAAGTTTACTCTGTAGATTTAAGCTTAAGTGATTATATGATGGTCATTCTCACTGCAACACTTGCTTCCATAGGAACTGCAGGTGTGCCAGGCGTTGGCCTCATCATGCTTGCTATGGTGTTACAGCAAGTTAACTTACCTGTTGAAGGTATAGCTCTTATTATTGGTGTGGATAGGTTGTTAGACATGACCCGGACAGCCGTTAATGTGACAGGTGATTGTATGGTGGCTTGTATCGTGGGTAAAAGTGAGAATGAATTAGATATTGATGTATACAACGACCCAGACGCAGGCTTAAAAGACGAGGAAGTCGATTTTAAACATCTAGATAAAAACAGTTAATAAACCTAAAGGGTTAATTCATATTTATCAACGCAGTAGGTTTTATTGTATATGACCGAATTTTATTGTAATCCGGTCATATACAATCTATTCAAAGATTTAACGAATGCATGTTCACACTATTTTGGGAGTAAAAAGCTGGTAACTAAAAGGCTAATCCAAATCTTCCATCGGCCACTGTGCTATATAGTCTTCAAATTGCTCTAAATCAACGTCATGATCAGCAACAGTCTTGCCCCTTACGGACATGCCTGCTTTATGCATTACCGATTTTTTGCCTTTATTTAACAATGGATGCCAAGTGGGTAAGCCCCTATCTTCGTAAAGTCTGCGATAACTACAACTATGAGGCATAAAAAAAATGTCTTGAAGATTGTCTTTGGTAAGCTTGACACATTCTGGTACCAGAGTTGTTCGCTCTGCGTATTGCGTACATGCGCACGTTTTGGTGTTCAGTAATCCACATGCGATATTAGTATAGTGAATTTTTTCACCCTGTTGAATATGACTTGTAGGCGCCGCTTCAGTAACAGCATCATCATCGATGAACTTGTGTAAACAACATTTAGCACAGCCATCACAAATTCCTTCCCACTGTTTTTCAGTCATATTTTCAAGGGTGGTGGTTTCCCAATATTTATCCATGCCAGTACCTATATTCATTACTCATCAACGTTCCTCTCGTACTTTATCAAACAATAACCAAAGCATAGCTTCACTGCGTGTTTCGAAATTTTTAATCGGCAAGGATAAACTTTGGGCGAGTCCTTCTATTATATTATGCACATTGAGATCAAATTTGGTGATCATTGCGATTTTTAGACTACTAAGCCAATCGTTCTCTTGGGTGGTTATCATCAATTGAGCTATTTCTTGGTTGGAGCAGAGGATTTTGAATGTTGTGCAATCTAGCACTATATTTTTCACTTGATTTTTACCAGCCATTTTTACGATGGTTTTTAACATATGTTCAAGATCGACAACGTCAAAAACTTCGCCAAAAGCCTCGCAAATCAATAATTTATTCGCTGGGTCTACAATAAATTCAAAAGAAAATTTCATTATTTATACAACATGTGTCCTAACTGAAAAGTGCCCATTCAATTCGATTGTTAGCTGATCATCAACTAGTAGAGCCGCCACGCCTTTCGGAGTACCTGTCATGACTATATCCCCGGGCAAAAGAGTAAAGGTATTAGAAATATTTACTAGTAGTTTTAATATAGAGAACAACATCTCTTGGCTATTACCTTGTTGCCTTATTTCATCATTCACATTCAAACTGAAGTCTATGCTAGATAGTGGTCCCATTTTTTCCATCACCACAAATTGCGACATAGGACAGCTGTGATCAAACGCTTTTGCACGTTCCCAGGGGTGTCCTTGCTTTTTTAATGCGCTTTGCACATCCCTTAACGTTAAATCTAAACCTAAACCTATGCCCCAGATTGCTGCCTCTGCATCTTCTATCGAGGATTGGCAGAGCCTACTATTAATCAATATAGCAACTTCCAACTCATTATGACAAGAACCTAAATTTTTAGGGATTACAACAGGTCTATATAAAGGAGATAATGCGGTAGAAGGTTTAATAAACAACAATGGCTCGCTGGGTACATCATTATCTAATTCTTTTATGTGTTGCAAATAATTACGCCCAACACAGACCACTTTACCCACTGGTAAATCAATGATTTTGCCATCACTATCAAGATGTTTATATTCGAACAACGCTTCAGGATCCTTTTTTAATACGATCAGACAAATAACTCACCGATACTCCAAAGTAACTGGAACGATTCCATTTCATTAAAGTATGAAAATTTTCGTAAACTAAATAAATACGCCCGTTTTCACCATCAGGAGCAATAAGCGATCCTTTGATTGGCAAATTTGGCAAATTCCGGCCATCATAACGTCTAACCCCCACCCCATGCCAATCGGCTAACAATCGCTTTGATGAAGATTTAAGACCCGCCAAACTGAAATCAAAATCATCAGGTACTGAGACCTGGCGTCCCCATGTTATCTGGTTACTCCAACCTTCAGATTTTAAGAAATTTGCAATAGAGGCGAATACATCAGCTTTATTATTCCATATATCTTTGCGACCATCGTTATCAAAGTCTATTGCATAGTCTAAAAACGAAGTAGGCATAAATTGACTCTGCCCCATAGCCCCAGCCCATGAGCCTACAAAATCATCAAGCTCAACATGGCCTTGCTGCAATATTTTTAAGGAGGCAAATAACTGTTTTTTAAACATAGCCTCTCGCCTGCCGTCATATGCCAAAGTTACTAATGAGTTAATCACTGAGTGTTTACCCATAATATTGCCAAAATTACTCTCGTTACCCCATAACGCCACGATAAAACGCTTTTGCACACCAAACTGTTGCTCGACTTGGTCTAATAACACTTGGTGTTGTGCCATTAAATCGACAGCTTTTTGAACTTTCCAATCAGGTACTCGTGTGGCCAAGTATCTGTCTAAAGTTAATTTTGTTTCAGGTTGATTTTTGTCAGCTGTGACTGTTTTCTTATGGTAACTAACCCCTTCAAACACTTGGTCAACAAACTCAGGGGTGTAACCTTGTTCAATTGCTTGTAACTTTACGTCAACCAAGTACTGCTCAAAGGAAGGTTTGGCAGCTAAAGATTGGCTGACTAACAGTAACAACATAGACAATAAGATATAATTAAATTTCATAGCCATTAGTCGACGTTATTCTGTTGTAGGTGGATTTTTAGTAAATTTTCAATCGGTGGGGGCAGCTGTAAATAAAAACCCTTTGTTTTAAGCTCAGTTCGCAACTTATGAATATCTACTCTCGCCAGTTCACGATCTTTTTTAAGTGGCATTATCATTAAAAACACAGGTGTACCAAATGTTTTTAATAATGCTTCAGGCACCTTAGAAAAGTCGTCCCTGCCAGGCACATATAAATAAGTTTCTTGTTTTTTACTGCTTTTATATACCGCACATAACATTATGAGTTTCCCTTAAGCAGTTCACTCGATAAATTTAAACCTTCAATTTGAACCAGTTCATTCACAAAAAGTGCTCGTCTCCAACTACTCAGTAAATCTGGTTGTAGTCCCATATCTCGAGTTTCATCCTGATTAAACCAGCACCATTTAAGTAATTGATTAATTTGTTTTTTAGAACCGACTAATTCAGGTGGAATAGCATGTTTTTCGGCAATCTCTAAACATAACTTTTTTACGCTAGCGGCAGTATTTTTATAATTCTCGATATCATTTAGTCGTTTTACCTTTGGCGGGTAAGCATCTTCACTTACTTTTTGGCAATCGGCCACAATGGATAACAGTGCATCGCCGTGGATCCTCACTTCATGAGGGTTCACTCCTGGAATTGAGCGTAATTCATTTTTACTAGTAGGTTGCAGCGTAGCAATAGAAAGTAAATTTTCTTCTCGTACCACGAAGTTTAGCGCCATATCACGCTGCCTTGCTGTATATGTCCGCCAAGCCGCCAATTTTTTTAAAATTAACACGGCTTTACTTGATAGTTTCCAGTTGTTTTTAATCATTAAATATACTGAATCTAAAGGTATGGCCGTTTGTTTTTTTACTGATAAATGCGCAATTTCTGAATACACCCAAGATAGTTTGTTTTGTTCTACTACACGGGCTTTCAGTTCTGGGTAAAGCTGAAATAAATACAACACATCTTTAGCCGCATAATCACATTGCTCAATACGTAAAGGACGAGCTAACCAATCAGTTCGTGACTCGCCTTTATCCACTGTCACTTCAAGCATAATTTCCACTAACTTGGCATACCCCAAAGCAGGCCCCATACCCACAATACTGGCAGCAAACTGGCTGTCAAAAATCGGGCTAGGCATCACTTTAAACGCATGCCAAAACGTTTCTAAGTCTTCAGAGCAAGAGTGCAATACTTTGACAACATTAGGATTAGTTAACAATGCCGTCAGACTTGAAAAGTCATCAATAGCTAACGGATCGACTAAAACGAGTTGTTTTCCATCATAAATCTGAATTAGCCCCAGTTGAGGATACAAGGTGCGTGTGCGAACAAACTCGGTATCTACTGCTATGGCTTCTACTTGACTGGCTTGCTGACAAAAATCTGCGAGTTCTTGGTTACTGGTTATAAAATTGTATTGCATGAATTTCCAAATTAGTGGTCACAAGCCCCATAAAAAAACCGGCTAATGCCGGCTTTTACATAAGTGTAAAATACTTAGGCTATTTATCTCTTAATTCTCTGCGCAGTATCTTACCAACATTACTTTTAGGAAGCTCGTCTGTAAACTCAACTTTTTTCGGTATTTTATAACCGGTTAAGTGTATACGACAATGATCAATCACGTCTTTTTCAGACAAGTTCTCATTTTTACGCACCACCACTAATTTCACAATTTCGCCAGAAACCTCATGTGGCACTCCGATGGCAGCCGCTTCTACCACGTCATCGTGCATAGCGGCAACTTCCTCAATCTCATTTGGAAAGACATTAAAACCTGAAACTAAAATCATGTCTTTTTTGCGATCGACGATATAAAAGTAACCATCTTCATCACATGTTGCTATATCACCCGTGGCTAACCAACCATCAACAATCATTTCTGCTGTTGCATCAGGGCGATTTAGATAACCTTTCATCACCTGAGGCCCCTTAACCAGCATTTCACCCGGTTCTCCTAGTGGAACTTCGTTTCCTTCTTCATCTACTAGTTTTATATCGGTTGAAGGAACAGGCATACCAATAGAGCCTTTGTAGGCTTCAAGTTGTGGCGGATTTACTGTCACAGTTGGGCAACATTCTGTTAATCAATAACCTTCGAGCAAAACAAGTCCGGTAGTTTTTTGCCAGCGTTCTGCTACTGGTCGCTGCACTGCTGCACCCCCACCCAAAGCAAATTTTAATCGATTAAAGTCTAAATCAGCAAAACCGGGGGTGTTAAGCAATCCATTAAATAATGTATTAACACCAGTAATAACAGTGAAAGGATACTTGGCCATCTCAGCCACAAAACCCGGCATATCACGAGGGTTAGTGATCAACAAATTAGGACAACCAAATTTAACAAAGGTCAGGCAATTACCTTGCAAAGCAAATATATGATAAAGAGGTAAAGCAGTGACGACCAATTCTTTACCCGACTCCACTACATTTTCTAATATAGTGGAGGTTTGCTCCAAATTTGCCACTATATTTCTATGGGTAAGCATGGCTCCTTTAGACAAACCCGTAGTGCCACCTGTATATTGTAAAAATGCCAAATCTTCGCCCGTCACCTCGGGGCGCTGATAAGATTGACTATGACCTTGCTTGAGGGCCTTTAAAAACCTTTGCGAATTAGGTAAATCATAAGGTGGGATCATTTTTTTAAGGTGTTTGATGGTAAGGTTTGTGACGACTTTTTTAAGCGGGGATAACATATCACCAATAGAGGTGATTAAAACTGTTTCTAAAGCGGTAGCTTTAAATACTTCACTCAAAGTACAGGCAAAGTTTTCAACAATGACAATACCTTTTGCGTTTGAGTCTGTTAATTGATGTTGCAACTCTCTGGGGGTATATAGAGGATTCACATTCACCACTGTCATACCTGCGCGAAGTATGCCAAAAAGAGCCACAGGGTATTGGATAAGGTTAGGCATCATAATTGCCACCGCATCACCCTTTTTTAACCCAGAATTTTGTAAATATGCTGCGAAGTCACGAGAAAGCGTATCCAACTCGGCAAAAGTAATACTTTTACCCATATTGATGTAACTGACATTTTCTGAATATTTTTCAATGGATTGTTCAAAAATGTCTACTATAGACGAATAGCGATCAGGATCGATATCGGCAGGAACCCTAGGGTCATAATTCTTCAACCAGATTTTTTCCATTGTGCCTCCAGGCCGTTGGTTTTAAGCTTATACTTTGATGAATTCGCAAAAACCAACATATTATTATTGTAATTTCATATGAAAATATCATCTGATTCTACCCAAAGCTTTCGCAAAGATAAATCAACAAATGATTAACAACTAAGACCAGTTGTAGTTCAGCTTAAAAATTCGACAATTTTATCTGCAACTGGCTGAGGGTTGTCCATATGTAAGTGATGATGCCCTTCACATTCGGCTATCGTTAAGTCTTCAACCCAGTCCAACCGATTTTGAACGATGGTACGCATCGACTCATATCCTTGTGAACCTGTTATCACTAACGTGGGGCATTTAATATTACGCACAAAAGCTTCAGCTTGGGATTCTGTCATTCTAAGAGATGAAAAGGTGCGTAGACGTCTATCTGTGGTAAAAAACAACTTATCATTTTCCACACGGATATTACGCGTTATCAATAATCTAGCTGACTCTAATGTGATATCCCCGACTTTTGCTCTAGCTTTGATCGTCCGTTCGATACTGCTAGGATGTTTCGCTTCACTTTGCTGGGATTTTAATCTGCTAAGAATAGAGTCCCTAAGTTGGATTGGGCTGCTTTGTGTGTCTTTGGTCATCGGCCCAAACGACTCAATTGAAATGAGTTTACTCACGTGTTCAGGAAAACAACTAGCATAAATAGTTGAAATGATGCCCCCCATAGAGTGCCCCATCAATATAAAAGCCTGCCAACCTTGTGATTCTACCAGTTCATGTAAATCGTAAGCAAAATCAATGAGGTGGTAGTGAGCACCATTACTTCGGTGGGAAGACAATCCATGACCAGTAATGTCTAATGCCAGGATATAATAATCATTGAGGTACGCTGCAATAGGCTGAAAACTAAGGACATTGTCTAACCAACCATGCAATGCCAAAATCATAGGTTTGCTGGGATCACCATAACCAATACCACGAAGGGTAATATTTGCAAGAGGGAACTCAAGGTCTTGTTGCACAAACTTTCCTTTTTCAAACACAAAAAAAAGCGGCAATGTTTTGCCACTTACTCAGCTATATGTTGCCAGTTTGGCAAATGATTACCGCTATCTTTCAATTCTTTTTATATTTACAGGCTTAGGGTAACTCGTCGCACCGCTTGGGCGAGTTGACTTAACGCTATGACTGTTATTTCCACCTGAGCCACGAATAATTACATTTCTACGGTAGTGACGCGGGTAGTTCCAATTTTGGAACCCTGAGTTCCAATAGTGATATGGCCATAATTGCACCCCACTAACATCAATACGTTGTACGTTTTTCCATAAATAATAAGCCTTCACAGATGCTGTTGGAAACACGTATTCATGCTCACCAACTAAACCTTTTTCTAAACCATTTAGCTGTGCGGTAAATGTCATCAAACGTCCCACTTGATAGACCATAGGATCCATAAAGCCGTTAACCCGAATACGAAAACGTCCCATGCTCTCCTCACCTGAAACCGGTCGGCCATAACCGTTTAATGGATAATAAACCATTTCAAAAACAGTATAATCAGGCTTATTTTCGACTTTTGCGATAGCCCCTCCCCATCGCAACGTCTTATCTTTAACTTGTTCGGCCTTTGAAGCGGCATCCTCATAAGAGATTAATTGGGTAGTATCATCAAGCTGAAGCTTGTCCGGAAATGTTGAACAACCGGCCAGAAACAAAGCGATTAATATAGTACATATGCGAATATTCATAATTTTCCTCAGATAGATCAAACAAGATATGTTTATCTGTTATTTTATTTATAGTAACTGAACAGCTACTGAATTTTGAGTTTATTTTTATATCTATTAGAAGGAAGAATAGATCAAACGAATGTATCAACACCCAATAATAATTGAATGCCTTGCCGTTGCTGCTCCTTATCCATACTTTGATAAGCAGCAATGGCTGCCTTTTCATTTAAGCTATTGCTAGAAAGAGAGTTAGTTTGTTGCTTAAAGGAGGCTGCTTTTTCAAACGTTTCACTGTCACCCTTACGGATAATAGAAATTTGAGCCTTTTGCAGATTTTCATCCGGGCTTTTATCTGACTTTATTTCACGAGGTTTATCCCGGGAGGAACGGGTAATATCAGATGATTTTAATAAAGATAGTGAATCTATACTCAACAACTTTTCCTAATCACAGAACCAAGGCCAATAAACCTTTAACAACTTTTAGCTCTAGAGTAATACAAGAATCGTTCCAGATTATTCTATCCAATAATTACTCGCGTCCTGGTAATTTTTTCCAAGTCACTTTGTCACGTAAATAAACGGGTTGGATGTCCTCTACTTCAAAAGCGTGACCTGCAGCGATTAAAGCTTTAGCTAAGGGCAACATATACAACGCATTAGGATATAAAACCGCGGTTAGCACCTTGACCTTAGACGCAGCATTTAATTCTGTATATGCCTGCCACCCAGTTCCAACACCGGCCATTGAAGTGCTATCTTTGAGTAACAAAGCTGCTTCCTGTGGTGGTATCACTTGTTCTACGCCAACCAAAGTCATGATGTTATTTTGAAGTTGATACTGGCCAAAGTACACTTCAGACATACGCGCATCTATTGCTGCAGTTACCTGCTCTGTTTGATTTTCTGCGTAACCTTGCTGTGCCATAGCCGCTAATGTTGATATACCCACCACTTTATGGCCAGTGCCTAATGCTAATCCCTGCAACACCCCAGTCGCTATCCGCACACCGGTAAAACTTCCCGGTCCGCGACCAAAGGCTAAATAGTCTAAGTCTTGAAGTGTCACATTTGCTTCTTTTAATACCTCATCAATCATCGGCAATATTCGTTGACTGTGTTGCTGTGGGCAGATTTCGAAACGCTTAAAAACTTGATCGTTAACCTCAAGGGCAACTGAACATGCCTCAGTCGCAGTATCGATAATTAAAATATTCATGATTGAATCTCAACTTCATCTTTATCGCTGTGAATGTTGTGTAAAAAATCCACTGCTTTTTGTAAGTCACGGGTGCGATGCATGTCTGGCAAACTCCCCATAAAAATTTTTCCATAATCTTTAGTAACCAATCGGTTATCGCATATGACTAACACGCCTTTATCAGTCTCGTCACGTATTAGGCGCCCTGCCCCCTGTTTTAAAGCAATAGCGGCTTGGGGGATTTGTAACTGTACAAAAGGGTTACCACCACTTTTACGGCAATCTTCGATCCTTGCCTGAAGTAACGGGTCGTCTGGTGACGCGAAAGGTAATTTATCAATTAACACACAAGTCAAATCGTCGCCTCTAACATCCACGCCTTCCCAGAATGCCCCAGTACCCAATAACACGGCATCTTTGTTCTCTAAGTAACTTTCCAGCAATGCACGCTTGGTAGTGGAGCCTTGAACCAATATAGGGTTATCAATTTTATCTTCTAGCTGGCTAGCAATAGCATTAAGTGTGGCATGACTCGTAAATAATAAAAAACACCGACCACGACTGGCTTTAACCAATTTAATAGAAATATCTAATAGAGTGGCGCGCATTTCTCGAGCGTTAGGCTCCGGCAAGAAACGCGGCACACATAACATGGCTTGATTAGGGTAGTCAAAAGGGCTATCCAAAGACAAAGTAGTAGCATTGTCTAATCCCATTTGACGTTGAAAATGAGTAAAAGCGCCATCAACCATCAAGGTGGCCGAGGTAAAGACCCAGCTACGTTTTGGCTCAGCGATAAAATCGGCAAATTTTTTCGAGATACTTAATGGTGTCAAATGCAAGACTATATGACGCATCGTGGTCTCATACCAAAGGCTCACACCTAACTGCGTAGTATCGGTTAAACGTGCTAACTTACCTCTAGATTCTGACACTCGCTCAAAGATGGTATCAAGGTCCTTGTCACGGCCAATATGTAATTTCAACACTTCGTATAACACATTGAGACTATCAGTTAACTTACTGATTTGAGTTTGTACATCGTCTCGAGACAACATTTGACGCCAATTGCCCTTGGCAGGATTTTCAGGGAATAAAATACGTAAATCTGCGGCAATCATTTTGCATTTTTCAGCAGCACTTTGTAATTGTTTAGCGTCTTTAAGTACAGTGCGATACACCACCTCGACGTCGCGGCTGATGTCCAGCATTTGTCTGCTTGAAAATGTCTCACCAAAATACTCACTGGCAATGTCAGGTATTTGATGGGCTTCATCAAATACTACTAGGTCAGCCTCAGGAATAAGCTCACCAAAGCCGGTGTCTTTTAAAGCCATATCAGCAAAAAACAAATGGTGATTAACCACAACAACATCGGCATCAAGTGCTTTACGACGTGCTTTAACCAAATAACAGTCTTCATAATCTGGGCAATCTTTACCCAAACAGTTATCTGCTGTAGAGGTGACAAAAGGTAACACTTTAGCGTCTTCTGCCAACGATCTCATATCCCCCATATCGCCGGTTTTAGTACTTGAAGCCCAGACCCTAACTTGAGTGAGTTCGGTCAGTGTTTGTCTATCAACTAGCATGCTGTTTCCACCATGTTGTCTTAACCGATGTAAACATAAATAGTTAGCACGGCCTTTTAACAAAGCCGTCTTACTATTTGAACCTAGGGCTTTCTTTATTAGAGGTAAGTCACGATGAAAAAGCTGCTCTTGAAGATTTTTAGTCCCAGTGGAGACAATAGTTTTTCTTTCAGATAATAGTGCTGGGGCTAAATAAGCAAAGGTTTTACCTGTACCAGTACCAGCCTCAACAATAAGAGGTGCTTTATTTTTGATAGTATTTTCAACGGCAACCGCCATATCAGTTTGTGCTTGGCGCGGAACAAACCCGTCGATAGCCTCAGATAATTTGCCATCGACAGCAAACAAAGATGATGTTTTGGACATAACGCCTTAATAAATGATGAAGAGTAATAAACGTAGAGTGAGATTATGCCAAAAAGCATCACAACTAACGAGTGAAAAGTTGTTGATTATAAAACACAACTTCACTTGCCTATTTTTGTTTTCATGTTATTTTTTGCCGTAAAATATTAAAGAGCCCTAAACATGCCAAAAGCCAGTGAAATTAAAAAGAATGCCGCCGTTGAACATAATGGCAAAACGTATATTGTAAAAGACATCAATAAAATGACCCCAAGTGGTCGAGCAGGTGCCAGTTTATATAGAATGCGTTTGTATGAAGTGGGTACAGGTGCGAAGGCAGATGAGAGTTTTAAAGCCGATGAAATGCTCAACTTAGTCGATTTCAACCGTAATAAAGTGAGTTTTTCTTATGTTGACGGTGATGAGTATGTGTTTATGGATGACGAAGACTATTCACCATACTCATTAAACTCATTAACCATCAGTGAAGAATTACCATTTATCACCGAAGATACTAAAGGCCTGCAAATTTTATTAGTGGAAGGAAAACCAGTGGGCATTGAACTACCTGCTTCTGTCGACTTGCTTATCACTGAAACCGACCCCTCTATAAAAGGTGCGTCGGCCAGCGCTCGAACAAAACCCGCCACATTAGCCACAGGCTTAGTGGTTCAAGTACCTGAGTACATAGCCTCTGGTGAAAAAATCAAAGTAAACACATCAGAAAGTAAATTTATGGGTCGTGCAGACTAATAAAGCTAAAGGTTAGACACCATAGAGGAAAAGGAACGCTACACAGAAGAAAAAATGGATTAAAACTAAAATAACTTTTTTTACTTTTCTCTATGACCTTTTTTCCTCGGTGGTTTAAAATATTTTTTATCTTTTTATCTTTTTATCTTTTTATCTTTAAAATTAACACAGAGAAGCACTATTTTTAGCGTTAGTTTTCTTATGCAGGCTAATCACGACTGACTTGTATGCAGGGGTATTACTTTTATCTGCGACAGTACTCAGAGGGATCTGATCATTGGTTTCAGTGTAATACCAATACGTCTAAATATGTGATTATATGTATATCATATAATCACATTATAATACCTTTGAATCATCATACTGAACAGCAATTAAAGCACTCTCTAACAAGGTTAAAGATCATCGAATGCGCATGCGTTTATTGGCTGTAGCGCATTTTAAGGCAGGTGAAAATAAAGCTGACGTCGCCAGAACGTTGAACGTTAGCCGAAGGATGGTTAATGAATGGGTTGCCAACTACTTGAAAGGGGGTGTTGGCGCCCTTGAAAGTAAAAAACCATCGGGAAGGCCCTCTCTATTGTCCTCCCAGCAAAAAGCCGAGCTGATCGATTACATCGAGAAACAAAGTCAGTCTACAAGTGGGGGACGTCTAAACGGTGAAATGCTACAAACCTATATTCAGTGTGCCTTTTCGATTAGTTATCATCAAAACTCGATTTATAAATTACTCAAATCATTGAACATCACTTGGACGACAAGTCGCTCGAAACACACTAAGCAATCTGAAGAAGCCCAAGAAAACTTTAAAAAAACTGCAAATTAAAACGATCAAGTTGATCCCCGGACATATTGCACTAGATAAGGTGGATTTTTTGGTTTCAGGATGAAGCGAGAATAGATCAGCAAAATACCAAAACAGGTAGATATGCTGTGGTGATAATGAATGGTCCGGGCTGGTGATCCAGCAGGATGGCATCAAGCGTCATTGTTGGAAGATATCAGCAATATGAGTATCTTAAAGTTGCCCCCGTATTAAGCGACAATTAACTTTACCAGCCAGTCAAGATAGTTGACGCGCTATACCCCCGTATTCACCAGAGCTAAACCCAATAGAGCAAGTGTGGAGTTGGCTTCGCCAACATCATTTAGCGAATCGATGTTTTAGCGGCTGTGGCGCCATTTTCACAAAATTCAAAGGTCGAACGTTTTAATAAGGTATCTGGCCAAGCACAGCCGGGACAGTCAAACCCTTAAATTTGATTGAGTTGAGTGAGTAATCTTGTACCTTTAATGGGTCCAACTTTAGTACTGACATTTTTATATGCAGACACAACAGTCGTTACACCTGCTGCACATTCTTTTTTTTGGTTACCTGCAAGTTTTTTACATCAATAGTGTGTTTTGTCATCTAAATTACCCCTAACTCAGAATATATAGCAGCGCCCAGCATCACCATTATGATGACTATCGTTGTTAACGTTGCTGTAGATAGAAAATTAGTGTCCCAACACTTTTGCAGGATTAATTCTCGCAGCTTTTATTGCTGGATATAGTGTGGCTACAATGCTCAAAACTAAAGCAATGAGGGCGGTGAAATAAACTTCATTCCAGTTTAATTCTGAAGGTAAAAAATTAATAAAATAAACATCACCTGATAAGAATTGTACGCCTAACAAATCTTCAATAAAACGCGCAATAGCAGCTAAATTGGTCGCCGTTAAAACCCCCAGTATTACGCCCACTATTGTGCCAATCAGGCCATTAAATGTTCCTTGCAACATGAAGACTGAAATAATAAGGCTGTTTTTTGCCCCCATACTTTTAAGCATCGCAATTTCGCTTTGCTTTTCGTTAACCGCCATCACTAGGGTAGAAACAATGTTAAAACACGCCACAGCGATGACCAAACTTAATGCGATATACACCACAGCCCTCACCAACTGTATATCTTGATACAGATTGCCATCATTGATAGTCCAATCCGACATGTATACTTCAGGTGTTAATTTATAACCAATTTCACGCGTTAATTCCCGTGCACTAAAAGCATCCCGATATCTTAAACGTATACCCTGGGCACCATACTTAATATTTTGTGCCTGTGCTGCCAAAGACATATGCATATAGCCAATATGATTACTAAGTTCACCGCCCATATCTAAACTTGCAATGATATTTAGGCGCAGTGTTTTTGGCGCACTTAAACTTAAACCTTCTGAAAGCTGAGGCAATAAGATTTGTACTTTATCACCGACTACCAAATCTAACTTTTGCATCAGGCCGATGCCTAACATAGTGGCGTTTTCATCTAATTTGAATTGCTGCCACTGTTCGCTAGAAATTAAACTTGGGATAACACCATCAGATGCATAAAGGGAATCTAAGCCGGTCATCTCAACCGCCTTCATTTTATTGCCTTTTTGCAACATCCCAGTGGCGTTTACATAAGGTTCTACAAAAATCACTTCGGGGTGCTGATTTAGAGCTTCTACTTCTGCAGGCCAATTTTCAATGCCACTTGCATACACAGATTTAAACTCTGCATGGGGAATAACAGACAACAAACGATCTTTTAATTCTTTTTCAAAACCGTTCATTACCGACAACAACAGAATCAGCACAAAACACCCTAAACCGATCCCAAAAGTTGAAGAAGCCGAAATAAATGATATAAAACCATTCTGGCGTTTATTTGATCGAAAACGCCACGCCAACAACCACACCAAATGCACTAGATTGTGCCCTTTATATCATTTGTTGTTTCAGTGGATGCATCACTCAAACAGCCGTCGATTAAGTTTAAAGAGCGGTCTAATCTTTTAGCCAATTGAGTATCATGGGTCACCACCACAAAGCTGGTATGCATTTGCTCGCGTAAGTCACTAAGTAACTGGTAGATACTTTCACCGGTTTTTTGATCAAGGTTGCCTGTCGGTTCGTCTGCAAGTATTAATTTGGGTTGGGTCACCAAAGCTCTGGCAATAGCCACACGTTGCCGTTCACCACCCGATAATTCAGCAGGTTTATGTTTGTATCGGTGAGATAACCCTACCTTATCTAACATAGCCATGGCTGACTCATTTGCTTGTTTAATGGCTTTTTTAGCTATTAATAATGGCATAGCGACGTTTTCTAACGCACTAAACTCGGGTAATAAATGATGGAATTGATAAACAAAACCAAGGGATTGATTACGAAATTGAGCTTGTTGATTACTGCTAAAAGTAAATATATCTTGTTGTTCAAACTTCACTTGCCCTGAGGTAGGCTTATCTAAAGCCCCTAGCAAGTGTAATAAGGTACTTTTACCCGAGCCTGAACTACCTACAATTGCAACTTGCTCGGCTTTATTAATAGAAAAATTGATGTTTTTAAGCACCTTAACGCTATTTTCTCCATCGTTATATTCTTTGGACAGATTGGTACATTTGAGTAACTCACTCATAATCAGCACATTTCCCTAATTTGCATTTGAACTGTTGGTTTTCTGATGCTTACGTAAACGCTTCTTTTCTCTTCTTTTAGCCAATATCCGAGCTAATTTTCGCATGCTTACCACTTGGTCGCTTTCATCAATGATATCAATACCGAACAAGCTCTCAACTAAATCCTCAACCGTTAACACTCCCTCTAAACCACCATATTCATCTACGATAAGTAACATATTTCCTCGTTGTGAATGTAAGGGTGCAATGGCATTGGCTAACGACATACTGCTTAGTATGGTGACCATATCCTTTTGGTAAGTCTTAAGTTCTCTGTCAGCATTGCCACGAGCGTAGGCCAATAATAAATCTGACTTTAATACATAACCGGTAATTTTTTCTGGCTCACCATCTTCATAGATAGGGATCCGTGAAAATGACACATCAGCGTGATTTTGTAAAAAATGCTCAACAATCATAGTATCAGGTAACGAAAAAACGACGGTTCTGTGAGTCATGGCTTGCCGAACTTTAAGTTGCTTTAAACTAAGTAGATTCTGCATCACAGTGGCTTCTCGGGCAGCAATTTGACCTTCCTCAAAAGACAACGCAGTCATCGCGTATAATTCATCTCGGTTCAAACCAATAAGAGGTGACTCATCTTGCATTTTGGATGTCATTTTTTGCGCCATTTGTACAAATGGCCACAAAACAATGATCAAATATTTTAAAAAATAGGCGGTAGCTGGTGCAAGTTTACGCCAATACGTTGCTCCAAGGGTCTTAGGGATAATTTCCGAGAAGACTAAGATCAACAAAGTCAAAATAGCCGAAGCAATTCCTAAATAAGCATCCCCGAACACTACAGCTGCCTGTGCGCCTGCACCAGCTGCTCCCATCGTATGCGCAATGGTATTTAAACTCAAAATAGCAGCAAGGGGGCGATTGATATCACTGACCTGTTTTTTCAGCAACTTCCCTGATGGATGGCCCTTTTTTTCTAATACAGAAATATAGGCAGAAGAAATGCTTAGGATAACCGCTTCTGCTATAGAGCAAACAAACGAAAAGCCTAACGCGATAACGATATATAACAACAACAAAAGCATAGGGATTAATTCTCAGAGGATAGCGTCAAAGCATCATATAAATATAGATAATAGACATAACACAAGCTTATCAAACCATAAGCAGATAGCGTAGTGTTAATAGGGCCAAAAAAGGAATTTTTCATAAGAAGAGAATAACAAACAATTTAATGGCGGAGTGGACGAGACTCGAACTCGCGACCCCCGGCGTGACAGGCCGGTATTCTAACCAACTGAACTACCACTCCGCATATAAATTGTATTTTGTTTTGATGTTGGCGGAGTGGACGAGACTCGAACTCGCGACCCCCGGCGTGACAGGCCGGTATTCTAACCAACTGAACTAC
>JAWUXT010000090.1:0-12626 GCA_034111205.1 Paraglaciecola sp. | reverse complement strand
CTGAAAAGTCGAGCATACGGTTTAAAGGTACTAAGGCGCGTTGGCGCGTGGCTTCATCCACAAAGATTTCGTGGCCACTGCTATCGGTTAATGATTGGTGGATAGCTTGCAAGCCATTCATGGCCATCCATGGGCAGTGAGCGCAGCTTTTACAGGTTGCACCATTGCCGCCTGTTGGGGCTTCTAATAATATTTTACCCGGGGCAGCTTGCTGCATTTTGTAAAATATACCGCGATCGGTAGCCACAATAAAATGGCTATTCGGCAAGGTTTTAGCTGCATTGATCAACTGAGTAGTTGAACCAACAGCATCAGCTAAAGCGACCACGCTAGCAGGCGATTCGGGATGCACTAAAACTGCTGCATCAGGGTAAAGGTGTTTCATATCTAACAGAGCTTTAGCTGAAAATTCGTCGTGTACGATACACTCGCCTTGCCACATCAACATATCGGCGCCAGTCTGTTTGGCAATATACGCGCCTAAATGGCGATCCGGTGCCCAGATAATTTTTTCACCTAGCGAGTCTAAATGTTCAACAATTTCTAAGGCAATACTTGAGGTGACGACCCAGTCTGCACGGGCTTTGACCGCTGCTGAGGTATTGGCATACACCACCACTGTGTGATCAGGATGGGCATCACAAAATGCGGAGAATTGGTCAACCGGACAACCCAAGTCTAGTGAGCATGTTGCTTCTAGGGTGGGCATTAATACGGTTTTTTCTGGGCTGATAATTTTTGCGGTTTCGCCCATAAATCTTACGCCAGCAACAATCAGTGTGTCGGCTTCGCAGTCACGTCCAAATCTGGCCATTTCTAATGAGTCAGAAATACATCCGCCAGTTTCTTCGGCTAAGGCTTGGATTTCAGGAGCGGTATAATAATGCGCAACCAACACAGCATTTTCTTGCTTAAGCAAAGTTTTGATTTGCTGCACGTATTGTTGCTGTTGCAGATTACTCAACGCAACGGGCTTAGCTGGAAAAGGGTACTCAATGGTTTTTACAGAAAATAGCTTTGACATATTTTTTAAGGCACTAGATGGAACTGATAAAACGTCCGGTCATTATACCCATTTGTCATACAATTAACATATTAGCGAGTTAAAGATTATTGGCCTGATTGGTAGAAGGTGATATGTACTGCTGGTATCTCGCTCGCCAAAACTGACTTTCTGGTAAGTTATTAGACTGTTCGTATAGCTGAGCAAAATTAATATGTGCCGACGGTTGATTAGGTGTGTTTTGTAATTGCCTTTGCCACGCGGTTAGATAATGAGCAGGGATATAGGCAGTATCGTGATATTCCATAAATGTGAGCTTCTTGGATGCTTTAAACGCTTGAGTGGAATGGTTATCGCAAGTTCTTGCAGCAAATAAGTCAGTATTATTTTGCAGACCTATTGATTGCCAATACTTTCGGTCCGCCTTTGATTTGTCTACATGTTTAAATACGATATTGGGTGCGTCGACCCCGGCACATACACGTTTTGCTAGTGCTTTGCTGAGTGGGTATTCATCAATAAAACCTGAAAAGTGAGCTAATTCGTGAATAAACACATCGTAGGTATCTTGGCGGTCTAAAAACATAATACCATTGTGTACGTTGGCTTTGCCTTTGTTGGCAAACATCACTAAATGGTTAAAAGGTAAACTTTTTAGTTTTTCGGCCAGTGTTATTAGTTGGCAACCTAAACGGCCGCT
Organism: Paraglaciecola sp.; assembly: GCA_034111205.1. Taxonomy (GTDB): domain Bacteria; phylum Pseudomonadota; class Gammaproteobacteria; order Enterobacterales; family Alteromonadaceae; genus Paraglaciecola. The sequence goes on along the minus strand of JAWUXT010000090.1, from coordinate 10,923 downwards.
TTGGTGCCAATTTTCTTCGCAACTAATATCAATAGGATCAAACCAAGTCACGTCATAAATACAAATGGCTAAAGCGTTTAGTCGTGGATCTTGGGAAAAACGTGACCTAAAGTATTCAGCTTGCACTAGAGATCCTATATCTGGCGTCACAAACAATAGTTTTTGTTTACAGTTATCAGGCAAAGTGGATAGTTGTTGCTTAAAGTCAGAGTTTCGATTTTTATTAAAGGCATTGGTGTGATACTGATACAATCTAGTTAAAGACTGCAGATCCTGATTCAGATTTTTAGACCCAAGTGATGAAAATATTTTTGCTGATTGTTGGTATTTTTTATCACGCCATAGTGCAAGGCCATCGGCAAGTTGTTGTTCCGCCAACTCATTAGGCAATAGCTTAGTAGCAAGCAGATTTTCTGGTGCAGCGGTGATATCTAGAAAATAGTGTTCAAGCATTAACCAAGCAGGTATTAGCACACATACTAAGGCTATTCCCCACTTGGTAACAACAGGCATTTTTATTGGATTTGTAGCTCGTTTGTGGTGTTTTTATTGGCTTCATCACGCAACAAATTAAGTTCTAGACGAGCATAACGATGTTCAACATACTCGAATACGTTAGTACTTAACGCGAGTTTAAAATAGTTTGATGCTACACCTCTGTTGCCTCTTGCAGAGTGGTATTTTCCTAAATAGAAATAGGCTTCACATAGTCTGTCAGTCAATTGCTGTTGGCTGGTGACACCACTGATCAAGGTGTTTAAGAGTTCACCTTCAGTTGTTCTTTCAAGATACAACTCGACTAACTGAGTGGCCCAGTTGTCTTCATCTAAATTTTTACGTTGCTTGGCTAACTCAATCATTGCCTGTGGTTTATCTATTTCGCTGGAAGCAAGATAACTCCAAAGGGCACGATAAGGGTCGGATGCATTTTTGTTATAAAACGTACCAAAATCACGTACTGCCAAATCCGGGCGACCACCATAATATAAGGCAATGCCACGGTTTAAGAATGCAAATTCCATATCTGGATTAATATCTAAGGTGGCATCAAAGGCTTCATAAGCTTGAATGAAATTCATTTGCTGAGTGTAATGTACCCCCATAGAATTATAAGCTTCAGCCAGATCAGGTTTTAAACGGATCGCCAGATTAAAATCGTATTGAGCTAACCCAGACAAACCAACACTGTCATACAAGGTGCCGCGCTGATGTAACAATTGTGCTCTTTGATCGTCTTCCAAGTCGGTGTTAGCCAAAATATGGCTATAACGGGCAATGGCAAGTTGTGAGCGCGGGTTCATAGGTGCAGGTTCGGCCAATAACAAATTGCCCATTTGCCTGCTGTCTTGCATTGAGCCGCTGTTGGATGCACAACCAAATAAGAGTGAGCTGAGTAAAATGATGCTGCTGAGACGTTTATGCATAATAAAAGAGACGTTTTACCTGAAAATAGATTATTTATATGACTCTGACTTTGTAACTAGGTTTCACTACAACCCTTTAAAATAGTCAAAAACAAGAACAAGTGATGTGTCGTAGAGTCGCTTATTTCCCTGTAAAAGTAAAGTTACCGCATACCTGTGCTGTTAAAACGTGAATTAAACTTGAATCTGTTACCCAAAATAAAGCAAACTACGCGGCCGATTTAAATTTGAAGTTTAATTTTTATGGCACTTGACCTAACAGCCGAATACAAAATGCTTTTGGCACTAGCCACTAAAGCACAAAAAAATGCCCACGCACCTTATTCAAATTTTCAGGTGGGCGCAGCCATTCTGGATGAAAACGCGCAACACCATGCCAGCTGCAATGTTGAAAATGCCGCCTACCCGCTAGGTCAATGTGCCGAAGCAGGTGCTATTTCAGCTATGATTGCGTCTGGTAGTAAGCAGATTAAACATATCCTCATTGCCAGCCCCAACGATAATTTCTGCCCACCATGTGGCGGTTGCCGTCAAAAAATCGCTGAGTTTGCTGATGCCCAGACAGAGGTACATTTGGCTACCAAAGATGGTCAACTCAAAACCGTAAAGTTTACAGACTTGTTACCTTTAGCATTTGGGTTTGATAAAGAATAAGAGTATTTTAATTGGGGACTTCATCCGTACATGCAAATGATTGGATGGACTCATATATTCAATAAAAAAGCCGCTATAAATAGCGGCTTTTTTATCAGTTAAGACCCAAATCTACATCGACATCGGTTTAAACGGCAAGTCTCGATAACGTTTACCCGAGGCTGCAAATACGGCATTCGCTAATGCAGGAGCAAATGGCCCTAGACCCGGTTCACCTAAACCAGTCGGTTTAAAGTCATTTTCAACGAAGTGCACATTAACCTGAGGCATTTCGTTGATCCTCAGTACGGGGTAATTATGGTAGTTTGAGTTAACCACAGCGCCATCTCTAAATACCACTTCAGTACGTAATGATAACGACATGCCCATCACTATAGCGCCTTCCATTTGTGCTGTGGCACTGTCAAGGTTTAACACTTGACCACAATCGACTACCGCGTCCACTTCAAGCACTTTGATGTCGTCGCCGTTAACTTCGACTCGAACGGCCATAGCAATGTAGCTGTTAAAGCTAAAATGCACCGCTATACCGAGTCCTTGATTACTCGGTAATTTGTCTCGGTTAGCCCAGTTAGACATTTTAGCAGCCATTGCAAGGGCACCTTTTGAGCGTGCGACTTGTTCAGCTTGTTCGGCGTTTTTGTTGTTGTCGTAAATGCTGTTTAATAAGCTAACAGTATCTTGTTTGGTTTTGTGAGCTAGTTCATCGGCAGCACTGCCAAAAGCAAATCCATAAAAAATGGCGTAAACAGCGCGGTACCAACCGATACGAGTATGCGCAATGGCTTCACCTGATTCGCTGCGATAATTTGCTATCCCAAAGGGATGGTCATCAATATCGCTCAATGCACTTGCCGGTGCTCTATCAAGGGATGGGTCGAACAATGAAGCAATAGCGGGGAAAGCGGCACGGTGCAACCATCCAGTAACATTACCGTCTTTATCTACAGCAGCTTCAATGTGCTGAGCGTTAATCGAGTGGTAATAACCGGTTCGCATATCTTCTTCACGAGACCAAATAAGTTGCACCGGCGCATTCACGGCCTGTGACAACACTGCGGCTTCGTGCACGTAATCACACTTGTACTTACGCCCAAACGCACCACCAGCCATAGTCACATTGACGTAGATATCTTTTGGGTCGCGCTCTAGGTATTGCGCTAATACTTTTTGAATATCGCCGGGGCTTTGTGTGGCTGCCCATACTTCACAGCTATCTTTTTGGACCCACACCACAGAAGCGTTGGGCTCTATGGGTGCGTGAGACAAATGCCCGCCTGTGTAAGTGGCTTTCATCACATGCTCGGCTTCTGCAAAGGCTTTAGTAATATCACCGCGCTCGGCTGCCAACTGTGCTGGGCTTTCAACATTTTTGACTAGCTGCGCTTTGTACGCCTTAGAGTCGTAACTTTTATGCTCACCTAAATCCCATTCAATATTCAGTTTTTTAAGGGCTTGTTGAGCAGTCCAAGTGTTATCTGCCACAACGGCCACACCGCCAAGCGATCCAAAAGGCACGTTAAACCTAGGGATTTCAATTACATCCAGCACACCTTTGACTGCCATGGCTGCTGTTTTATCGACACTTTTTAGCTTACCACCCATCACTGGGCAGTGGGTCATGGCGGCATATTTTAATCCAGGGATTTTGGTGTCCACGCCATAGGTTAGTTTACCTACTACAATGTCACCTTGGTTGTGCCTAGCGATGTCTTTGCCTATATATTTAAAATCTTTCTTTTCTTTTAGGGTGACGCTATCTGGCACCGCTTCATTAGCGGCAAGGCTTGCCAAATCGCCATAGCTGAGTTTTTGTTGATTGTTGTTATTGATAACAAAGTGGTTTTCAGCCGTACATTCTGCAGCTGACACACCCCACACTTTTGCTGCAGCCGCTACTAACATAACTTTAGCTGCGGCTCCTGCTTCACGCATAGGAATATACATAACGCGAATACTGGCCGAACCACCTGTGGCCTGAGGACCATATTTTTCTTCGTTACCTTCACCTTGTTTAATGCTCACCCGCGTCCAATCGGCTTCAAGCTCGTCGGCTACTGCGGCAGGTAATGCCGTGCTGATACCTTGGCCCATTTCACAGCGGCCACAGTAGATTAATGTATCGCCGTTGTCGGCTATGTGGATAAAGGCATTGGGATTAAAGGTGCTATCTTGGCCCATTTTAAAACCGGCAATAGTAGTTTGCGGCAGGCTAATGCCCAACACTAAACCACCCGTTGCTAAACCTGATTGTTTAAGGAATTTACGACGACTTTGATTTGTCACCGTATTTTGCTGTGCAGGGCTCTTGATTCCAAGGGCGTTGTGGTTTGAAGTAGTCATCTTAAGCCTCCTTGTACATTTCGTCAGCTGCATCGGAGACTGCTTGTTTGATACGTTGATACGTACCACAACGGCAGATATTACCTTGCATAGCATTGTCGATATCATCACTACTAGGGGTTTTATTGGTGGCTAAAAAGCTGGCCGCATTCATAATTTGTCCAGACTGACAGTAACCACATTGTGGCACTTTATTGGTTAACCATGCTTTTTGCAGTGGATGATCACCCGTTGCAGACAATCCCTCAATAGTAGTGATACTTTTACCTGCCACAGAAGAAACGGGCATCACACAAGAACGCACGGCTTGCCCATCTAAATGTACTGTACAGGCTCCACATATTCCCATACCACAACCATATTTGGTGCCTGTTAGTTCTAGCTTATCCCGTAAAAACCACAACAATGGCATGTCCCCCTCGACATCGATAGGATAACTTTTATCGTTAATCTTAATACTTTGACTCATCACACTCTCCGCTAACTTGTTCATAGGCCGAATCGATGTTCTGAATCTGCCGGATTATTTTTTCCACGCTGCTATGTACTTATTGGTTTAATTTTGAATTGCAGGCGTTGAATATTTAGGTGCTGTTACTTGTTGAGTTTTAATCTGTTGCAACTGTTTCATCAATTCTTTCACCCCTCTAAGCAATTGTGGATCATCACCTTTTGCCAGAGATTGGGCATCTTGGTATACCTCAATATCTGGGGCAATACCGATGTTCTCGCCTACCCATTGGTTGTTAAGTGGGTCAAACACCGCATTATCTGGTGCAGTGAGGGCTCCGCCGTCTACTAGTGCGTAATGCACTGATGATTTTACCAGACCACCCCAAGTACGAGCGCCAATTAGCTTGCCTACTTTTTGTTGACGAAACGCCCAAGGAAAATAATCACCACCAGAGCCAGCGAGCTCATTAATAAGTAACACTTTTGGCCCTTTTATCCCAGCAGGCAACAACAAAGGCTTGCCGTTGGGCACTTCATTCGTCAGCGCAGCGCGGAGTTTTCGGTTCATCAAATCAACCATGTAATCATCTAATAAACCGCCGCCGTTAAACCGTTCATCAATCACGGCCCCTAATTTATCTTGCTGGGCAAAGAAATACCGATTAAAAGATACAAAGCCAGGTGTACTGGTATTGGGCACCCATACATACGCTAACTTACCATTAGATAACGTGTCGACCAACCTGCGGTTATCTTCTACCCATGCTCGTTGTCTTAGTGCTCTTTCATTACCGGTGGGCTTCACTGTGATTTGCCAAGCATCATTAAAATTGGGCTTATCATTAATGTGGAGTACGGTTTGCTGATCTTGTGTGCCATCTAGAAATTTATAAGGGTTATCTGCACTGGTCAATTCTTTACCATTTACGCCAACCAGATATTGCCCTTGAGCTACCTTCAAACCCGGCTGATCTAATGGGCCTTTTAATTTGGGGTTCCAACTCTCGGCGGTAAAAATTCGATTGAGTTGCCAGCGCCCTGCTTTAACTAATAAATCTGCGCCGAGTAGACCTGCTCGGGCCTTCTCTGTTTCTGGATAATCACCGCCAAACACAAAGCTATGCCCAACAGACAATTCACCATTCACCATATCCAACAAATAGGTTAAATCTGCGCGGTGTTTAATATATTTCACTAGAGGCTCGTAACGACTAAATACTTCATTCCAATCACGTCCGTGCATATTTTTATCGTAAAAATAATCTCGTTGATATCGCCATGCTTCTACAAACATTTGGCGCCATTCTTGTTGACGGTCAAGGCTCATCATCAACTTGGTATCTAAGGGTTTTTCTAATTTAGCGGTGGGTTTATCAGTATCCACAACAAACCATTTAGGACCTTGTTTTATCAATAACTTTTTATTATCTGCAGAAATACTCGCTGACTGAATGCCTTGTATAAAAGGTTCAGCTTTTCGTGATTTCAGATCGAACTTCAGCAACTCAACGTTTCTGTCTTTCTCTTCTCTTTTAGCAAAAAATACCGTTCCCTCTGGTGCGGTTAGAGTAAAAGCATAATTTCCTGCTGGCATGGGTAGCGGTAGAATACGTCTTTCAATATTTTTGAAGTCTATCTTAATTTTTTCGACAGGCTTTTTAACAGAATCTTTGGCGTCTTTTTCTTGAACTTTTTCTTGAGCCTTGTCTTCGACGTCATCACTTTTTGATGCAGTTCCTGCATCGTCTTTTTTAGGATCATCAGCTTGAGTGGCGTCTTCCTGACTGTTTTCCTCATCACTGCGTGGGGCAAAAGGTGACGTTTCATCTGCTAATAAACTCACAATATACGGTGCATACTGGGAATCAGCTCCCATTGCACTTGTATTGGCCCATCCACTGTTCAAGCCATAATCAGTGCTGGCCAAGAAATACATATATTTACTATTTTGGTCCCAGGCAGGTGACAACGAGTTAGCAAATTTATTGGTTAAAAAATGCGTCTCTTGAGTATCTACAGAATATATTTTGATTTGCTGGAAGCCGTTATCAGCAGTTTTTACATAAGCTAAAGCATTAGAATCTGGTGACCATACCAAATCATTTCTACCGCGCTCTAAATTGGTTCCGCCCGTATCAATGGTGATGATGCTTTTAGTGGATAATTCCAATAAACGAATACGCACATCATCATCTACAAATGCAATGTACTTAGCATCAGGAGACCATGTAGGCTCCCACGCCATTTTTGATTCACCTATTGCTATCGTTTGTAATTCAGACAATCCATCTTGAGATTGCAACATCAGTTGATAACCTTGTTCACCTTTATCAGAAAACCAAGCAATTTGATCTCCTTTGGGAGACCAAATGGGCGCTCTGTCTGCAGCATCAGAGCTTTGAGTGAGATTACGCACACTGCCATATTCAACCGGAACCGTGAAGATTTCACCACGAGAGGTCATCACAGCACGTTTTCCTGTAGGTGATAACGAAGCTGAACTTGCCTTATCTCCCACATCTTGCCATTTAGTTTCAGCCCAAGGAAAGTCACCGGTCACAGAGATTGATAATTTTTGAAGTTGCTCACTGGCTAAATCAAAAGTAAATAAATCACCATTTTGTTCAAATACCAGCTGTTTACCATTGCTGCCTAATTGTTTGATATCCGCGTTTTTGAATTCTGTGATTTGTTTGAGTTTTTTGCGTTTCACAGAATATGACCAGATATTAGATACCCAGTCTCTGTCTGACAAAAAGTAAACTGTGTCATTCACCCAAACAGGCTCAATATCGATGGTGGAATCACTGTCGATCATGGTTTCTTTCAGGCTCGCCAAATCAACCACTACTAAAGGTGTATTTTGGCCACCTCGATAATTACGCCATTCACCATCCCAACGAGACATACGGTCGATGACCATCTGTTTACCATCCGCAGAATACGCACCATTATATGCCCATTGATTGAGTACCAATTCAGCCGGGCCACCATCTGCAGAAATGGTCCACAAACGATTAATTGGCTTGGGTGCGGTATCGCGACCAGAAGCAAAGAGTACTTTTTGTCCATCAGGGCTCCATCCACGCGCACTGCCACCAGCGGCATGCCATGACAATCTATTAGCCTGTCCGCCACTACTGGGCATAACATATACAGATTCAGTACCAGAACGATTAGATGAAAAAGCTATACGCTTTCCATCTGGAGAAAAGTGAGGATGACTTTCTATTGCTGGCGTACTGGTCAGTCTTTTACTGTTTTGCCCCATCAAGTCTGTTATCCATATATCCCCCGCATACACAAATGCTATTTGGCTATCGCTAATACTAGGCTGCCTCAACAAACGGGTCTCTTGAGCAAAAGGCTTAGGCAATATAAACATACTGGCCACAGCCAGAAGCCAAGCTACAAACTTAATCATTCAGTGTTCCTTTTTATGATGCGCGCAATGCAGTAAATTGACATTAACCTTTATACTCTAACTGTACATTCTTCCGTCACAAAGGTCATTTCGAAATTGTAAATGTATTCGGACCTTCATGTACCCACTTACTTAATCACTGTGCAAAGCGTCAATGGGATTTAGTTATGATGCTTTGATCGCCAGATACACGCCGAAACCAATGCCTAACAGTCCGCCTAGTATGGAGATAGTGAAACTTTCAGCGATAAACTGCATTTATATATTTTTTTGGGTAGCACCAACAGCGCGCAGTAAACCAATCTCTTTGGTTCGCTCTAAAACGTTAGCTAACATAATATTCATGATGCCGATGCTAATAAACTAGCAATACAGCCAAGTCTAAACTGGAGGATTCCAGCTTAGACTTGGCTGTTTCAAAATATTTCTTAGGCGGCAAACTTAGGAGGCGTTATTTTTTCGCAGCTTGTCGCGCTTCAAACGCAGCCATTTGTTCTGCTGTAGCGGCTAACTGATGGTTGTCCTTCCATTCACTGTAGGGCATCCCGTATACAGCTTCACGCGCTTGATCGTAATCTATTTCAACACCTTGATCTTTAGCGCCAGCCATATACCACTTTGATAAACAATTACGGCAAAAGTCTGCAAGGATCATCAAGTCAATATTTTGCACATCTTTGTTTGCATCTAGATGTTTTAGTAATTCTCTAAAAGCGGAAGCTTCGGTGGCGAGTTTTTGTTGTTGGTTCATTTAAGGCCCGTTTCTGTTGGTTTGTGATTAAATCAATTTCGTGGATTGGTCGCAGTCACTTCAATACGTTGAGCATTGTCATCATGGAAAGCCAATAAATCGGTTAAACCCTGCATATTATGTAAATTTCTAAACTCTATCCAATCAATTAAGCAGTAAAGGCAAATTGCAGGGTAGTTCCAACTGGCAAACTGTTGGTTCGCCACCATATCATTTAAGTGCACTAATACCGCATTCACTCGCTCTTTTTGCAGCTTAAAATATAGTTTGTCTTCGTCAGGCTGAATATCAGAGTTAGATAAGATAAACATTTGCACCAATGAATCGTTAGCTGAATCTATAAGAGTCAGTTGGTTCTCTTGCTCCCAACACAGTAACGGATCATCAAATTTATCAGTTAAATAACGATAGATGACCCTCGAATCAAAAATGATCTGCGCAGCTCCATCAGCACCATCCTCTAACATGGGTATTTTCATAGTAGGATTTTTGGCCGCAAGCACCTGTCTGTCTTGTTCCGCAAAAATCTGCAGATTGACAAACTCATGCTCAGTATTAGCCAACCAGATACGCAAACGGCGTACATAGGGAGACGTAGTAGAACCGTATAATTTCAACATCAAATACTCCAGAATTATCAATCTTTAACAATACTTTAGATACTAGAGTGAACTGCACTATGCAGCAAATATAAAATCTTATTAACTAAATTTAGTGACTCTTTTTCACAACATCAGGCAGTTCTGCACTCAGTGTATATAAACATTTAGGTATGTAATACTTCTCTCTATGTAAATATAGGTAGAAGTTGCTACCCTTATTGCGTGGCAGTTAAAATGTTATTGTGATGACATCAATTATGTTTTTATAAAAATTAAAAGGTAAATAAATGCAAATTTTTAAAACTAGAATTCCAGTAAAAACGATTATATCTGCAGTGGTAGGTCTAATTTTACTTATGGGGTCTATTTACACAGTAAATGAAGGTCATATAGGTATTGTTAAGCGCTTTAGTGAAGCTAAAGAACAGGTGAACCCCGGCCTTCATTTTAAAGTGCCTTTTATTGATAGCGTAGAAGAGATAGAAGTAAGAACTCGCAAAAACGAAGAAAAAATGGCATCCAGCACCAAAGAACAAATGCCCGTTACTGTTAGCGTCTCGGTTAACTGGACGGTTGATAAAACAGCTGCATTAGAATTGTTTAGGCAGTATGGTGGTCTTTCACAATTTGAAAGTAGGATTTTAGACCCTAGATTCAGATCAGCAACCAAAGACGTAATACCACGATTTGATGCTGAAAAATTAATTCAGGACCGTGCCAGTGCTATCCAAGCCATTGAAGCGAATTTAATTGAAGAAATGAAAGATTTCCCTGTTACTGTTGACAATATACAAATAGAAAACATTCAGTTACCCGCCAAGTACCTTACATCAATTGAAACTAAGCAAACTGAAAAAAACCTAGCTGCGGCAGAAGAACATAAATTAGCAAGACAAAATCTTGAGGCTCAACGAGATGTCAATACCGCTAAAGCCAAAGCAGATGGTATTAAATTGGTGGCTATCGCAGAAGCCGAATCGATTAGAATTAAAGGTTTAGCAGAAGCTGAAGCCATTACAGCAAAAGCTAAAGCTTTAGGCGACAACCCGCTAATTGTGAAACTAACTGAAGCTCAGAATTGGGATGGGAAATTACCCAGCACAATCTTAGGTGGCCAGAATATGCCTATCTTAGATATGCGCACGAAATAGTTAATTGACTCCAGACACTGTTCGGCATCTGTGCGCAAGTTAATTAATATGGGATTTTCAATAGGCAGAAGGAATAGAAAGGGAGGTTCACGTTGAAGCAACTTGAGTTAATAAAATAGAT
>JAWUXT010000089.1:0-8785 GCA_034111205.1 Paraglaciecola sp. | reverse complement strand
TAAACGAAAAACACTTCAGACTCCGAGGAAATATAACGGTGCTACATCAAGCCGCTTACTTTCTGAAACACTCCAGCTTTTATCGCTCTGCCTCTGATTTTGGGACTTAATATTTACTTAGATAACCATTATAAATATTATCAAATGACTCATAATGTTTTATTAAATTAATATGCGGGTCTTGGTAATTGAGAAGTTACGCTGATTTTTACTTGTGGTTTGCATTAAGGCTTAGTAATTTATCTTGAATGGTTAGTACGGTTTATTGCACCGCTTCTAGCCTTTAGTTTAGCCGTGGCTTGTCGATAAAATCACGCAATACTTTGCCAAGTTATACCATCGTTTAATGTATAAAAATTAGGATGACGAGTTATGCCTAGAAAATCCCACCCTAAAGCAAGTACTTCTCTAAACCACGGGGTTTTAAACTAGTATCGGTGACAATAATTGGTTTGACTCTATCACCTAGTTTAGCTTTCAATCGGGATAAAAAAAGAGCATGAGTAGCGCGTTTTAAAGAGTGTTTATCTGTCGTGTTTGATTCAATACCTCGTCCAATGGACGTGACTGTTGCAGCATTGCCTTGCAATAAACTGTTTATATAACAAACTAATAATTTCTGCGAGTGACTAAGAGGGATTATCCTATCTTTACCTCCCGCCAGCACCAATACAGGTGCGATGGGTGTCTCATTAATTGTCATTAATTGTCATTAATTGTTGCAATGTGTAATCGTTATTGATGGGTCATTTAACAAATGCTTTTTGCAAAATCCCAATAAATTCTGGGAAAGACTCTTCAGCTTGAGCATCGACTATTTTTGAAATCGGATCGTTACTCATAGTGTTCCACCAACCTTGTAATTTTGGTGCTTTTTCCATGAAGTCTACTTCAAATATTTTTTCCCCAACCATTACGCCGGTCTTAAGACTGTATCGAACTACAAGATCAGCTTGCGTGCACGTTTCGCCCATCAAATAAGGACTAAATGCGGCCATCTTTTCTAGAGATGCAAACGCCTTAATGAGTATCGGTAACATGAGTGCTCGGTTTGATTCAGATTTTGGAACTCCCATAAGTATTTCAGGCAAAAACCGTCTTCCCGATAATTCCACATACAGTTCAGCAATTCGCATCAATTCAAAACTTTTTGCTCTTTGGAATGCATCGCTGGGTAGGATTGGCTTATCTGGGTAGTTGCACTCAAAATAGTCAAGAATAGCAGTGGTTTCTGATAAAAAACCGTGTTCTGTCCCAATACAGGGCACTTTGCCCATAGGGCTTTTTTCCAAATATGATGGATGCCCGGGGTAAGTACGTTCTTCGTTAAAATCAATGCCTTTAATTAATAAGGCATGTTTTATTAAACCGTAGTAGTTGCTTGCGGGAAAGCCATATAAAGTAATCATATTTTGATATTCCATCGTTTTAGACACATTAGGGTGATGATTAGCTTCTCACAAGACATGTTGTAAACATAGGCTGATGACACAAAACAATGCTCTAGCTCCTCTAATATTTAATTCGTCACAGAACTTAGGGTATTGGTGCGAGAGGAAGATTTGAGTAACAATTTACAAAGATACCCATTGTAAATATGGTCAAATGACAAGCCATATTTGATTAAATTACGTTGGGTATCTCATTAATTGTTAATTAACTAAAGTAGTACCACCGTCAACTGGAATGATTTGTCCAGTGATGAATGCGCCTGCCTGACTGGCTAACATAATAGCAACACCAGCGATATCGCTTGGTTCACCCCAACGTCTCATGGGAATGGTTTGCAGTTCTTCATCAAATGCGGCTTGGTCTGTACTTAGAAATTCGGTCATCTTTGAGTAAAAACGCCCTGGTGCAATGGCATTGACACGAATATGTGACGCAGCCAACTCAGTGGCTAATACTCGTGTTACCTGATGAATGGCTGATTTTGATACGGCATAACTAAAGGTATCCAAGCCATTGCCCAAGATCCCAGCAATGGAACCTATATTTATAACAGTAGAGGTGTTTTTTGCATCGGCATTTTTAGCTAGAAGGGGAGTTAATGCTTGAGTTAAGAAAAATGGGCTCTTAACATTGATGTCCATAACCTTGTCCCAGCCACTTTCAGGAAACTGACCAAAAGGCGCTCCCCAAGCCGTTCCTGCGTTGTTTACCAATACATCAATATGATCTTCACGTTTGTTAATTTCCTGAACTAACTGGCTTAACCCTTCGCTAGTGGAAGCATCGCCAGGCAAAGCAATACATTCGCCAAATTTGCTTAGCTCTTCGGCTGCAGCAATGCAGGCTTGAGCTTTACGGCCGGTGATGTAAACACGTTTTGCCCCTGCTTCGAGAAAGCCTTGGGCCATAAAGGCACCTAAACCACGATAACCACCGGTAATAACACAGATTTTTTCTTGCATAGAAAATAGATTTTTAAACATTTAGTTCTCCTTTTAAAGTATTTGATCAATTTATCAAAGAAATCACATTGAAGAATATTTTTTAGAATGATGATCAATAAATATGTGGGATCAATTTAGTAGTACAAAACGCTTAACAAGCCACCTGTTGTGAATATAGTCAAATAACTCTAAGTATATGATTAAATGATAATAAATTTACATGTGATTTGACGCGTCAGCAACCTTTCATATGCTATTACGTCGCTTCGGGCGGTGCGAATTTGATTCGGAGGCAGTAGTTATGTCACTGATATCTAGCTTTGAATGGGGTAATCTTTTATAAAGAAAACGTTTGGATTATCTAAAATTGCTGCGAAAAGAAAATATAGAGTGCTGATTTAAGCTGGGCACTTATAGACATCCGAGATACAAATATTAACATACAGATATGGGAGAAACTTTTTGGAACTACAAGATAAAATTATTGTAATCACTGGTGCCGGCAGCGGTATTGGCCGAGCCTTAGCCGTTCGTTTTCACGCAGCAGGCGCTAAGAAGATTGTTGCCGTCGATATAAATCTAAGTAACGCGCAAGTCACAGCTGACATGGTGAGTGGTGTTGCCATGATGGCCGATGTTTCTAAAGAAGATGATATCTCACGCGTGATTGAAGAGACTGAAACCAATGTGGGCCCCATCGACCTGTTTTGCTCCAATGCTGGTGTGGCTATAGGTGAAAGCATCGATTCCCCAAATAGTGAATGGCTGGCGAGTTGGGATATCAATGTTATGTCTCATGTCTATGCTGCACGACACTTAGTGCCGCGCATGGTAGCAAGGGGCGGTGGCTATTTTTTAAATACCTCATCTGCTGCAGGCTTGCTCAATCAGATTGGTGGCGCTGCTTACGGTGTTAGCAAACACGCTGCAGTCGGTTTTGGTGAGTGGTTGGCTATTCATCATAAACACGAAGGAATTAATGTGTCTATGTTGTGTCCCCAAGCTGTACGCACACCCATGACCGCAGTAGATAACGATGCTATTGCGGCAGCTGCGAGCAATGGCATGATTGAGCCAGAAGAGCTTGCTAATTGTGTTGTAGAAGAACTACGCAAAGAGAGTTTCTTGATACTGCCTCACGCCATTGTGCAGGAATATATGCGCAACAAAACGACTAACTACGATCGTTGGATTGGCGGCATGAATAAACTTATGCGCCACATTATGGGGATATGTAAATAAAGTTGTTTAAGCTGAGTGTGTATTAGATTTTGCAGTTCTGTACCAGATCAGAAAATTAACCATGCTTTACGAGCGTTATGACCGAGTATATGTATGCGATCGATTAATATAAATTAAAGTCAGTTAAAAAATAAAGGAATTAAAATGAGTTTTTCATCCAAAGTATTAAGCATCGAAAAACAAGGGCAGGTAGGCATAGTTTGGTTAGATCGTGCAGCCAAATACAATGCATTATCTACTGAATTGTGGTCAGCCATTCCTCATGCACTAGATGCACTATGCGAAGACGGCGAGTTAGGTGCGATAATCCTTGCTGGTCGCGGTAAACACTTCTGCGCTGGTATCGACCTAGTAGAAGACGGCCTAAGCGCACATAAAAATGCCAAGGCCCGCTCCAAAGCCGAAGCTAATATTCAGCAGTTAGCCAACACTCAAAAGTTTCAGGGTGCCATTACGGCCATAGCCGACTGTGCTGTGCCCGTTGTAGCAGTAGTGCAGGGCTTCTGTCTTGGGGCTGGTGTTGATTTGATCACAGCCTGTGATATTCGTATAGCCAGTGCATGTTCTGTATTTAGTGTACGTGAAACACGCTTGGGCCTAGTTGCCGACGTGGGCACCTTGCAGCGCCTACCTAAAATTCTTAATGCGGGTCATGTGGCCGAGCTAGCCTACACCGGTAAAGATATCAAAGCCGATCGTGCCGAGAAGATTGGTTTAGTTAACGATGTTTACGAGTCTGCAGAAGCTACTATGGCAGCAGGTATGACTCTTGCCAATGAAATCGCTGCAAACTCACCCATGGCAGTGCGTGGTACTAAGTTTATTTTGAGAAAGTCAGAGAATATGACCGACGAGCAGAGCTTAATGTTGAATGGTATGTTTACTATGATGACTAGTTTACAGTCGAATGATTTACAAGAGGGCATAAAAGCATTTACTGAGCGCAGAGCGCCGAAGTTTACAGGTAGTTAAATTAAGTTGATTTGGAGATTGAGTTCTTAAGACGACGGATATATTGGCTTCCAGAAGTCAATATATCCGTCGACTAAAGCTTTAATAAAAGCGTGATGATGGCAATTTATTGTTGGGGTTTGTTTCATCCTATAAAACAGAAATAATGCTTTATTCAATGTTTAGTCACTGGGCCAAAAAAACTAAGACCCGAAATTTAAAATTGTTTACTGACTAGACATAGCTTAGCTACGTCGATAATTGAGTATAAGTTCCCTGAAATCCTGATCTTAGCAACTTAATTTATGACGTTGGTAATGGCATACGTTAAGGCCACAGATTAAAATGACGTAAAATTATAGCGCTGGCGATCTAGATCAAGTTCACCACTTATAAATAGTGATAAAGTAAAGAGAATTATTTTTCTTATCAGGCTGTTTTATGCAACTCGTAAAGTCTCAATTCAGTAATGAAATTGATTGGCATAGCCTTTTAAATTCAGGTGATCGGGTATTTATTGGCTCAAATGCAGCGGTTCCTAATGGAGGTGATCCGAAATTGCGGTCATTAGGAAAATCTCTTAACTAAGATTTCTTAAACTATTTTTTGTGTTTTATAGCGGCAACTCTAATGATTACAATAGATCTATAGCAGACGTTAACTCCTAATTTAACCGTCTCCTTCATTGCTAGCGTCGATGTTAAATGAATTGTTAGCTGCCCTTACAACTTTTAACAGCAAATCTGGAGCAAGGCGATCACACACTACATCTTTTGGTTTCTGGGCAGACGCCAACTGATCAGCACTTAGTCCAGAGCCTTGCCAAATTTGTCTACAGACAGAATCCAGCATCAATGCTTCAGGAAGAGGTTTATCAACCAATGTCCGAACTATTGTAGCCGCAGCGATCCAAGACCCCAGAGTGTTTGGATGATAGTTTGGTAGAAGTATATTAGTCATTTCATTTGCTGTTGAAAAGTCAAGCATTGCCGCACCGATATCAGCGATATCGACATTTAATTGCGATGCAATTTGATGTGACTCAAACGATAATTCACGTTGTTTAATAGGTTTTGACTGGTACGTCAAGAACCAAATTGGCATTGCTCCAGATTTTCTGACCATATCGATTGCGGTTGACAGTGGTGCAGTATTGGATGAACAAGCAGGGAAACTAGTATCGCAAAGGGGCCATCCACCAAAATCCTGAATCACAACAAAGTCATAAACAGTGGATGTCAATTTAGGCTTAAGGGCACCTTTAGAAAGATGCTGCTCAATGGAAATACCACCTTCAGCTAGCAAATCTACTTCTAGATCATAGAGTCCATCAACTGCCGAATAGATGGCACCAACCATCTTTGGAACATCGTTGTAATATGTCAGACTATTTCCGATAAAGAGAATTCGTTTAGTTGAAACGTCTTGTTGTCCAGAGCTAGCGCGTCCGAGCATTACACTGATTACGAATAGCACCAAGAGTAACTTTAATTGGTTTTTCATTTGTAGTTCAGAATATTATATAGAAGTCATAGTAGAACCAAAACTTCTCCGTTAATTAGTAATACTAATCTTACATAAAATCATAGAATTAGAAAGCGATTTGAGAACTAAATTTACCTATCGCTTGAGATGTTACTGCTACGTCTTAGTAATATCTTGATTCAAGTTGAAGAAATATTGATACCAATTAACTCGGGGCAAAAATAGTATGATTTAGACCGATTAGCACAATATTCAATCATTTTTTATACTGATGCTAACGTTCGCTATTGCCAGAAGTGATCCAAAGCGGAAGTATCATTGTTCAGCGAAAATGGATTTAAACGTCTACATGATTTCACCGTTGCTAAGTCGGCTTTAGGTCCAGCCTGTGTGAAAACTATTGATCACCTTTTGGTCTAAGTTCTGGCTTCTTATGATCAAACAATCTTAATGTCATCGCCTAATAAACCACCACTTTTAGTATAATGATAGGGTCAGATAAACCATAGAGAAAACGAGATGGCACATCATATTTTAGGTCAATCAAGAACTCAAACCACCTTGCTTCCTGAAGTGCTTGATGACTTTGTTAGTGAAGATAATCCTGTTCGAGTCGTAGATGTATTTGTAGATGGCTTAGACCTTCAAACACTTGGATTTGAACGGGTGATTGCTACAGGAAAAGGCCGTCCAGGTTACCATCCAGCCGTCATGCTTAAACTCTACATTTATGGCTACCTCAACCGCATTCAGTCTTCTCGTCGTTTAGAAAAATAAAGCGACAGAAAAAGGTGTTGAGCAAAAGGTATACGTGCATTCTTCTGCATGTCGAGACTTTAACATCAGAGATAAATGCACTAAATCAGCAAAGGAGCCAAGGAAAATAAGACGATGGATACACGAACCAATTATAGACGCCATGCAAAAACGCCTTGATGATAATCGCGACATTCCGGTGCTCAGGAAACAAACTGTCGAACATCCATTCGGTACCATTAAAATGTGGATGGGCGCGTCGCACTTCTTAATGACACGTAAACATAATGTGTTAACCGAAATGAGTATCCATGTGCTGGCATACAATCTGAAAAGAATGATGTCGATAATGGGAGTGAAAGGATTGATATCGGCCATGACGGCCTAAGGGTTGTTATCCCTATAAAATCGAGCATAAAGCCTTGCAAACAGCCATTGTTGCTTCCCAAAACCCTGTCAACGCGCTAATTTTATATCTAACATAAATATCCGACGCATCAACTCTCACGCTAAAAATATGGCTGAATACGCCTTAGATTCGCATTCCAATTAGTTTTCACACAGGCTGGACCCAAAGCGGACCAAATAACTTAACGGGTTGAACGGTAAACTTGGTGACAAATAATACGTTTCAGCAAACCTGAACCCCGCAGGTTTCATCACGAATAATTTAACTTTGTTCTGTCCCCGATAGTTCAACGATAGTTTTTTACCCCGATAGTTTTATTAGTGTTTTCAGTTAGCGGATTGTTTACATATCGAATTGAAGGTTGTTGTTAAAAGATATTCGCCAAGCGACCAAGTAAGGTTATTACTTGGCTTTAATTTCTTTTTTGCATACATGAAATTATTAAAGGGCTGCGCGTTATTGAAGATAAATAGGGCAGGCCAATAGGTTAGTGAAAACAAAAATGGTGATGAAAAGTTAAACTGATTATTATATTCCTGACCTTTTTATTTAAGGTTACATATTCATAATATTTAATGCCTATTCCGGTTTTTCAGTATTGAGTGACGGGCAATGAAATTCTGCAAGGGTTTCGTTTTCATCTGCACTATTTCCATTGACACTATAAAGATGGACATCGAAACCCCAAAGTCGATGAACATGTTTAAGGACGTTTTCAGTATTATTTGCCAAAGGCGTGTGCTGATTAGGTATATGTCGAAGCGTTAAAGAACGGTCCCCCCTTAAATCCACGTCCCAAATTTGAATGTTTGGTTCCTGCATACTCAAATTGTATTGCAGTGATAGCTGTTCTCGTACATATCGATAACCACTTTCGTCATGTATAGCGGTGATTTGATAGTGTTCTGCCTGATCGTCATCTTTAATCGAAAAAAGTTTGAGGTCACGAATCACTTTTGGGGAGAGATATTGAAGTATGAAGCTTTCATCTTTAAAATTCCGCATGGCGAAGTCTAATGTTTCTAGCCAGTCTGAGCCTGCGATATCTGGGAACCATTGCTTATCTTCATCCGTTGGCGACTCACATATGCGGCGTAAGTCCTGAAACATTGAAAAACCCAAGGCATATGGATTGATACCACTAAACCATTTACTGTCAAAGGGCGGCTGATATACAACAGCTGTATGCGATGTTAAAAACTCTATAATAAAGCCTTCATCAACCAGTTTTCTATCATAAAGTGTATTCATAATGGTGAAGTGCCAAAAGGTTGCCCATCCTTCATTCATTACCTGCGTTTGCCGTTGAGGATAAAAATACTGGGCTATTTTGCGAACAATGCGAATAACCTCACGTTGCCACGGCTCCAGAAGTGGCGAATTCTTCTCAAAGAAGTAAAGTAAATTCTCTTGAGGTTCGTCAGGAAATTGTGTGTGAACAACGTCTTGTTCATTATCAGGGGGTAAAGGTATGGTTTGCCAGAGTTCATTAACTTGTTGCTGCATGTATATCTCACGTTCCACTTGGCGTTTTGACTCTTCCTTG
>JAWUXT010000088.1:0-12685 GCA_034111205.1 Paraglaciecola sp. | reverse complement strand
AAATAGCCACTACCGCATTCATCCCTTCTTTAGCTAGACCAGCAGCAAAGGTGACTGCGTGTTGTTCAGCAATCGCCACATCAAAATATTGTGATGGATATTGCTGGGAAAATTTGACCATGCCAGAACCCTCACGCATCGCGGGTGTGACGGCCATTAATTTAGCGTCTAGTGCGGCCATATCACATAGCCAATCACCAAATATGGCTGAAAAGGTGGGGTTGCTGGGGGCTGCTTTTGGGAGTGCTTGATCACTTGGATTGAACTTAGGCACGGCATGAAATTTAATGGGGTCTTGTTCGGCTGATTCGTAACCTTTGCCTTTTTTGGTTACTACATGGAGTATTTGTGGACCTTTAATGTTACGCATATTACGCAATGTATCTACTACGCCATTCACATCATGGCCGTCTATTGGTCCGATATATTTAAATCCCAATTCTTCAAAAATAGTACCGGGAACCACCATACCTTTGATATGTTCTTCAGCACGGCTGGCAAATTCCTTTATTGGGGGGACATTACTCAGTAATTTTTTACCACCATCACGGATAGAATTAAAAAAGTTACCCGTTAGTAATCTGGCTAAGTGACTATTTAGCGCGCCAACATTTTCTGAAATCGACATTTCATTATCATTTAACACCACTAATAAGTCTTTGCTGATATCACCGCCATGGTTCAACGCTTCAAAGGCCATACCCGCAGTCATAGCACCATCACCAATTACCGCTACAACTTTACGGCCTAACGCTTCTTTTTCTGCAGCAACGGCCATGCCCAATGCTGCGCTGATTGAGGTGGAAGAATGGCCTACAGCAAAGGTGTCATATTCACTTTCTGGTGGCCATGGGAATGGATGTAAGCCGCCTTTTTTACGGATGGTTGGCATACGTTCACGGCGACCAGTCAAAATTTTGTGGGGGTAGGCTTGATGGCCCACATCCCATAACAGGCGATCAAAAGGGGTGTTGTACACATAATGCAAAGCAACTGTTAGCTCCACAGTGCCTAATCCCGAGGCAAAATGTCCACTACTTTGGCTCACGCTGGTTAATAAGTATTGACGTAATTCAATACTCAGCTGTTTAAGTTTGTCTTGTGATAACTCTCTTAACTGTTCTGGTGTATCAGCTTGAGCGAGGATCGGGTAGTGAGCAATATCTAGGGTCATTAAAGAGTATCAACTAATCAAGTTTTATTTATCTAGCCACTTGTACATATTTATCTAGTAAGTACGGTGGATAACAAAGTCGGTAAAAGACACCAACATTTGGGTATTGTAAGGCAAAGCGCGCAAAGCTTGAAGTGCTTGTTGATGAAGATCATCCAGATAAGCTTGTGCTTGCTCTAATCCTAGCATAGCAGGGTAAGTACTTTTGTTCTGCGCTTGGTCAGAACCTTGCGGTTTACCGAGCACTGCAGAGTCGCTGATCACATCTAAAATATCGTCCTGAACTTGAAACGCTAAGCCTATAATTTTAGCAAAATTCATTAAGTATTGTCGACTTTGTGGAGTGATATCTACAGCTAAAGCAATAGCCATCTCAACACAAGCAGACAGTAGCGAACCGGTTTTTTTGCCGTGTAGGTCTTCTAGCTGCTTTTGGGTGATATGTTGGTCAGTCGCTGCCAAATCCATCGCTTGGCCACCACACATGCCATTGTAACCAGCCGCTCGACTGATAATTTTGACTAATTCAATACGTTTAATTTCCAGCACATTTGAAAGCGGGTAATCACACAATATTTCAAATGCCAAAGTTTGTAAGGCATCACCAGCTAATATGGCGGTAGCTTCATCAAATTGAATATGACAGGTTGGATGCCCCCGTCTAAGGTCATCATTATCCATAGCGGGTAAGTCATCATGGACAAGTGAATAGGCATGAATGGCTTCTATCGCAGCGGCAGGGCCATCAAGATCTTTTTCTTGGACTGAAAGCATTTTGCCTGTGGCATAAACTAAAAAGGGACGCATTCGTTTGCCTCCAATCAGTAATGCGTATTCCATAGCTTGTTTAAGCGTTTCTGAATGTTCAGGTAAAGCATTGATGGTTTGACTCAGGGTTGAATTAACCCTGTCGCGACTCGCTTGTTGAAAGGTGCTTAAATTCATTAATTATCAGGTTCAAATACGTCTAAAGTTTGCTGCCCATTTTGAGTGGTAAGAATTTGAACTTTTTGTTCTGCATCTTTTAATTTTTGTTGGCTATGTCTGGCTAGCACAATACCACGCTCAAAATTTTGTAATGCGTTTTCCAGAGGCAAATCGCCTTGCTCCATTTTTGTCACTAGTGCTTCTAGTTCCAGCATGGATTGTTCAAAGGTGAGCGATTCTGCTTTTTTACGAGTTGTCATAATATTCCTCTTTCGATTCCTGAAATGGCAGGCACCTTACCTGAGCGAAAAAAATGGGTCAAATACTTTTCAAATACAGCCTAAAAGTACTGCTATATACGCCTGTTAAGTGAAAAAAGACTGACCTTAAATCAATAACATGAATGGTTACTATAGAATTATTTAGGATTGTCGATAAAATGAGTTGGTAAACACTTAAAATTGTTTACGTTTTTAGTTTATTGTAGATAGCTAATTTTGGCAATAATCTGAGCCGTTGGCCTTTGTTGTTTAATATTTATACCTTTATTTTTATTGGGAGCACAATGTGGATTTAGCAACCATAATCGGTATTCTTGGCGCTATTGGTTTTGTTGTGATGGCGATGATCCAAGGTGGTGATATCGCAATGTTTATCAACGTACCTTCAATATTGATTGTATTTGGCGGAAGTCTATTTGTCGTTTTATCCCAATATACTCTGGGGCAGTTTTTTGGTGCCGGCAAAATAGTGGGTAAAGCGTTTATGTTCAAAATCGAAACCCCTGAATCGCAAATAGAAAAGATTGTTGAAATGGCAGATGCTGCTCGCAAAGGCGGATTTTTAGCACTAGAAGAAGCTGAAATAGCAAATCCTTTCATGCAGAAGGGGGTAGATATGTTGGTGGATGGTCACGATGTTGACGTTGTCAGAGCGACGTTAAGTAAAGATATTTATATGACCTCAGAACGAC
Organism: Paraglaciecola sp.; assembly: GCA_034111205.1. Classification (GTDB taxonomy): domain Bacteria; phylum Pseudomonadota; class Gammaproteobacteria; order Enterobacterales; family Alteromonadaceae; genus Paraglaciecola. The sequence goes on along the minus strand of JAWUXT010000088.1, from coordinate 9,611 downwards.
ATGATTTTGGGAAGTCTATCTTTAAAGGTTTAGGCGATGTTGCGCCAGCCATGGGCATGATAGGGACTTTGGTGGGTTTGGTAGCGATGTTGTCAAACATGGATGATCCTAAGTCAATTGGGCCTGCAATGGCGGTAGCGCTTTTAACGACCCTTTACGGTGCGATGTTAGCTAACCTAGTCTGTTTACCTATTTCAGTCAAACTAGGTCATCGAGCTGATGAAGAAAAACTTAACCAAAGTCTAGTGTTAGACGGAATTATTGGCATTGCCGATGGACAAAACCCACGGGTTATTGAAGGGATCCTTAAAAATTATTTAGCTGCAAACAAACGTGGCTCTGAAGACGATGCAGAATAACTGATGGAAAATGAATGCCCTAAATGTCCCCCCGAAGGACTTCCTGCTTGGATGGGGACCTTTGCTGATATGATGGCGTTATTAATGTGTTTCTTTGTACTGCTATTGTCTTTCTCTGAGATGGACGTACTTAAGTTCAAACAGATCGCAGGTTCGATGAAGTTCGCTTTTGGGGTTCAAAATAAAATTGAAGTAAAAGACATCCCTAAAGGTACCAGTGTGATTGCGTTGGAGTTTCGTCCTGGTCGCCCAGAGCCCACACCAATAGATACCATTCAGCAACAAACTACTGACATGACTCAAGAGATGCTGGAGTTTCAAGCTGGTAATGAAGACTCAGCCGGCGGTCGTCAAAAACAGCGGGGTGAACAACGAGGCGGGGCAGCACAACAAACTGCCTCAGAGCAACAGTCTCAAAGTAACAGTGAAAAGGCTAGCCAAGAAGATGTGGCTGAGCGTATGCGCAAAGTTGCACAAAAGTTAGAAAAGCAAATTATTGATGGTGCGATTGAAATGGAGTCTCTGGGTCAACAAATTACTATTCGTATTAGAGAAAATGGTTCGTTCTCTGCGGGCTCGGCATTTTTACAACCGCAGTTTGTTCCGATATTACGTAAAATAGGTGCTTTGTTAGCTGATATGCCAGGTGATATCGAAGTATCTGGACATAGTGATAGTCAGCAAATCTCGAATGAGTTATATCGTTCGAACTGGGATCTTTCATCCCAACGAGCAGTGGCTGTAGCTGAAGAGCTTAGGCGTGCTGAAGGCTTTGATGAGAGTCGTATGTCAGTGGTAGGTAAAGCTGATACTGCTCCTATGACTGATGTTGATGATGCGCAGAATCGAAGTCGTAATCGCCGGGTAGAGATTTCTATTAATCAGGGCAAGCCTAAAATTTCCGAGCCGATATCAGTTCTAGAGTAGTTATTGTTAAGCCTCACATTTGTAACATTTAAATTACATACCACACATCATATTGCACGTTGGAAATATGATGTGTGGCGCAATGATTTTTGCTGCCGATTATTTTTGCCAACAGCTGCAAAAAATAACCTCAAAAAACTACCAAAACCTATTTTAACACCTCAAAGATGATCCGCATGCATAGATACACACACTGTGGACGCGCATACGTATTATATAAAAAAAGTCGTTCGAAGATAATGTTTTATCATCGCTGATATTAGGGGGAGTAGCTTTGCTAAAGCTTTATCTATTTTATTTTATCACTGCACTTATAAAACATAGAGTTGATATCGTTATACCTATCAAGAGGATATTGAATCAATATCGTTTTGCTAGAAGCATAAACTTACTCCACCTAAAATAGGTAATAGTCTCAACAAAAATGATTGTTGAATAATATTCATGAGTTTGATGGTGATGGGTATATAAACGACAGCAACAACAAGGCACCTAAACTTTAACTTGCGTTGAATCCCTCCATGCTTTGCATATTCTTGTTTGTGCAGTTGTCACGGTTATGTGTACTGCATGTTTGTGTCGTTCTTACACTATTTTCTGCTCTTCATTCCTACACCATGTCCCTGCACTATAACGAACAATCTATCGCACTAATTTTGAGCATATCAGAAGTGAAATTATGGGTTTTTCCAACATTTTCATTATTTGGTCATTATTTGGTCATTATTTTTCGCTAAAATTGATTGGCAAACTGTTTGCATAGTCTTGTTATAGGACACACAACATTTAATGAAGGATCGAGTTTTATGAGCAAAAAATACAGGATCCCACGAAACACCCTTAATGATCATAGCCATGAGTGGGCACAAAATCGTCGTGAATATTTGACCCAACAAACAGGTGCAGATTTATCGCACACTGGACATTATTCAATTGATCCGAGTGTTTTGCCTGGCAATATTGAAAACTTTATTGGTGTGGTACAAATGCCTGTGGGTATTGCAGGCCCAATGTTGGTTCACGGTGAGCATGCGCAAGGTTATTTTCATGTGCCATTGGCTACAACAGAAGGCACGCTAGTAGCAAGTTATAGTCGAGGGATGCGATTGCTGAATGAATGTGGTGGTGTGCATACCACAGTAGTTGAACAATTTATGCAACGCTCACCGGCCTTTATTTTTGCGAATGCTAGAGAAGCTCGGGATTTTGGTAAGTGGATAGATGAGCATTTTCTAGAGATTAAGCAACAAGCTGAAGCGACGACTAGTTTTGGTAAACTTGAGCATATTATGCAGTGGTCAGTGTCGAAAACACGTTATCTAAGATTCAACTATACAACAGGTGATGCGGCTGGACAAAATATGGTGGGCAAGGCCACATTGGCAGCTTGTGAATGGATAGTGCAACAATATCCATTTAAGTGTGAATACTTGTTATCTGGAAATATGGACACAGACAAAAAACACTCCCACTTGAATATGTTGCACTCTCGAGGCAAGCGGGTTATTGCAGAAGTCGTGCTGAAAAAAGATATTGTTAAAAAGATAATGAAGGTCGATACCAAAATGTTGGCTCGGGCGACAGTACTGGCTAATACCGGCGCCATGATGGCTGGTGCTGCATATAATGGCCCACATTCAGCTAACGGTATCGCGTCATTATTTATCGCCACTGGGCAAGATGAAGCCAATGTAGTTGAATCTCATGCCGGTTTTCTTTCTCATGAATTGTTAGAGAATGGCGATTTTTATCTGTCTGTGACATTGCCTTCCTTAATTGTGGCTACCTATGGAGGCGGTACTGGTTTACCCACCCAAAAAGAGTGTTTGGAAATACTTGATTGTTATGGCACCGGAAAAGCAAACAAGTTAGCAGAAATCGTGGCGGCAACAGTACTTGCTGGAGATATTTCTTTAGCATGTGCAGTGATTGGCGGGCATTGGGTGAGTAGTCATGACAAGTTGGGGAGAAACCGAGATTGAATTGCTATCGATTCGTCTGACGCAAACTTAATTACAAGCATCGGCTTTTCAATAAGTATCTGATTTCAGGCTGCTAAAAGGCAGCCGGTTATTTATAAGTTTGCCGTTGGCTGTTTATATCATTATTTTAGATTTTATATGTATGCATCGATTTTCAATTTGTAGTTTGCTTATCTTTAGATGTATATAAAATATCTAAAGATATTAAAACCAATATCAATCCATATCCTACTATCTATGCAGATATTTAACCTTAGTGAGGTTTAAAATATTTAGGGTTCAGCAAATTAAAAGGTTGCTCTACTTAAACCTGATAAAAATCAGATTAGCTGGAGCCAAATCTTTAAACGCTTTGATTGGCTCAATTGAACATCTTGGTAAGTGACGAAAATGGATGTATGAAGGTTTAAAGTACAGTGGAAGCGTTTTTCATACAGGTATGCTGCTTTTTAATACCTGTATGACATCAATATGGACTATTTGAATAATTAGTTATCGATTATAGCAATAGAGATGCGATGCTTTAAACCGTAAGACAAGCTATTAACTAACCACACTTCCTAACCGGTTTGCTCTTATCAAAAAAGATAGATATCTCAGCGACAGTGACTCCAAATTTTTTCATATAAGATCGATTCATAACGCGATTGTTGTCCATCATATACATCCAATCGTCTACGAATAAGTCGTATTCTGTATCATCGATTGGCACCCGTAAAGTATATTGCCAATTAAATGCGGTGCCTTTCGAACCACCACTAGCTTCGCCAATTACATCTGCTGCACCACCAGTAACGCTGCCATCGTCAGCAATTTGAAGTTCCCAGATACGAATTTGTTGCTCACCGTCGTTATAGTAGAAGGTTTCATGTAATTGACCTTGATTGCCTTGCCAAGTGCCGATTATGTCTACACAAAAACGTCTGGTGAGTTTATTGGAGTAATCTTGCACAATTCCCCAAGCAGTAACTTGACCATCAAAATACGTGGGTAAGTCAAATTCAGGCTTGGTGTTTTCATAGTCATCTATGGAGCTACTGCATGACAAAACAAAAGGGGTAATAAACACTAAAAATAAATATTTGAATAACTTCATTTGTTCTGTCCAATCAGTTTTTTACGAACTTTAGGGTAACTGCAATTTTCATCTAGCCAAATGCGTAAAAAGCTTTTACCAAAAGCTTGGTCGCTAATTTGACCTATTGTTTGTCCATTGAAAAAAAACTCACTTTGTTGAGTATCACTGACCTTCAATAAAAGCGTGTCGCCTTTTTTGATATCTGGAAATATGTCGGTTAGCAGAGTAATCCATGGGCTAAATTTTGCTTTTTCAATACCTAATTTTTCCCATTCATCCTGAGTTCTTTCTATTAGGTCTTTTGCGTCGATATTTCTTAAATAGTTTATTTTCAGTGCTTGAGGAAATATTTCTACTTGGTATTCGCCAGTCTGGCTATACAGGCTCGAATTGTAGACATCCCAAAAAAGCACTTGAAGTTTGGCTTCTCCAACCTTTTTTAAATCAGCAAGAGGATCTGCCATAGTGACTCCTGAAAAGGTTAATGTGTATAAAAGAATTACAAAGCAGATCAAAGTGCATTTATAAGCTTGATGTTTCATGCTATTTTCAGACTCTAGCGGCTAATACTGTTTGCGAATGCGGGTTTGCTGATGACCAATTGTACAGTACTGATAGTACGCTCTAAAAACCCCCCTTCGCAGTAGCTAAAGTAATAACGCCACATATTCATAAATCGGTCATCGTAACCATCTTTAGCCAATGGCTCTTTGTTTTCTAGTAGTTTGTGATGCCAGTCTTTCAGGGTTCTGGCGTAATCAAGACCGATATCGTGGAGGTCACGGATCATCAAGTCGGTGTGTTTTCTCAAGTGTTGATTAATCAATAACTGTGAAGGCAAGAAGCCACCTGGGAAAATATGCTTTTGAATAAAATCGACACTTTTGCTATAGCTGTCAAAGCGATGGTCGCTAATAGTAATTGCTTGCAACACCATTAAGCCTTCATCTTTTAATAGACTTGAACATTTTTTAAAGAATGTAGGTAGGTACTCTTTTCCGACCGCTTCAATCATTTCAATAGAAACCAATTTGTCATACTTGCCTTCGAGTAATCTATAGTCTTTTTTCAATAAGGTAATTTTGTCTTGTAGACCTTCTTTGTTGATTAAGTCTTGAGTGTATTGATATTGTTCTTCTGAAATAGTGGTTGTAGTGACTTTACAGCCGTAATTCTTGGCTGCAAAAACTGCTAGTCCACCCCAGCCAGTTCCGATTTCTACTAGATGGTCTTCAGGAACTAATTGTAGCTTGTCACAGATTGCTTTTAACTTTGTCATTTGCGCTTGAGCCAGAGTACTGTTTTCTGACGAATAAATAGCCGCAGAATACATCATGCTGTCATCAAGAAACCGAGTATAAAGTTTGTTGCCTAAATCATAATGCGCAGCAATATTTTTCTTTGACCCTGTTGCAGAATTTTTATTAGCAAGATGGCTAATTTTACGAATTGGGAAGGCTAACCACTCCATTTTTGCTTCCCAGCTATCAAGAAGAGGCAAATTACGTGCAAAAATACGAATTACATTGGTTAAATCTGGAGTTGTCCACAAGCCTTCAGAAAATGTTTCTCCAGAGGCAACGCTGCCACCAAATAGTAAACTTTGATAAACACTTAGACACTGAAAATCAATCTCAGCGTGCAAATCAGAATTTTTTTGTCCAAAGGTATCTACCAATACACCTTTTTCCTTTATCACCATTTGACCTTGCGGAAGGCTAGCAAATACTTTCAACATAATTGTTCGACACAACTTGTGCTGCCACGATGAGCTTGAAGACTCTATTAATACTTGTTCTCCGTTTGGCATAATTATTTTTTACCTTGTTCTGAGTGGGAATAAAAAGGCACGCCTTTTATAAATAGTTTAAGAGCTTGCCAATAAATTCCAATGACGGTTTTTAACGTCATACTAGGAATACTTAGCAATACGTTATAAAGGCTTTTTGAGTTCAGTTCTACTCGTGACAAATTTAGACTAGCAACAAAATGTTTGACTTCTTTATGGCAAGACAGAGTTAATTTTAATGATTGTTCAGGTTGCGATACTTTCCACTTATATTGCATATCCATTGGGTTGAAAGGTGATACATGAAAGACTTTGTCACAATCTTCTTGTTTGGCTAAATCAACCAAATAATAATGCCTATCATTCCAAGGTGTATTGCTTACCTCAGCTAATAAGTGACTAAATGAACCATCATCTTGCTGTAAGTAATAAAAATTAACCGGACTAAAATACAAACCAAAAGTACGTGTTTGACCGAGTAAATAAACGGTACCTGTTAATGGGTGTTGTGCCAACGCTGACATTTTATCCAACACAGATTGTTTTAGTGGCTTGTCAGTATCACCTAAATAATCACTGCGCTTAAATCTTAATGGTGCCCATGATGTAGCCGAAAACCCTTTAACTTCGGCTTCTAGCAAATCAATTTCATCAAGATTTAGCCAGAGTAAAAAAATTTGGTAACTAAAAGCATGTTTCTTGGGCACAAATCGACTGTGAAATACGCTTCCTTTGTATATAGCACTTTGCATTAAAGATGTTCACCAAATGAAGTGCAAACATCTAAAGCACTGTGCACGCCATCCTCGTGAAAGCCGTTGTACCAGTATGCACCGCAAAAATGTAGACCATTGTTACCAGATATTTCTGCCCACCTTGCTTGGGCGGCAACTGTTTGATTGTTAAATTGAGGATGTGCATAGGAGTATGTACCCAATACCTTTTCTGGAGCAATATCCTTAGTGTTATTTAAGGTCACACAAAAGGTTGTATCCGATTCTATGTTTTGCAAAATGTTCATGTTATATGTCAATATAGCAGGTGCCTGAGATTCACCATCATAGCCTTTGATAAGGTAGTTCCAGCTTGCCCATGCAAGTTTTCTGGCAGGTAAAATACTATCATCTGTGTGAAGAACAACTTCATTTTTAGCATAGGGCATATTCCCTAAAATTTCTTTGTGAAAAGCACTTGGTGAAGCAAGAATTACCAGGGCTTGATCACTATGACAAGCAAAAATAACATCATCAAACAGATGCTCAGAACCATCCTGTAAACGAACTAATTTCTGATTACCTTTATCGGTCACAGATTTTACCGGACTGTTGAGCTTTATTTTATCTTCAAAGCCAGAAATAAGGGGTTGGATATACTCTCTGGAACCTCCAATGATTGAGCGCCATTGTGGTCTGTCAGTGATATTAAGTAATCCATGATTATTGAAAAAGCGCAGAAAAAATGCAAACGGAAAGGCTTTGATATCTTCTAAGCTAGTTGACCAAATTGCTGCACACATTGGCAAAATGTAATTGTAGGTGAAGTCGTCACTAAATTGATGTTGTACTAAAAACTGATGCAGTGTTTGCTGGCCATAATCAGATTTTTCTGACGCTTCTTTTTTACATATTTTATTAAATTTCAGAATATCTCTTACTATTCTCCAAAAACGAGGTCGCAGTATATTGCTTCTTTGGGCGAATAGACTGTTGAGAGTGTTTCCATTGTATTCAAGATTTTGTGCTATATTTTTAACGCTAAAACTCATTTCGGTGGCTTGAGATTGCACCCCAATCTTGTCCATTAACTTAATAAAGTTTGGATAGGTCCAGTCATTAAAGACAATAAACCCTGTGTCTATGGCATATTGCTTGCCGTTTACTTCAACATCCTTAGTTGCAGTATGGCCGCCAATATAGCTGTTTGCCTCAAAGAGAGTAATGTCATGCTTTTGGTGAAGTAAATATCCGCAGGTTAGCCCTGAAATCCCTGTCCCTATTATTGCAATCTGTTTACTCATTATGGTCCTGCCGCCCTGTAGTTTCTGTTTATGGCCAATCTTAGTAACTAAGACATACCATGTCGACTTAATTAACATTGCTAGCAGATACCCAAATATGCCTTCTAGAGATCATTTAATAGTAAATACTGATATTATCATTTCGATCTTAATTTATGATCTCGGCGTATCGACACTAATTAAACACACTGCGAAATACTTTTTTATGAATTCATTTTTTGAGATCCCGTTATTTCCACTATCAGCACACTTGCTTCCGGGTGGAAGGATGTCACTAAGAATATTCGAACCCAGGTATGTGCGCATGGTGAAAGAAGCGTGTAAAGCCGGCACTGGTTTTGGCATTTGTATGGTGAACTCTCAAGCCGATAAAGATAAAAATGAGCATATTTATCCTGTAGGTACTTTCGTAAAAGTGATCGACTTTGATTTGTTGGACAATGGTTTCTTAGGAGTAACTGTAGAGGGTTATAAATGCTTTAGCATTGAATCTATAGCCACTGAAAGCGATGGTCTGAGAACAGGTAACTGCCAGTGGCTAGATGAGTGGACCGCTCAGTCAGAAGTAAACTCAATTGCACCCATAGACGAAAGACTTATGGAGATTTTTGAGAAGTACCCAGAGCTACAATCGTTATACCAAAATCCAAAGTTTAATGATCCTATATGGGTTATATATCGCTGGTTAGAATTAATACCAGTGGACGCCGAACAAAAACAAAAATTTCTGCAGCAAAAGGACTGTCTAGATGCTTTGAAATTTTTGACAGAATTGGTAGAGTGATCCTTTAACCCAAACAACTAGTATTACTTAGTAGTGTCGATTAATTGATGATATAAATACATGTTAGTTGGAATATCTTTGGAAACAAAACAAATTAATTCCGTAAAGCCAATAGAATGTGCACAAGAAATGTCCGAGTATCTAAGTATCGTTGCAAGCGAGCGTTGCAAGCGTTCGTTTTCAAAAGTGTTTAGTTACTTTGCGCCTAGGTTGCGTTCGTATGCTCTAAAACAAATGGGTAATGAAGCGCTAGCAATGTAGTTGGTGCAAGACACCATGTCTAATGTTTGGCAAAAATCTCATTTATTTAATTCAGAAAAAGGTTCTCCTTCAACGTGGATTTTTACCATTGCTAGAAATATCCGCTTCGATATGCTGAGAAAGCAAAGAAATCGTAAAGAAGACGTATGTTCAGACGATTTATGGCCCATTTTATGTGAACAAACCCCTGACGCTAATGAGGTTTCTTTGGATCACCAAGTGACAATGGACGAAATAGGGGGGTTGTTTGAATCTTTACCAGCAAAGCAAAAATTAGTGGTAGAGGCAATCTATATTGATGGAAAATCTCAGCAAGAAGTGGCTAATGAGCTCGACATTCCACTAGCGACAGTAAAATCAAGAACCAGACTGGCATTACATCGCTTAAAGGAGATGTTAAACGATAATGATTAG
>JAWUXT010000087.1:0-12511 GCA_034111205.1 Paraglaciecola sp. | reverse complement strand
CTAATCCTATTCTAGGCGTAAAACGTGACCAGCTTTGTTTAGCCTTCGCATCCAGTATGCCATCACTGTCTGAATCACTACCCAATACCTGAGGCACTAAATCGCCGGATGGACGGACATAGCCTGGGATCCAGTTAGATTCAGGGTAAATGTTATAAAGTTGCACGCCATTATATACATCAGCTTGCTTTTCTTCGTCTGTGAAACGCGCCCCTAAAGTGAGAGATAATTGCTCGGTAATATCATAAGAACCCTGTGCATAAGCAGCTATACTGTTGCTGTTATTGCAACCCGATACCTCGCGGGTAAGTCCTGGTGCGCCAAGTGGCGCTACAACTCCATTGTCTCCGTATAAGTCACGGCCTAAAACACCTAGTATTGCTTCAAACTGACCACAAGATTCACCATCATAATAGTAAACACCCCCAACGACAGTTAAGCCATATCCGGTATAATTAAATTGCACTTCATGAGAGCTATTTTCGTCTTCATAAATAGCAGGCACATCAAAGATATCCAAAGGCGTATTATCAAAATCTATATTAGTAGGTGAATAGCTTTCGCGCTTAGAACCCACATATTTAAGGCTAAGTGCGTCACTTATATCCCACCGCGCCGTTAAACTAATGCCTTCTAATTCGACTTTATTTTCGGTTGGCAAACTGGTGTAGGAGTCAAAAACACTGTCAGGAACGGGTGCGTCAGTTCTTATGCTGGGTAATAAACGATAGCCGCCTTTAGAATTGGAGTCATCGGTTGTTTTATCCCAGGCTAAACGAAAAAACAAATCGTCTCTTGGGGTAAATTCTATGGTGACTCGCGCTGCAGTTAAATCTTTGTTGTAGTTTTCTAAATCCTGATTGGGTAAAGCTGATTGCAAATATTCGCCATATCCATCACGAGACAAGTCAGCTAAACCAAATCCAACATACAATTTATCTTCGATTATCGGAAATTGGCCGGTTACTTTGAGATCGCGCTGGTTATAGCTACCTAATGTGCCCTGTACGTTTAGCTCAGTGTCACCACTCATTTGTTTAGTGACATATTTGAGTGCACCACCTACCGTGTTTTTACCGTACAAGCTGCCTTGTGGACCACGTAAAACCTCTATGCGCTCAACGTCTAACAAGTCAAAAACTGCGCCTTGTGGACGGGCTACATAAACATCATCAATATAAATTCCAACGCCTGGTTCATAACCCCAAAGTGGATCTTGCTGGCCAACCCCACGAATAAATGCGGTTAAGGTGGAGTTAGTGCCGCGACTGTTCTGCAAAGTCGTATTAGGAGAAAACTGCTGAATTTCGGTTAGAACCGAAATACCTTTTTCATCCAGTTCAACTGCGCCAATCGAGGTAATTGAAACAGGGACTTCCTGCAAACTTTCAACTGTTTTTCGTGCTGTTACCTCAATCCGTTCAAGGCCTTTCTTCTGTTCGTTCTGTTGGGCGTGCAGATTGCTGCTTGCAAGTAACACAGCTCCTACTGCCACAGCGCAGAGTGATTGATTAAATAATTGTTTAGTAGCAGCCAAACGTTGGGTATTTTTTATATTTTTCATTATGTGTCCTTGGATTGTGTTTTTATTTTTTTCTATTTGCTGCGGTCTAAGTAACCTTAATCCAGAAGTGACTCGCCGTCTTTAGTACCATAGTACTATGGCATTGTTCAGGCTTTACTTCACAATGCAATCATCCTTTCTGTTGGTCTGCGGTCACTGACTCAATTTAAAGGAAACACATAATATGCTTAGTTTAATCGGCCTGATAGGTGGGTTATTGCTGCTTATAGTATTAACTATTCGCGGAATGAATTTATTTATAGCCGCCCCTCTGTGTGCACTCATAGTCGCACTGACCAGTGGTCTACCCATTTTTATCGGAGACATCAACTTTGTCACTAATTACATGCAAGGTTTTTCAGGCTTTATAGCGTCTTGGTTTTTTATGTTTTTGCTAGGTTCATTATTTGGCAAATTTATGGAAGATACCGGTGCTGCCGATTCATTAGCTAGATGGATCATTAGCAAACTAGGTAGGCAACAAGCTGTGGTGGCAGTGGTACTAGCCTGTGCAGTGCTCACCTACGGTGGAGTCAGTGTATTTGTGGTTGCATTTTCAGTTTACCCCATGGCACTTAGCTTGTTTAAAGATGCTAATCTGCCGAGACGCTTTATCCCTGCAGCACTGGCCTTTGGTTCAGTGACGTTTACTATGACATCCGCCGGTTCACCTGAAATTCAAAACTGGATCCCTATTAAATACTTAGGTACCTCCCCTTTTGCTGCGTGGGAAGTCAGCTTAGTCGTGGCCATATTTATGGCAAGCTTTGGTTTTTGGTGGATGAGCAAAATGCTCAATAAAGCCGTGGCTAACGGTGAACATTTTGAAGCACGTGATCATGATCCTGAAATCCCAGAGCGCGATTACCCCCACCCTTTCACCGGTATTATTCCGCTTTTTGTGGTGTTGGTTTTATCATTCTTATTACATGATTCTCTGCAGCAACTAGCATTAATAGTGGCCTTAGGTGGCGGTGTGTTATGTTTAATGGCGATTAACTTTAAGTATTTTCATAACTTACAAAATGCCGTGACAGCTGGAACCACAGGTGCGCTTATTGCTATTGGCAATACAGCAGCGGTAGTAGGCTTTGGTAGCATTGCCAAATCAACAGCAGCATTTCAAACAGCTGTCGAAATGATGGCACAAATACCCGGTAACGAATTAATTGGGGCCGCTATCGCCATTAGTGTGATCGCGGGATTAACAGGCTCTGCGTCTGGTGGTCAAGTCATCGCCTTGCCTCTTCTGGCTCCTGGTTATTTAGAACAAGGGGTCGACCCTGAAGAGCTGCATAGGATTGTATCTATCTCGTCTGGAGCCTTAGATTCATTACCGCATAATGGTTATGTGGTAACGACCATTCGAGCAATCTGTCAAGAAACCCATCAACAAGCCTATTGGGCATTGGGCGCACTGACAGTTGTTGTGCCTCTATGTGGCGTGGCATTAGCCATAGCTATATTTAGTTTTACATAAACACATTGCGGAAAATAAGCAGGAATAAATTGATATGAAATATCCGATATTAAGACACAGTAAATATTTAGCTATGTGTTTTGTCTTGTTATTTAGTGCATTTACATCAGCAGACTTAATGGTAGTCAAACAACGTTTTGAAACCACAAATTTCAAAACGTTTAATGGCGAAACCATTAAACAAGTGGTTGTGGGCTGGGAGAGTTATGGCAAGTTAAACGTCAAAAAAGACAATGTAATATTAGTCACTCACTACTTTTCAGCTAATTCACATGCGGCAGGAAAATACGCAAAAGAAGATCAACAACCAGGTTATTGGGACACATTAATTGGTCCTGGTAAAGCCATAGATACCAATAAATTTTATGTTATTAGCGTAGACAGTTTAGCTAATCTTGGCGTAAACGATCCTAATGTCATTACGACTGGACCTGCGTCTATCAACCCTGATACAGGTAAGGCTTATGGTTTAGATTTTCCAGTCGTGACTATCCGAGACTTTGTTGAAGTACAAAAATTGGTGCTAGAAAGTTTAGGCATAACTAAGTTACATGCCGTTATAGGGGCATCAATGGGTTCGATGCAAGCAATCGACTGGGCAGCCGCTTACCCAGACTGGGTGCCTAGAATGATATCGGTGATTGGCAGTGCTCAAAGTGATGCATGGGCCACCGTTTTATTAGAACGTTGGGCTATTCCTATTCGACTCGACCCTAATTGGCGAAAAGGGGATTATTATTCACATACGCCCCCTACCGAAGGGCTAATCGCCGCGTTAATGTTTATTACGCAAGATGCATTGACCCCAAAAGCGTTCAATCAAATTGGCATCACAAAAGCGGTGAATCATCAGACGTTACAAACAGAACCCCTGCACTCAATTGAAGGCACATATTCTATTGTGAGCTGGCTCAGGGAACGGGCACAAACCAGAGCTAAATTATCTGACGCTAACCATCTTTTATATTTAATCAGGGCATCCCAATTGTTTATCGCTGGTCACGATGAAACTCTCGCCGAAGGTCTTAAAAATATCAAAGCCAAAAGCCTTTTTTTGCCTTCAGCTAATGATTTATTGCTGATGCCTTACCTCAGCCATGATGCAAATAAACAGCTGGTAGATTTGGGCAAAGACAGTCAATTAGGTGAGTTGCTAGGTGATTCAGGTCACTTAAATGGGATATTAGGCATTAGCCAAAAAGCGCAACAAATCAAAGACTTTATTGAACAATAAATCAGATTGCAGATGCAAATATAAAGAAGGACGAAAATGAAAAACCTAACAATTTTATTGCTAAGCTATTTGCTCATAAATAGCAGTCATGCGTTTGCTGAAAAGCTCAACCTAGACCTGACAAAGATTGGTTTATCAGGTCTATCGAGTGGCGGCTATATGGCGAATCAATTTCATATTGCCCATTCTGATTGGGTAGATAAAGTAGGCATCATTGCCGCGGGCCCATATTACTGTGCCCAAAACAGTATCAAAACAGCACTTACACAATGTGTAAATGAAAGTACGGATGCAAAAAGCCAAAATCTAACACAACAAGCTAAAGCTTATGAAAGTCAGCATAACGTTGCCGCTTTAGATAATCTAAAACACAGTAAAGTATGGTTATTAAGAGGCACCAAAGACACTAAAATCCATGCTGATGTGTCTCAAGCCCTGCATCAGCAATATCTTATGTGGATGGACCCAAATAATCTGGAATATATCAATCAACAGCCTTTTGCGCATCACTTTCCTACCTTAACTCATGGTTCAAAATGTGATGTTTCTGAATCACCATTTATGGGTAATTGTGATTACGATGCTGCGGGTGAAATGTTGAGTTTTCTGTACCCGACTTTGCAATCTCGTAGTGAACAACCACAAGGCAAACATGTATTAGTTGACCAACAAGCATTAGGAGGGGAGCAAGCAGCCTAGCCGATCAAGGATATCTATATATTCCCAAAACATGTCAGGCTGGTGAAAGTTGTCAACTACACATTAGTTTTCATGGTTGTCAGCAAAATTTAGAAACAGTAGGTACCCAATTTATCGAAAACAATGGCTTAAACAATTGGGCCGACACAAACCAAATGGTTGTGCTTTATCCACAAACTAAAAATTCTATGTTTATGCCGTTAAACCCTCAAGGCTGCTGGGATTGGTGGGGCTACACAGGTAGCGACTATGCCACCCAGAATGGACTACAAATTAGAGCGGTTAAACAAATAGCTGAGTCATTGACTCAAAAATTAGATATTTAGGAGATCGGTATGTCTAAAAGGAATATTCTTATTACAGGTGGCGCCAGTGGTATAGGTTTGGGTATCGGCCAGCACTTAGGTAGCCTGGGACATCATATTATCATCGCAGATATTAATTTAGCTGCAGCAACAAATGCGGTTATGCAATTGCACAACCAAGCTATTGGTGCCTCAGCAATTGAACTAGATGTCACTAATTTAAAAGATGTAGCTGAGTTATCAAACAATTTACATCCCCTAACAGTAGATGTGTTAATCAACAACGCGGGGGTACAATACGTAAGTAAGTTTGAAGACTTCCCACCTGAAACATGGCAAAGTCTGATCAATATTATGTTGGTTGCACCTGCAATGTTAAGCCAAGCGTTGCTACCTAACATGCGCAAACAAAATTACGGGCGAATTATCAATATCGGCTCAGTGCATTCAGTGGTCGCTTCGCCCTTTAAATCTGCGTATGTCGCGGCAAAACATGGCTTATTAGGCTTTGCTAAGACCCTTGCCCTAGAAACAGGTGATTGTGATGTGACCGTTAATACTCTGTGTCCTGCATATGTGAAAACGCCTTTGGTTGAAAATCAGATTGTGGCACAAGCGATTGAAAATGGCATTAGCGAACAGGAGGTAATAGATAAAATCATGCTAGCGCCAATGCCTAAAAAGGCCTTTATTGGTATCGATGAGTTGGCTGCTACAGCAGCGTTTCTTCTTAGTAACGAAGCCAGAAACATCACTGCCCAAGCATTAGTGATTGATGGAGGATGGACAGCGCGATAACGCCGCAAAGTGCTATCGAGCAAGGAAGTTTAATGAAGTATAACGATCTAACATACCGTTTTCGTCATAATTACTTTTAGGGTAGCGGCACGTCTTATCCAGAATTCAGGTTAGTTAACATCATTGGCTTTAATTGCCGTTAATGCTCTTATCTAAACAAGTCCATCAAATCTATGGGCATGTCGCTTACCCAGCCTCGATTTTTTTCAAGCCTTTCTTGCAAGTGTTTCTTCATTTGAGCAACGGTTTGGTTTTGCTGCATGATGAGTTGATTTTCCTGCACTTCTTCTGCGATGTTTGCCACATGGATTTTAATATTACTTTCTGTTTGCTTTTTACTGCGACCTGAAAACTTGCGCCAGACTAGAGTTGATAATTCATTACTAGATTTTTCTGCATAGAGTTCGTCGTCTAATCGATGTAATTTTGCTCTAAGTAAGGCTTGCATTGAGCCTAACGTGTCGGGGTCGAAGCTAAATTCACCATCATTAATGTGAATTTGATAAAGTTGTAACAAGGTAAAAGCATCTTTATTTTTACGTGCATCAGATAAGGTTTGCATGAGCACATGTTTTTGTTCTTTTTTCGCAGGATCTTGCTCTTTATCAGGATGTAATAACGAGGCTAAGCGTTTATAGATTTTATTCAATTGCCCTGCTTTAAATAACTTATCCAAGTTTTTTTGTTTCGCATCTTTTGAGGCTTCCTTTGCAGCATCTTGTTGAAGATCATCTTCACCAAAATTATCATCAAAAAACCTTTCAAAAGGGTCACCATGCTCACCGTTATTTTCTTCGTTATCATAGTCCTCTTCATCCTCAGAAATTTCTTTATCCATACGCTGAATATATTGATTTAATAAGCTGGGATCTTTTATTAGGTTAATAATTTCGTCTTCTGTAAGTTGCATATTACCTTCAAACATATGCTCTATATCCATGCGCACTTTTTCTATTTGGTGTATATCTATCTCTACATTTTGCACCTGTATAAAGGCAGTAAAAGCAGCGGTAAACTTGTTTTGTAAAGCGTCATGATCAACATCAGCTAAAAAAGGATGTGAGCGTAAATACTCAAGCGTACTTTCAATCCAACATATTAATTCTTCGCGCTGGTACTCGGATAAAGACTTGCGTCCAAAAAAAGGAATAAGAAATTCTACTAAATTGACCATCTCCATACCCTGCTGTTGCTCAAAGGGTAAGACTTTAGCTTGAAACTCCACAAACAGATTTTCTTTGTCATCTAAAAACTTTTGATTACGTTTTTGCTTTTTTTCAATCTTTGACCACAAGTCGCTTAAGGATTTTTGCAATGGGTCATTGAACGTGTCTGCTGCTGTATTATTAAATAATGGAGATAAGGAAGTCATAAAAGTAGGCCAAATTTGAAAAGGAACGAAAAACGCTATGGAACCTTAAAGCTAAGTCAATAGAATTATACTTAAATCATGATAACTAAACATGAATTTTTGAGCGGAATGAGTAAGAAGACGATAATTCAAGATTACCTGTGCAAGTTTGAATTAATTCACAAGTACTCATTCATCTACACATATTCTCAAATAGCGAAGGCTGTTAATGGATGATATCACCACCAAAAATCACCACGGAAAAATTGCCACTGCCACCTATGGCTCTATTCACAACTACCTAGACCAATATCAATTGTCTAAACATAGTGTAACTTTATATGCTGATGGAGAAAAGGCTACACTTTAGCGAAAAGGCTTTTACGCTATGGCTTATGTATTGAGTTTATTTGCCGCGGTAACCGTATGAAAAAACGTGCGAGATAAACAAGCAACAGCGAATATAGAACTAAATTAGACCTAGCCACCAATACAAACTTCCTAGAGTCATGAAACTTGTATTGGCTAATTATCTTTATTTTGCATTAAACCCTGAAGATAAATCCCCCCCTTAATTCCATCCATTGCATCATCTATATAATCAGCAATTTTTTCAATGTCAGGTATGGTATCTCGACAGGCCATTAAGCCGAAATCGATGTCATCACAATAACTCACCACTGTAATATTCAGTGACTGGCCATCAATTAATACAGATAAAGGATAAGTTGCTTGAAGCTTTGCCTGACCAAAATACAAAGGTCGCCTAGGACCGGGAACGTTAGATATTGTCACGTTGGCAACAGGAGGAAGTACGTTGGTCATATTGAGCTGATTCATCACTGCAACCAAGCCTTGGGCAATCACAGCAAAGCTAGTAGCAGCATCCGCAGAAACCGAGCCAAGTTCTTCTTTTGCATCTTTGGTTGAAGCGCCAATTTTGGCTAAGCGAGCCATAGTGTCGGGCTCGTCAGTGGCTAAATTAGCAGTAACATAAGTAATTTGATTACCTGTCCGATTCATCTGCCTTACAGAAACGGGAACCGAAGCGATTAAAGACTTTTTGGGTAGCGCCCCCTTATCTTGCATATATTTACGCAATGCCCCAGAGCACAGAGCTAATACCATGTCGTTCACGGTGGCATTAGCTTGTTTACCGATGCTCTTGAGTTCTGTTAACGAAAGTGATTTTACTGCAAAGCGCCGAGCACCTGTGATCGGCACATTAAAAATTGATTTTGGAGCGGTAAAAGGTACCGGAGAAGTATTTTTACTGATACCTGTGGCTTTTAATCCTTGGCCCCAAAACATTTTTGACAAGTCCTGAACCATGCTTGCCCTGTCTTTTACCTGGGCAGTTAAGTTAGCTGTTTTTTCGCTTAAGCTTATTGAATTTTGTGAACGAGGTATTAAGTGTTTTTTCAGACCAGCCCAAGGGGCCCTCACCTCATCTTGACCGGATAAACTAAAACAATCTTCCATCAATTCGATCCCCCCCATGCCATCAATAGCGGCATGATGCATCTTTATGTAAAGTGCAAACTTGTTATCTTCCAAGCCTTCGATTAAATGAAATTCCCATAAAGGCCGTTCCCTATCCAATAGACGGCTATGCAGGCGTGAAGCTAGTTCTAACAAGTCAGCCATTTTTCCGGGTTTAGGCAAGGCTGAATGACGAACGTGGTAATGAATATCAAAATGTTCATCCGTTACCCAACTTGGCAGCTTCGCGCTGCTAACATGGCTTAACTTTTGATTGAAAGGAGGTCCTGCAGGCTGGACTTCTAATTTGTCCATCAAATCTCGAGGGAAGTTTCCCTTGTATCCTTTAGGTATCTCAAAAATCGCCAAGCTAGCAACGTTGACGGGTGTGGTCTGCTTTTCTAAAGACAGAAAAGCAAGGTCGAGCGCACTTAATTTATCTGACACTGAAATAACCTAAAAAATCCATGTAGTTAGACTATACAATGAAATTTATCAGCTTTTTTTGTTATTTCTGTACCGTCAAACATTCAGCACCTATTTTTAACTATATTTTATTGCGTTATAATGGCTAGTAGGCACCGCATACCAACGGAAGGAAGCAGGTTACAAGCGCTTTATAGTTATTTTTGGTCACTTATAAGCGGCCTTATAATATGACTCAAAAGAATATTGTAACAATATCTAACATGATTTCTCTTTATATCAAAGACTGGCTTAACTTAACCAATAAAGGGTTTCAGCTCTTGCTTTAATACTATTTTAAATGGCTGTTTTTCAAATTCAATAATATCACCGGCTATAATCTTTTTACGACGTCTGGTTTCAACCTCACCATTAACTAACACTCGGCCATCATCGATGGCCACCTTAGCCTCACCGCCACTGGAAACAAGGGCTTCGAGTTTTAATAACTGATACAGAGCAATGGGCTCAGCATATATTTCAATATCTTTCATGGGTAAAGTGTCCATATATTTATTTAGCCTTATTTTCATTTAATTCAAATACCACATCTTTATAAACTCAAAAGATATACTTTCAATAAGTAGGTTTGAGAAAGCATGTAAGTATATCTTTGTTGAAACCAAACTGGTTTATTTTAAGTCGCAATCTAAAAACAGCTAAAATACTGTGTATTGATAAGCAGAAGATAACAAACACTATGCTAGTTCAAAACATCTAAGCACCCAGTGATTTTTCAATCAAAACTCTTTTGGTCTAGAATTTCATATCAATATGCAGCAAAAACAATGATCCTTATAACTAGGTAACAAGTAAAGTTTAAAACATATGCGCGTAAAGGTTATAATGATTTCGACTTTTACTTCCCCAATTCAACAAATGAGCTGTATAGATGAAATTATTGATTAACCTTATTCGTAACCTGTTAGGTGGCCTTATTGCTGCTATTGATTTTATCACCCGTGGTTCAAAACTTAAACGTACTCCAGAAGCTCAACAACAAGTAGCAGCGGAGCTAGAAAAACTGTCTTTGTATCAATTCTTTGCTTGTCCATTTTGTATAAAAACACGCAGATCAATGCATAAGTTAAACTTGCCTATCGTAAAGCGTAATGCCTCAGAAGGTTCTCCTTATCGTGATGAATTACTCCAAGGTGGCGGAAAAATTCAAACGCCATGTTTACGTATCGAAAAAGATGATGCTGTAGAATGGTTGTATGAATCTTCTGCGATCATCAGTTATCTTGAAAAGCGTTTTGTTTAAAACCGCTCTTACAGTTTTATTCTAAATCATTCGAGTGCAACTATTTTTGCATTCTGATTATCCCTTGAATTTAGCAATAACCTTTGATTACTCTGTACGTCAGCAATAGATTTTGCCTCTTCCGGCATTTCATTAACCATTACGCTATAGTTCAGGCCGTCAAATCTAATGATTTGTCGGCCTGATTGAAATATTAACTCGTCTTCAACTGGATATATCATCCCGGATATTTCTGGTAATTCATCCAATAAAAAAGTGCGTTTCCCCCAATGCAAAACTCCATCTTTATGAAACACTAGTTCGTCTGTATTACTAAGCCTTGCTGAATAATTGACGCCTGACTCAATCAAATCGTCAATAGTTTGGGTGTTTAAATCATATTGGGACAAGTATGAAATATTGTTCTTTTTGATGGCTATCAGCAATCGACTCTCATTCGTATACCAGTCCAAAACTGAAGTGAAGGTTTCGGGCATGTTGATTTGTCTCAAGATTTTAGTATTTACACTGTAGATAAATAAATTGTTAGCAAAGGAAAAAGCAAGTTTGTCTCCTCCCTTTGACCACACCGGTGCTCTATAAATAGGTAAGTTGTCTGGGTTAGTATATAGACTAATGTCGAGGCTCTTTTTTGTCATAAACAACTGTTGGGTACCGGTTCGAGAAGAAACAAAAGCAATGCTTTGTCCGTTTGGAGAGAAACGAGCAAGGTTATCCTCTGCATCAGAATCTATGTGCTTATGCAACTGGCCAGTTTGAGGATTAAAAATGATGAGATCAGTGTCTTGTTCAGTCAAAGACATGAGTATTTTCTGTCCATCTGGATGGTAAACTGGGTTAAAAAGTCTCTGATAATTGTTGTAGGGTAAGGTTGTAAATTTCCCATCAAGGGTAAGAGAGAAGAGTTGATTAAGATGGTGGACCAATAAGGCATCACCATCAGGGCGCCAGTTAATTTCTGTAAAACCCAAAGGCAATGAAGCGAAAGGTTTTGAAAGTTTATCGTCTTTTAAATTGAATAAGCGAAATTCGATTTTGTTTTCTGGGCTTTCACCACCGATGGCCAATGTTTTTTGATCCGGCGACATGGCAATACGATAAGGAGTAAATTCATCTGAACTAACCAGTACATCAGTATGACTTTTTGTTTTCAGGTCGTAGTGTTTTATCTTGGTAATTGGCTTTTTGTTGACTGGGATATCTGCAAGCATGTAGTACAGGCCGCTCCCTTTTGGAAATACTCGCCAGACATCACCTATTCCTTCTAACCTGAACACTTCTTTTGCTTGAACTGCATCAATTGCTTGTTGGCCCACCCAGTCGTCGCTTAGGTCACGGGCTATAAAAAATATACTGCGGTTATCTCCACTCCAAACTATCGATAAAAAGTTATGGGCTTGTTTGGTTAGTTGTCTCTCAGCGCCAGTAGCCATATCTTTCAAATAAATATGCGTCTGCCCATTTTGAGCGCGAATAAAAGCCAATGTTTTTGAATCTAACGAATAACTAGGATAAAAGTCATAGTGAGATGTAGAGGTAATAGGTGTTAATTTACCCGTCAAAGCACCCTGTTTTTGCACTGGCTGATAAGCATATAACCAAACAACAGCAAGTAGACAAACAAGCAACCAGCTGCCCTTTTTAATTTGGCCTTTTGTAAGAGTTGTTTGTTTATCTGATGGCACAACTTCTAAGCAATACCCACGTTTTGAGTGGGTAGAAATAAATACTGGGCTACGTGCATTGTCCCCCATCGCCTTCCTTAACTGCGCAATACAGCGTTGAATGGCTCCGGGGCTAAATACAGTGTCTGGCCAAAGGGCGTCAAACAGCTCTAGTTGCGAAACCACCTGCCCGGGATGCGCAGCT
>JAWUXT010000086.1:0-8394 GCA_034111205.1 Paraglaciecola sp. | reverse complement strand
GTTTTAATATTCTTTACAATTCATTAATCAAATGTTCTCATAAAAAAAACAATGTTTTATTGTAATTTAATTACAATAAATTGCACCAGGTTGAGAAAGCAAACTCGCCGACTGTTTTGAATAATTTAAATTACTGAGGTGTTATTATGAAAAAGTTACTATTAAATACAACTGCAATATTTGCCGCTACATTATCATTAAACGCAAGTGCATCAATGAAGAGTGCGAACAACTTTAAATTTGTGGGTGACACGCAATACGCTGAACTTTGCCAAGCTGCTGCTACCAACGATTTAGATTTATTTAAAAAGAACGTTAAGCAACACGGTTTTCGTTTAAGTACTAGCAAAGATAAAATGATATCCCTTTTAGCGAATGGTGAGCATTTCCAATGTGCAGGCCAAAATTTAGTGGCGTTTTCTACCTCGCGTGGCTCTCATGATGTTGCTGATTATTTAACGGGTAATGAAGCAACTGTTGAAACAGCATCAACCAGCAAATATAAATTTGTAGGTGACAGAAACTTTAAAAACTTCTGCAAATCTGCAGTAACAAATAACGTTGGTTTGTTTAAACGCGCAGTTAGCAGTCAAATCGGTCGCTTAGGCTTTTCTAAGCAAGAAGTGATAGACAAAGTACTTGATGCCGACAATGTGACATGTGCCGGAGAAAGCTTAAGTGAATTCTTTCAGTCGCGAGAAGCAACTAACGTGATGAGCTACATCTCAGAAAAATCTGCAAAATAAAAAATATTGATAAAAAGTTAAGTGTTATAAAAAAAGCAAACAGTGAATTTCTATTAGGCTCAAGGCTGTTTATAGGCTCAAGGCTGTTTGCTTTTTTTTACATCTAAAATGATGAGGTAGATTTACCAAACAAGCTCTGCAAAGTGTTGTCTGCACATCGATTCGTATTTATCATTTCCGCCCACTTCTACTTGTTCGCCTTCTTTTACCACTTGTCCATTTTTATCTATTCTGACCACAAATGCAGCTTTTCGCCCGCAATGGCAGATGGTTTTCAACTCTATCAGTTTGTCAGCCCATGCTAAAAGGTAGCGGCTACCCTCAAAGGTTTCTGCTAAAAAGTCTGTCCGAAGGCCATATGCCAATACTGGAATGTTGAGGTTGTCGACCACATAAATCAATTGTTTTACTTGTTGCTTAGTTAAAAATTGCGCTTCATCAATAAACAGACAATTAACCTTTTTTTCGGCCACTAGCGCTTCTATAGCAGATTGCATGTCGGTTTCAGGAGTAAACAGGTGTGCTGCCGATTCAAGACCTATTCTGGAAGCTACTTTGCCTTCACCATACCTATTGTCTAATGCAGCAGTAAAAATTTCAGCATTCATGCCTCTTTCGGCATAATTGTAAGCTGACTGCAGCAAAGAAGTAGATTTGCCTGCGTTCATCGCCGAGTAATAGAAGTAAAGTTGCGCCATGGATAAGTTATCTCATTACAAAAAGGGGTATTTTGCCCTGATTAGTAACAAATTAAAATCACCAATAGAAAGTTACATACAGGGTTAAGAAAAAATATTAGTGATGGGGTTTTGCCAAACGATTAAGTCTTCGTCTTACAATTTAATTCGCGGGCTATAAATAGTGTAGCTCTAATAATAGCTTCCCCTTTTCCTTCAATGTTATCCACAAAAGGCTTGTCTATTTTTACGTAGTTAACTGGTAAAGATTGAAGCTGCGACAAGGAAGAATAGCCCGTGCCAAAGTCGTCTGTTGATACGCCAATGTTTCGGGCTTGAATCTGCTCCAACTGCTGGCGGATTTTGGCTTTGTTTTCAACAAAGGTCGACTCTGTTACTTCTAAATGTAATCTTTCAGGTGCCACTGCGCGCCACGAAGGCAGTAATTTAATAATCTATTATCATACAATAATTTAGCAGCGTCTAAGTAAGAGGCCTTTTGGGTAGCGGTGTTGGTTTTAATATAAAAATACCTTAAGAAATTGAACGCGGATATGATGACACTTAAGATATAAAATTTTATACGTCATTGGTATCATTAAAGTCAGTTTAATGTTAATGCTAAGGTGATTTACATAATGGGCTTAACAACGCAATTTTACGTAATATTATGTAATAATTTACTTTGGAGTAGAACGTTGAAAAATGACATCGACAGCAAATTTATATTAAGCGTATTTGATAAGATTATTCAGCATGGTGAAAAGAAAGGTGAAGAACATTTTCTGATGGGTATTAAAGTGTATACCGATTTTGATGGTTACACGTTGTTCGTTGAAGATGCGCAGGTACAATTAAATTTCGGTTTTCACAATCAGTACCATTTCAACTATGAAAAAGAAGAACATTGCGAAAAATTTATTAAAAAGCTTAAAGCCATTGACGAAGAGTACTAAGCTGCAGTATAGCTGATTTTCTTAGTACTCATATTTGCGTTAGGTTTGGCTATATCTGATTAGCAATCTAACTTTTTATTAGGTTTAAAATTGCTTCAAAATAGCTGCATCGTAATCATCTGCATTTAAGGTTAAATTATAGCTTGCGGCTGTATTATCAAGCTCTGCTTGTTGAGTAATCAACTCATCCATAACAATGGTGTTATCGTCGAGTGTCCATAATAAGCGTGATCCTGCGTAACTATAATGAATCGCCAATAACGCATCTGCATTGCCTTTGAGACTAGCAGCTTTAAGCTTAGGCATTTTGCGATTTATTTTATTAAGCGTTTGTTTTAACTCCCATACGTACACTACTTCGGTCATAAAGTCGTGACTTCGGTATTTATTGAGTAACCAAGCAATTGTCACACTGGCAGTCACAACACCTAATAAGTTCCAATTAAAGTGACTACCGCTTGGATCGGGAAATAAACCGATAAGCGTTTGTGAAATAGCTAAACTACCGATTATCAAGCCGCAGATACAGCCCGCTATGACAAGGTTTAAATGCCGCCGATAACGGGTTTTATTAATTTCAATGATTCTCATCCAACCCACCTTAACGTCGCTTTTCAATAAACACCCACTTGTATAACATTTTAGCTAATTGTTCCGATAAGATGGGTTTGGTTAAATAGTCGTTCATTCCCGCTTCAAAGCATTTAACATCATCACCTTTCATTGCATTCGCTGTTGAGGCAATGATAAGAATGTTCTCATCAAACTGCCCATCTTTGTTTGCTCGAATGTGCTTAGTCGCATCGTAACCATTCATTATCGGCATTTGGCAGTCCATTAAAATCAAATCAAATGATTCGGTATGGCTCTTAAGCATATTTAAGGCTTCTTGACCATTTTCGGCAAGGTGGCAATGACAATTCAAGTTTTTCAGCATTTCCATAATAACTTGCTGATTAATATAGTTATCTTCGACCACTAAAATGTTGGGTTTTTTCTGAGCATCGGTTTCGGATGGATTAATTCTACGTAATTGCGTTTTATCAGCACTAGACTCTGAATATTGAGGTGCGAGGAGTACTTCAATAAGTGCATCGGGTTTAAGGGGTTTTGAAAGATAACCAGATATTTTGGTAGGGATGCTTTGAACCGTATTAGCCCCCTCTACTTGTGCTGTCATTAAAATGATAAATATATCAGAAAAGCGTGAGTCCGAGCGGATCGCTTTGCTGAGTTCTAGACCATTCATACCCGTTAGTTCTAAGTCAATGAGAACATAATCAATAGGTTGTTCAATGTCTTGGGCTTGTCTCAAAGCCTTGATAGTCTCTGGTGCATTACTCACAGATTGCACTTCGATGCCACTTTGTATTAGAAAATTTTCCACCGACTGGCGCACACTTGCTTTGGAGTCTACAACAAGTAACCTTTTTCCGGATAGGGAGGCAAATATACTTTTAGTTGTTGCGGCAGATGTTTGGTTAGAAGGTTTAAATTTAACAGTACAGCAAAAAGTAGAACCTTTCTGCCAAACACTTTGAAGCGTAATTCCCCCCCCCATCATCTCGCTTAATTGCTTACTGATCGCTAAGCCTAACCCTGTGCCACCGTGCTGGCGAGTGCTGGAACTATCAACTTGTATAAATTTAGAGAAAAGTTTTGCTTGTTTGTCCTCGGGAATGCCGCAGCCGGTATCAATAACCGAAAATTTTAAGCATTCGTCGCTGCTCTCAACTCTTAATATAATCTCGCCTTGCTTTGTAAACTTAATCGCGTTGCCCAGTAAGTTAATCAACACTTGCTTCACTCTGTCTGGATCAATTTTTACCCATCGAGGCAATGTGGGGGCAATATCCAATACCAGTTCAAGATGTTTGTCTTGAGCACGTGCAGCCATTGAGTCAATTATGTCGCCGAGTAAAGTGTACAAGTTGATATTTTGCGATTCAATCTTGAGTTTGCCCGCCTCAATTTTTGAAAAGTCTAAAATATCATTAATTAAGTGTAGCAATGAATGGCTACTGACTTTGATTAGCTGCGCAAAGTGACGCTGACTATCGTCGAGGTTTGAATTCATCAGTAAATCGTTCATACCCAAAATACCATTTAAAGGTGTACGGATTTCATGACTCATATTGGCTAAAAAGTCACTTTTAGCATGACTGGCCTCAATAGCCAGTTCTTCGGCAAGCTTAAGCTGAGTGATATCTTGAAAGGCCCCCTTTAAAGATGTCACAACACCGTAAGTAAACACTGCCGTACCAACAGCGCGGACCCAAATTTCATTGCCTTTGGCTGTGGTCAAAGGCGTTTGGATATCCCATGGTGTGCCGTCTTCTATCGCTAAAGCAATTGCCTGTTGAATAATTGGTCTCGCTTCAGGTGCATAAAAGTTAATCGCGTTTTCTAGATCAACCTCAGAGCCAATAGGTAATTCATGAATGTTGTATACCACATCAGACCATATAACTTGATTATTCTGTAAGTTGAGTTCCCAACCTCCAAGTTTTGCCATGTCACCGCTCCAATTTAAGAGTTCCCGCTCTAATTGACGCTCTTGCTCAAGTTTTTTCATCTCGGTTATGTCATTTTGAATGGCCATAAACCCAATAAGCTGATTTTGCTCATATAACGGCTGACAAATAACTCGCACCCAATAAGTGGTGCCATCTTTGTGGTAATTTAATATGTCTACATCAATATTTTGTTCATTTTTAAGCGCTGTGCTGAACTCGCTAATGGTTTGATGAGCGGTATCTTTACCTTGTAATACAGAGCCTGGCGTCAAACCTTTCACTTCAGCTATGGTGTACCCACTGATCTGGGTAAACATCTTATTAACCCAAGTGATTTTGCCTTGTTGATCGGTTAATACCACTGCATTAAACGATTCTTCAGTCACCTTGGCCAAGACGCGATTTTCTTTTAGACTTTGCTTAAGATTTTCTTCAACCGTAAAGTTCTCGGTTAGATCGTAGTTTACACCGATAATTTTGCCGACTTGCCCGTCGTTATTGATAATTGGATGCCCGTAAGCCTTTATATAGCGAATTTTTTTGTCTGCTGTCATTATTCTAAAAGCGGTATCAAATTTTTTCTTTTTCTCTATGGTTACCTCAATTGTTTCTAACGCTTTCTGTCTATCTTGTGGATGTAACGAGTCTTTCCATTCAGAGACAGTTCCACTAAATGTGCTAGGATCACGGTCATAAAGCAGAAACATCTGCGTGTCCCAAATCAATTGGCCAGTTTTAACGTTTAACTCAAATACACCTATGTGTGCGGCTTCCTTTGCCACTTTAAGACGCTCGTTACTATTGTCTAATTTGTCTTGTGCGCTTTTTAATTTTGACGCCTCATAGAGGGTAGCGATAACTGAATTTTGTAGGCTAATAACAGATGGTTTTAAATCTATAGTGACAAGTAATTCTTGGCCACTTTTATGTAATACGGGTATGAATTTTCCTTCAATTTCAACGTCAACCATAGATTGTTCAATGTTTACTTTGAAGAAAGGATTGAGGTATTTTTGGTGCCCTTGATTATATCTTTCGGGAACCAAATCAGCGACACACCTGCTTTTGAATTCTGCTTGGGAATAACCAAACATTTTCACCGCGGCCTGATTGGCATACAGAATGTCGCCCTTTGCAGATATCTCAAGTATGACACTTGAGACTGAATCTAAAATAGCCTGTAATCGCTCAATCTCTTTGACTATCAGATCATTTGAGATGGTCGTATTATGAGATTCCATGACACCTCCAAATTACTGTGATAAAGCTTTTTAGTTGATATACCCCCCGACCTTAACACTTTTTTCATGTTGCCAATTGGCTTTCCGTATTAGACTAAGACTAATGAATTAGTAGGAGATAAATTTGTCAGTAAAAAAAGTAGTCGCCCCAGATTTTGAAATAGAGTTTTTCTTACCCAAATATTGGTTAACTTGGTTCAGTGTCTTGATTCTCTATAGCGTGTCTTGGTTACCTTATCGGGTGCAAAAAAGCATTGGCAAATTATTGGGCAAATTACTCAAAGTGATTGCTAAAAAACGTTATAACGTAGCCAAGCGTAATTTAGAATTGTCTTTTCCGGAGCTGAGTCCAGAAAAGCGTCAAACAATGTTAGATGCTAACTTAGATAATGCCGGTATGGCGATCCTAGAGACTGGCATGGGATGGTGGTGGCCAACATGGCGTGTTGCCCAAAAAGCTGAATTTGAGGGTTTTGAGCATATTGAGGCTATTTTAGCCAAAGGCAAAGGTGTGCTTGCTTATGCAATACATAATATGAATCTTGAATTTGCCTGCCGAATCGCCGGTCTTAAGTATCCATCAGTGGTGTTTTACCGAAAACACAACAATAGATTAATGGAATACATTCAATACCATGGTCGCCAACGTAGTAATAAATATATGGTACACAAGCGAAATGTTAGAGGTCTAATCAGCGCTTTAAATGACGGCGAATTGTGTTTGTATTTGCCAGATCAAGATTATGGACGTTCAAAATGTGAGTTTACGCCACTTTTTGCTGTACCCGAAGTAGCAACCACAACAGGCTCTTTATTATTTGCAAAGCAAGCAAATTGTGAGACCGTTTTTTTGGTTTCGATTAAAACCGCTAAGGGCTACAAAATAATTGCACTGCCCGGACTGGAGAATTTTCCTTCAGGTGACGATAAGGATGATGTAACACGTATGAATCAAATGATTGAAAGAATGATTATGCTCGCACCAGAACAATATCTTTGGATGCATAAGCGTTTTAAAACCAGACCTAATGCGGATGATCCCTCGCTATACGATTGAAGATCATAATGAGCTTAACAATAGTTAGGATGCGTAATGAAAAACAATAAACAGGTATCTAATTCTTTATTTTGGCTGAAGCATGTAATGCTGGGGCTGATGATCATTGCGATTGCGGTTGTAGTGTTGCTTATGCAGCAAAGTAACGAGTCGACTGTGCGCCCAGAAGGAGACTCGGGTAAAAAAACTATCGCAAGTAATATGAGCGACTTTTATGCGGATTATCGTTTGTCATCGCGAAATCCTCGCGAGGAAGAATTAGGCGACTTTGTGATGGGGGTAAAAACCTCTGATAAACCCTTAGGCGAACGATTGCAAAAGATGGAAAGCTTACAAAATCCAGTATCAGGAAGATGGGTAGGGGAGCACAAACATCGCATCTTTAAAGCGGGAAGTACACTTCGAAGTGCCATTACCGAATATGCTCAATCAGAGGGTATGCAGGTAATTTGGGAGCTTGATCAAGACTTTATTGTCAAACACCCTTTTCAACTTGATGATTCGCTGTTGGCTAGCTTAAAGATAATTGGCAAGGCCATCGATGCCAACTTTGATGGTGAGGTCAAAGCATACATGTGTCCCCGCCAGCGTTCTTTAGTCATAACGTCTAAATCATCTGAGTATTTAGAAAAACAATGTGCTGAAGCTCGAAAATAAAGTCCCATTTTTAGTTAGGCTATTGCTGCATATCGATTAAATATTTATGCCAAATAGCCTTCACCTTGGTTTGAAGTTCTACAAGCGATGCATTCACGGTAGCTAATGCGCCATTTTGCAAGGCTAGTCGATGTGCATAGTTGCGATATTGCAAATATGCTTGATTAAGAGTATCTGCTTCAGATTTTGTAATTAGAGATAACTTTGCTAAGTCAGCTAATATTCTTACATTATCAGGCCACTTGGCTAAGCTTGGAAAAGAACTGGTGTGAGCAAGCAACATAAATTGCACGATAAACTCTATATCTGCTATGCCTCCGGCGTCCTGTTTTAAATCAATGTTTTCAGCGTTCCCTTTCGCTAAATGGGCTCGCATCTTTTCTCGCATAGTCACCACTTCATCTGCAAGCTCCAATAACACTCTTGGTTTTGAAAGCACGGCTATTCGCACTGCACTAAAACGTTTATGCAATTCATCAGAGCCTGTTATAAATCGTGCTCTACCTAATGCCTGATGCTCCCAAGTCCAAGCGTTTTCAGTTTC
>JAWUXT010000085.1:0-12574 GCA_034111205.1 Paraglaciecola sp. | reverse complement strand
CTTATTATCAACTGATGAGTTAAATGATTTAGTCAACGATTTTGTATCATATAAGAGTACAGGTATTGTGCCTGAGAACTTTGGTCGAGATGTACCTTATGATCACCCGAATACATTACCCATCGTAAAATCAGAAGAGGTCCAACATATCCACTTGGGCAATGAAGATAAGCCACTTCCATTAAAGAAAATTCAATTTCACAGAACCAGCGATATTCACCTTATTTATTGCCAAGGTGCATCAAGCGACGACGACTACTTACTTATGACAATACTCGCTCCTGACGGCCATGAGCAGGCTAAATCTCGAAACATAATGTATAAGTTAGGACAAATGGCTGAATTATTTAGGGATCAATATTAGTCGCGAGAAATAAACAGCGAATAAATAGCGGAATAAACAGAACAACCATGATAATTCGTCATCAAAAAAAGAGCTGTTCTAACTCTTTAGTTCAAATCTCTGGTGGCTCAGCCACTGCCTTTCCCGCATGTAAAGTTTCAGCTAAAAATGGCTTATTCTTGGGGCCAATTAACAAGACATATATGGACACTCCCGTGATGTCAACGTAGTACTGTACCTTCGTGCTGATTTTCCACACAAATTTCGTTTTAATCTTATTTTACCGCTAGTCTGTTATGTTGAAGGCAGTCTTTAAAATGGCTTAGTTCTGACATATATTCAGGCTCTTAAATTGAAATGGTTTTATCATTTCAGGCCTCTGATGAACTCCGAACCACATCGCCTTTAAAACACCCACACGGATTAATAATCCTTGTCATAGTCTGGCTTTGATGAGGTAGGGCAAACCGTTTTCTTCATCATATTCTGACTAAGCGGGTTGGGTAAAAAGTGTTATCCCGAGTCCTGCCTTCCACAACACCCACACAGGCTTTGTGCATTTGTCCAGTTCGGAATTGAGCAAGGCCGAGATAACGTACGGACGTTAACTAGACGACGTTAACTAGACACCCACCTCCACTTCGCAGAGGGTAAAAGCTAACAATCCAAAATCAAAGACCTGACCCCGTGAAGTGTTATGACCCCGTGAAGTGTTAGTGAGTCGGTTAGGCGAGTCCGCTGGCAATAAAAAGCGGCAATGGTTGACCGTTTATAAATGCTGAACCAGCGTGATTTACACAGTGTACCTGTAAGCATGCTTAACAAAAACCTAGTGCCCCAAAGAGGCTGCCTATCCTTGACATAGATATCATCAACCCTAAACTGCATATACGCGACATATACAAAGGTATTTTAAGATGGCAACAGCATCATTGTTCACAAATGGTAAAAGCCAAGCGGTTCGTATACCAAAAGAATTAGAATTTGAAGGGATTAACGAAGTAGAAATCATCCGTGAGGGTGATTCAATTATTTTAACGCCTAAACGCAAATCTTGGTCGAGCTTTTCAGCCGTTGAGAAAACCGACGATGATTTTCTTGTTAATCGCCCGGACGTAATTGAAGATGGCAGGGTTGTGCTTTGAGAAAAGCGTATATGCTCGATAAGAATAACTGTTCTTTTATCCTGCGCGAACGACCAATACATTTATTAAAAGTGCTACAGGCAAATGTAGAAAACAAAGATAGGATTGTCGTATCTGCCATTACTTATGCTGAAATGCGCTTTGGGGCAATTGGCAAGAAGGCATCACCGAAGCACAACACCATTGTTGATGAATTTATGTCACGTATTGATAGTGTTTTGTCATGGGATAAAGAGGCTGTTGACGCTACCACTGACATTAAAAAAGCATTAAGTGACAAAGGCACTCCCATTGGTGCAAATGATACCGCAATAGCAGGCCATGCTATTGCTAGTGACTGCGTGTTGGTGACTAACAACACCAAAGAATTTGAACGAGTACCCGCTCTTCATCTTGAAGATTGGACGAAGTAACAAAACTGGGGTGTAGAGGTTAAGTTGATCCTGATCCTGCCCCCAGTTTTATATTAACCAAAAGCTCTGGGGTTTTGACTTAGGTTTTATCCCCAATTTCCTTTTATTGTTAGTGATTAGAATAGTATCGATCATAAATCAAAGACCTGACCCCAAAGTTCGTCTATATATGTCTATTTAACTTTAGAGAAAATACAAGACTTGGCCCCTTCCAATGCAGAGGGAAGGAATACAAACCCCTTTTAGTTTCTATGCTGGGGAATTATTCTATTAGCCCACAGATGTGTATAATGAACAAATATAATTGTTTTTGTTGCGTAGAGATCATTTTGATGAATAAAAAATTTGAAGATTACGGCGTTAGTGCTGTAAATAGACCCAAAGTTAAAGCAACCAAAGTGCTTGACTTATCTGGAGATGCAGGTAAGCAAATTGTTCGGTCTGAAACGAAGTTGGCTTTAAGAACACACAGTAAAACATTTGAAAAACTGGCTTATATGTAGTGGAAATAATTTGTTTCCCCTTTGAAAGAGTTGTTGAAATTAACACTTTTATTTTAGAAAGTGAGCCTGGTATGAAAGGAACAGTTGATGTTCCAAAGTTACAAGGTGCGTTAGGCCGTATTGATAATGCAATAGTTTATGATGGTTTAGATGATATTTTCGAAATTGCTGCCAAATACGCCGCGAGTATAGCTATTGCACATGCTTTACCTGATGCTAATAAAAGGACAGGGTTAATAGTTGCACTGGAATACTTATCATTGAACGAATATGAGTTAACTAGTGATAATGATTTAATGGCTGATGCTGTAAAAGATCTCGTTTTGGGAATAATCAATGAAAATGATTTTGCCGATGTTTTATATGCCCAATACTTCCAAGAGAACTCATCTATTTTAAGTCCCAAATAAAAACCACTGGTGTCGAATGATGGCGGCACCCCCACCCTGACCCCGTGGTTTTTATTAGCCCTAGCGCGTAGTTTATGTGCAAAGTTTAAATACATCTTTGGCAGAGGGTAAAAGCTAACAATCCAAAATCAAAGACCTGCCCCCAATATTCCTTAGAGCCAAGCTGCTCCTTCCATTTGTAGAGCATGTTACGGCGTATACCGAGCTCAGCTGAAGGCTATTATGACGAATATTGACGCCAAGCTTCCTGCATGCCTTCCGGAGAAATATGATGAGCATCAGTATGCCATTTACTATTAGAGAAACCGTCACCTCGGTTTGTGATTTTGTGCAAATCTAAAAAACCAAAGCCTTTCTCCTTTGACCTGCTCTTTAACTCGTAATTAAACATTTTAATCACCTCAATCAATTCCGTAATTTCCTCTTCGGGTATATTAGTATTATTAATATTTGGGCATGGCACTCCTTGAATGACAATGTTGTTGTCAAGAGAGTCATTAAGTTCAAAGATATAATTTAAGTAATTTTCTACAGTCGCAATTACTATCTCGTTTAGGTGTTTTTCTGGATACTTCTTATTGTGTTTAATTATTCCGTTATTTAGTCGGCAATCAATTTCCCCGATTGCCAATAAAACGTCGCTGCATTTTGGCAGTGAGTTAATAATCTTTTCTAATTTGATTTTGTATTGATTTCTGACGGGGGTTCCTAAATGCCATTGCATACACCCCTCAATCAGTAGTGCTTTGCCTAAAAAGTTTCTACCGGAACGTTGCACTTGAAGCCAATGACTGACTAAAGAGTGACTCTCCCCAATAACGTAGATATTTTTATTACTTATGAGACTGGAGCGATCAATGTACTGAGCTTCATGCCAATTTAATACTGATAATAAATAGCTATGAAAAATTTTTTCATTTTTAAATCGTAAGGATGATTTTTCATTAATGTTAGACACGGCTACCAGATACTTTTTGCTCTCAGCAAAATCACCTTCTAAAAATTTTAATATAGCTAAGCTAACGCCTGCCTTCAATCCAAGGTTATCAGCATCAATTTGCAAAACACTTCTATAAAAATTAAATGCTTCATCCAAACTATTCATATAGTTCAAAACTAATGATAAATTTAGCATCGCAGGGGCAAAGTTAGGTTTTAACACTATTGCTTGTCGCAAACTACTTTCAGCCTCGTCTAATCTACCCATTAGTCTTAACGTGGCACCTAGGTTGTTATGGGCTTCTGGATTGTCTGGTTTCAGAGCTATCGCTTGCCTCAAGCTGCTTTCAGCAGCATCTAATCTATCTAGTTCTTTCAGCACAATACCCAAGTTATTATAGGCATCTATATAGTCAGATTTTAATGTGATTGCATGTCTCAGGTTAAATTCAGCTTCATCTAGTCTATCTAGCGCTGTCAGAATAACACCCAAATTATTGTGGGCTTCGGCATAGTCAGTTTGCAATGTTATTGCCTGCCTGAAGCTACTTTCAGCCTCGTCTAATCTATCTAAATGTTGAAGTGCATTACCCAAGTTGTTATAAGTTTCTGCATCATGCGGCGCTAACTGAATGGCTTTTTGATTGGCATCTATAGCCTCTGTTTGTCTGCCTGTATCTCCATATACGGCGCCAAGAACCTTCCAGCTAAATTGATGCCTTGGAAATTGTTGAGTGAGCAATACAGCTAACTTCTCAGCGTTGTCATATTGGCCGTTGTTATAATGCTCTAATAAAATATTTAATTGCGATGCAGGTGGACTAATATTATCAGAGTTTAGTTGTTTATCTAGGTTATCAAACTTATTCCCAAATAATCCTGTGCTTTGCCCCTGATGAATAACAGCCTTCGCAGTTTCAATTTGATTATTTTTAATAAGAGCATCAATATAGCTTAGCCAAAATTGTCCAATCTTAGGCTTAGCATCGAGGGCAGTTTTAAAAAACGCTAAAGCTACCTCAGGCTTACTAACAGTAACCGCTATTAAACCTAAATTATGGTTAGCTTCAGGGTGCGTTGGTTGAGACTGTAAGATTATGCTGTAAAACCTCTCTGCTTCTTGAAGCTCACCTTGATTATGTGCCTCAACAGCCCGTTGCATAGCTTGTTCAATCGTCAGTTCCATCAAATATCCTCACACAGGGGTTACACATTTTAAAAATGCCAGTTTCAATTTTTTATTGCTTCTCACACATAATTCACGTGATTTTTTGACCACGCTTGAGGTGCTCGACATTACATGTGGCAATATCAGATAGGGTATACGTTTGATTAGGTGAACCTTTCACAAAATAAAAAGATTCTGCTGAGGTAAATAGGTATCCAGGTTGAAGATATAACTTCATCCCATCAACTAACTCTCTGGCTTGAGCTATCACATCCAAAGTTACATCATTAGCTTCTAATTTTTTCACTACCCCAAAACTATTATCAGAAAAACTACAGACTATTGAACCAACCTGAAGAGCATTTTGTTTTGCTTGTTCCCAATTTGAAGTTATGACAGAAAGGGTCGCAGTTTGACTTATTAGGTTCGCGTAAAATAACTCATCTGGCGTTAAGCCTGTGTAGAATAATTCATCTGGCGTTGAGGCATTAGAGTTCCAATCATCGTCAGGCATTTTCACATCATCCACGTTAATCTCCCACTCAGTAGGAAGGTTAGCTGTTAGATCATCTATGAACGTTGCGCTTAACCGATCTTCAACGGGAGATATAAAGCCACTTTTTGAAAAAGCTAACAATTTGTCTTCAGTAACATGCTTTTCTAAATTATCAATAAATTCTGACAAGGAGTTAAAACTCAGTTTCCGATTAAACATTAAGGTTAGGTATTTTTTTAGAATATCTGGGGAGCTAGCACGATAATCAGCTAAAGTGTCATTAAGTCGAGTTAATCTGCCGTAGAATTCGAAAAACCGACCTTCTTCTTCAAAGAAAAAACTTGATAATTGTGTTTCTGGTTTAGTAAAGTTCGAATCATACAAACCCAGTTTTTGGCAATCTAGGCCACAGGCAAACTTTTCAGCAAGCTCTGGAGATAACAAATCAATTTCGGTGTGATTATCATCTCGGTTTAATTGAACTTTTACAATTGAATAAGAGGTACCCTCAGGTCCTTGATTAACTTGTACCCCTGCAGTTACGGTTAATCCCAAGTATTTTAATTCATTGCCTGCGTAACGGGCTAATTCTTGCCACTTCACTACTTCTTTGGCATGTTCTTGCCCTATCTTGTCTAACTTGGACTGACATCCAACAAACAATAAGCTAAAAAGCACAAAGGCGTATTTATAAACCGCAGTATTTAAGGTGTATCTTCCCATACTATCCCAGCCTCCATCTCTATCTGATACATCATACTTGAGCCAAAAAAGTTGTTAGATAAAATAATTTGCCCACCAAACCTGACATCTATTCTACCTAATGTGCCGCTGTTGACGATATGAACCTGACCAGGGACTATATCAATATCATCAACATCTGACGTTAATTTTCCAATGGGAGTAAAAGTTAGCCCGTTACCACCTTGAGGTGTCCGTGTGTTAACTTGAATATTTACATTAATACCTGGTGTAGCAATAATACGATAATGGGCAATTTTTCCATTGTCACTGCTAATACACATTTGAGAACCTGGCCCGTCCGTCACCAGCCCATCTAGATCCATTGTGCAACTACCCGTTATGGGTAAAAAGTCAGAAAAATCCAATTCGCTCATTGGGATCACATAGGTTGCGGCTATAGCCAAATTAGAAAATAGACCCAATAGCAGGGGTAATATATAAGCATTAAATTTCATCACTATTCTCCATTATTATTTACTCCAAATAGGTTCAAGGTAATTAGTCGCATCAACTATAAAACCATCTTTTTCAGCTGTTTTTAAATATTCTGATGCAGCTCTTTGATCTGGGAATACTTGACTAATTATACAATAAAATGATTCGCCATTTACAAGCTTACGAACAATGTGAAGCTGTTTAGTATTTGGGAAAGTTTCAACTAAGGCTGTAGCAATCGCTAAACTTTTAAGTGCTGAAAATTGGATCACAAATCCGGAGTTTAAATCCAACTTTTCATCTGTCTGTTCAGTATTGGTATCTTGAGTAGGAATATTGTCATTCGAGGAGGGCGTAGGAACCTGATCTTCAACTACACTTTCAGGTTTCAATGGTGATAAAACCACCACAGGATTCAGTTGATCTAAATCTTCAATGCCTACTTGCGCAGTTTCAAACACCTCAGGCGTTTCTTGGGAACTGGCTACAATAGTGCCTGCTGAAGGCGAGTTTGTTTGTTGCGTGGATGAAGGTTGCAACTGTTGAGCACTTTCAGCGGCAGCCAATAATTTACGTCTCAGTTCTTTGCGTTCTTGCGCGGTGCTTTGGGTTTTAATTTCTTTGAATACGGCGAGATCTAATTTATCTAATGAGTAGGGGGCTTTCATACCACCTTTAGGAGGTAAATGAATCAATTTATCATTCTCAGTGTAGAGTAATGGTTCATAGTTATTTTCATCTAACACCACGCTTAGTCGTTTATTCGAACCAATTTCCCCTGACTCACTACGAGATAACTCTATGTTTGGCAGCACAACAAACCCACCTTTTAATGGACTTGTAAATTCAAAGCCAGCTATTTCTGCTTGTAGCCCTTTATCGCGCAAATATTCTTTATCTACAAAAATATTATATTTGCCAGGTATTAAGTCGATAAAACTGGCGTAACCATCAAAATCAGTTTCTAGCGTGTATTCATCCCCAGTCGAGACATTACTTGCTACCAGTGGCACATTTGCCAAGGTCATGGCTTGACCACCGTTTTCTATTAGCACAAAAAGCTCTACTTCAGTGGTTAGATAAAAAGGTAAGTTAACCCGTTGTAATGACCCAGGGTGGCTGTAAATCATATAATCGTTATTAAGCGTTGCGCTACCTGACTCCCAATTTGCACTCAATGCTGTTATTCCATCTTTTGCGCCTAATAACCGGGCTTGTCCGTCTTGATTGGTTGCCACATCTTCCCAGTAAGGGCCTCCTGAGAAAGTTACCCCAGCCAAGTCATAATCTAAAATATCCGGAATACCATTAAGTTGACGGTCTAAATAGGTATGAACATCCAAAGAACCTGAATTCCTCAAAGTTCGACTGCTAAAAATCATTTCATTATTGAAATAGTCATAACCAAAATTGATGGCGATTCCGGCAGTCAAATTCCATTTGTCTTCTGAGTTATATAGCGTTCTGAGGGTGTATTGATGAGTCGGTTTATTAACTGCTAAGTTGTAACCAACCGACCACAGATTATCTTTAAAAAAGGAACGGTTGGTTGCGTTAAAAGTATGATTATATGCACCATCTCTATAATTATACAGAACGCTGGCCGATATCTGTTCTGGATCAATCACCTCGTCTCCGCTAATTTCGTAGGGAATAGAGGCGACGAAACGAAGGGTGTTATTAACTCTTGTTGTTAAGTTTAGTGATCCATAAGAACGGTCTTCAGTGTCATCTCTACGGGTATAGTTAAGTGAATTGGATACGTTTAAATATCTATTAAAAAAGCTAAACCGGTATTGTAGATTCTCTGTTTTGAATGCACCAAACTCGTTATTATCATAAGTAATACTGTTAACTGTACTACCTAACTTAAAGTTGTAACTTGCGAAAAGACGTGACTCGTCAAATTGATCTTCATTCCATTTCGAGTCATAGGTTAAGGTGAAGTTGTCATTGTTAAAAAAGGACGTGGCAAGGGAAGACGCCTGACTGATATTATTTGAATTAACGGCTACATTATTCTGAAAAAACCAGCCCGGAAAAGTAACTTGATTGGAGATTCGATATGACTCCTTACCACCGTTTGGGTTGTGAATATCATTTAAATCGACACTTAAACCCACTTGCCAATTATCGAACACGCCAAAGTTTAAACGGCCACCAATTCCATCAATGTCGAAATCGTTTAGGTTCACATCTAGCAAAGAGCTATCATTTTCTTTTATCGATAAACCATATGAAAAGTCCCCTTGTCCTAAGCTATTCTGTTTAACACTCACTTGTTCAATAAGCGTTTCTTGTTCACCAAAGGGCCCGTATAAGGCTATTTTAAATTCATTTGCACCATAATAAACTTCTAGGTTAGTGAACTCCAACAATCCATCCGCAGGCACGACTCTAGTTTCTAGGAATACACCATTGTGGTAAATGTCGGCATCCCACCCGGGTCTGGCCGTTTTTGAAAAACTGGTTGTCATATTTTCGTTCACGCTACCTTTAACGTTAGCTGAAAAATTAATACCTAAGCCGCGAGAAGAGCCGCCATCTGATAAAGGCGATTGGTTAAGGTATAAATCACCTACACTGTAGGTATCCCAAATACCTAATATTTTATCACCTGTGAACTGAGGATAACGTGATAGTAGTATTCTAGAATTGGTCTGTTGTTCGTTGTGATTCAACGTAATACTTGCAGAATGGTAGGCTAAGTCAGACTCCATTTGAATATTGGCATCATAGCGTTCCGATCTGTCGTTTACTTGATACTCAAGGCTAGCAAACCCCGTGGGTACTGTTGCTAAGCGGTATTCATCTTCAATGGTAATAACAGAGCCAGAAGCGGTTTGCTGCCCAGTGTTAGTTCGATCAAAAATGTAGTTGTTGAGTCTACGCTGCTTCTGTTGGTTTTTAATTGTTTTGTAGGGAAAGTCGACTGAGTGCCCAGATAAATCCATTCTTAGGATACGGGTGTCAATCGTTATCTTGGTAGCAAATAGTTGTTCTAAAATTAATGCGTTTAAAAATATGAAACTGCCATCGTAAAACCATTGACCACTATCGTTCTGCTCTGCGGTTAAATCAAACTCGAATGTTTTATCCGCTAATGTCACCGTTAGCTGCTTACCAATCAATGAATATTTAAGC
This sequence comes from Paraglaciecola sp., assembly GCA_034111205.1. Taxonomy (GTDB): domain Bacteria; phylum Pseudomonadota; class Gammaproteobacteria; order Enterobacterales; family Alteromonadaceae; genus Paraglaciecola. The sequence goes on along the minus strand of JAWUXT010000085.1, from coordinate 2,834 downwards.
CTAAGCCCCTCAAATAATGGAGTAATCGCAATATATGTATTGTTCTGATGAATATAAGTATCAATCGAGGAGACAACTTTTTCGCCATTATCTCTGACATCAAGCAGATAGAAGTCTGCTTGCTCGAAGTCAATATTGGAAAGTTGTTTCAGTGGTTCACTGGCTGCACTGCAGGAAATAACAAACAGTAAGCAAGCGAAATAATGATACCTGATAAACATGTTACGCCCTCTATTGAGATACCAGCTGTTGTATCATTAGAGCGCCACCCATTTCGGGATCTTCTGTATATTTTATTAACAGAGGTGCGTTTTTATACTCGCCAATAGATAATTCTAATTTTTTCACTGGCTGTTGAGCATAAATTGACAGGTGCTTTCGCTCGGCAATAACATCGCCCGTATCCGAGTTGATGACCGAGATGTCACCGGTGATCGAACGCTCACCTTCAATTTTCAACTCAACGATTAATTTATTGTCACTTAATGTTGTAGCAATAAACTCAGCCTTAATGGGGAGCCTTCCTGTGCGCACTATAATGGGCACATTGTGTACTAAAGCCGGAATGATAGTTACGGGGAAGTCACTATTTTCCATTTTTTCTGTACATTTTATTGATACTACTCCTTGGTATTCGCCATTTTCAAGTCCTGGCTTACGTCGGTACAATATTTTTACCATTTGGTGGTCGGCTGTTCCAAGGACAAATCGTCTAGGTGCCAACCTTATGAGTGGCTTTACACTATTTATTGTGGCCTCGCCATTGGTCGCTAAGGTTATTAGGCCTTCGGAATTAATGACGATATCGTTTGTTTGCACATCACAGTTCTGAACTGAAGGGTCCATGTTGTGAACCCGTATAAAGGACGCATTACTCGTTGGATCTAAATACAACCTTCGTGTACTGATGGATACACTGTATGCGTTAATAACAACAGAATTGAGTAAGATAAATAAGATTAACGAGCGAAAAGTGTTGTTTGGCTTCTTCATTATTACTCTCCTTCTAATGGAAGGCTATATCGCTTTTTATCGCTTTCAGCCCCCGTCTCTTGAAACTCTACTTTCATGTTGTTGCGAATAGGACTAGTAAATGAAAAAGACAAATCTTTGTATTTCATTTCTGGATAAATCACTACGTTTTGTTGTAAAAGTTGCAGCTTATCGCCATTCGCATCTACTAGATTAATATCGCCATACACAGAGCGATCGCCTTGGTTTTCCAAGCGAAAGGTGATGCCGTTTTGCTGCTGCTTTATTTGACTATAAACAAGGTCGGCCTTTAAATCGGTAGACCTACCTGTGCGGATGATTAAGGGAACAGAGTGCACAATGGTCGGCGATAAATTGATGCCTTCTACTCCTGGTTCACTTTGTGCGATGCATTTTATATTTACATAGGTACGATATTCAGTTGGCTCGTCATTAATTTGACGCTTATAAGTAAATGCAACATATTGGGTTGATTTAGGTTGTATGGAGAATTGCCGTGGCGAATAACGTAAACGTTTTATTGCTGGCGCTGACAATGCAGCCTTCTCATCGTCGGATAGTTTTTTATTTTCTGCGCCTTCGCTGTAAGCTACATAGTCGAACGAAATATCACACTTTTCTTGGGTTGCATCCCTGTTTTTGACCATGAACTTTTGCTCTCTATGTTCGCTGTCTAAATAGATGCGATAGGTACTTATCGATGCTGCCCAGCTTTGCATACTGATTAAACAACTTAATATGATCCACTTTTTCACCGTTATCTCCAAAAACTATTGCTGCAATAAACGAATTAAAGCAAAAAACAAACCAACTTTTAACTGGCAGGGGGAGTCACTGTAGAATAGTATTTTTAATAGGGAAGGGTAAAAGCCTACCAGCTGGCTTACAAGCTCAAGGGGTTTAGTTGAGTGCACTCAATAATAATTTTAACCAAAAGGCTTTGGAGTGGTGCTGAGCTGTTAACAGTTGGTATAAATAAAGTGATAAATTTGGGGCGTTACCTATAACAGGTACTGAATGTTGTTACTTTGTTTGTGTGCTAATTGCACAATTCAACGTTAATTACTTTTCAGATAAAATTAAATAAACTCGCTACTATGATAAAAGTAGCGAGTTTTTCAGGTAAAGTAGTTTAGTTGTAAGCTACTTATTGATAAACCACATTCAGGTTAAAATCAGTAGCAACTGCAGCGCCTGCGGTTAGCCCTACTTGGTTGGTTATGGTTCCACCTACGATTGCCCTATTCGTTCCAGCTACAGCGAAGGCACTTAGCGCTGCAGAAGCATTAACAAGTGCAGGAGTAGCAACATTAAGAGTTTCTCTTGTAAACGTAGTCCCCGATTCATTTAAATTTGTTACAAAACCAATTGGAGTGAATGCGATATCTGTAGCGGTTCCTGTTGTTACAGAAACAGTGATATCTGCATCTTGAAATGACGTGATTTCATAAATACCTACGTTACCGTCTGCACCACCTGCGCAATTTCCCGATAACTCCCCTACAGCAACTTGTGCCACGTTACCGAAAGCAGCAATATTAGAGTTAGCCCCTTCTTGTGCTGACGTTAATGCCGTTCCAGCAATCGTACTCATGGTGCATGTATCGGCTGCAGTCAATGATAGTACCGCGCCAAAGTCCAAAGGTCTTATTGGAGTGATTGATATCACAGGTAAGGTCGTAAAGTTAAGTGGTACGGAGACGTCTGTCGCCATCGCTGGAGCCATTGCTGACAATAGCAATAGAGGACTGGCTTTTTTGAATATATTAAAATTTTTCATTGTCTTATTCCTATTCGTAAGTTACTTGAACAAGTATGTTGTCTGATACAACGGTACCTTG
>JAWUXT010000084.1:0-16346 GCA_034111205.1 Paraglaciecola sp. | reverse complement strand
AAATAAAGTGCCTGACATCACCGATGTTTGCTTGTGACAATGGCTGCATTCGGTTAATTCACGGCAGTGAAGGTCAATCCCATTGTCGTGACCACATTGAGGACACATAAACCCATTTGGCCACTTCATTTCCTTCAGATACTGGAGACAATCTTTATTCGTTCTGAATTGCTGTTGCCAATTTAAAAAACTGGCTTCTGGCGTGTTCATGCTCGAACTCCCTTAAACTGTTTATTTCCATATACAGTTTAGTTCATGCCTGAGCAAAGTGGAGAAGCATACAAATAAATAAATAATTGGTTTTTACATTATTTAATAATTAGTAGAAGTGGTGAGAAATATCCGAATATTTATTTTTGAAAAGTATTTTTAAATGCTTGAATAAGACTAATGCGTTGTTGTTCGGTTTGTTCTTTAATCGCTTTGCCTTGATAGCCTTTGGCAACTATGGCTTTGATATCGACTTTTGCTGCCGCTTCATAATCTTGCCAAATATACTCGGCGTGTTTGTATTCATTGTTTTCAAAGGTGGTTCTGCCTCTGGCATCCGCTTTACAGGTAAGCAAAAAGTTGGTAAACCTTTGTGGTTTTCGCCATACATCACAGCGATTCAACATGCCCAGAACAGTACTGGCTTTGAGTTCGAAGGCTTGATGAACGTGGGTGTGATATTGGCTGACCATTAAACCGAGTTCGCGGCAATCATTAGGTGCTTTTAGGCGGTCGCAAAGAGTATTGATTACTTCTAGGCCAAGTTTTTCATGACCAGGGTGTGATGGCCACTTTTCAGGCTCTGTGAGTCCTTTACCTAAGTCATGCACCAGCGCAGCGAATCGAACCGTTAGTTTATCTGATAACTTAACAGCCTGTTGCAACACCATCATAGTATGAATGCCGGTATCTATTTCAGGGTGCCATTTTGGTGGATTGGGAATGCCCCAAAGCACATTTAACTCAGGGAACCATACGGCTAGTGCTTTGCAAGCTCTAAGGTTTTCAAAATAAATTTCCGGATGATCTTCTAACAAACTACGTGCGGTTTCTTGCCACACCCGTTCTGCGCTTAGGGTTGTGAGCTCACCATTGGTGACGATTGTTTGCATCAAAGTTAATGTTTCTGGGGCGATACGAAAGCCCAAGCTGTGATAGCGGGCAGCGAATCGGGCTACACGTAATACACGTAGAGGGTCTTCAACAAAGGCTGTGGACACATGACGTAAAAGTTTGTCTTTAAGATCCTGTTGGCCATTGTAAGGATCGATAATGTTACCTTGATCATCCATCGCCATGGCGTTGATGGTCAGGTCGCGGCGTAATAAATCTTCTTCTAGGCTGACCTCACTAGAGGCATCGCAGCTAAAACCGTTATAACCAGCGCCTATTTTGCGTTCGATGCGAGCAAGGGCATATTCTTCTTTTGTCTTTGGGTGCAAGAATACTGGAAAGTCAGCGCCAACAGCTTGATAACCTTGGGCCAACATTTGCTCAGGGGTGCTGCCTACTACCACCCAATCTTGGTCTTTTATCGGGCGCCCAAGCAATTTGTCGCGTACCGCGCCACCGACTAAATAAGTTTGCATAAAATCTTAGAATGTTTCATTGCGGGTATTATGCCTCAGACCTAGGCATTGCAGAAGACACATAGCTTAATAATCACTTTAAAATATCAACTGTCTCTTTGACAATATGTAGTTAACTGGGTAGTTTACCTTTGCTCATTTAACCCTGTATATCATCCAAGGACAAGTCAGACTAACTATGTATCTCAGCTATTTTGGATTATCAGATAATCCGTTTTCTATCGCGCCCAATCCCGACTATTTGTATATGAGTCCTCGTCACAAAGAAGCCTTGGCTCACTTGATTTTTGGGTTGCGTGAAAGTGGTGGGTTTGTGATGTTAACCGGGGAGGTGGGCACGGGTAAAACGACGGTATCGCGCAAGTTGATGCAACAATTACCTGAAAATACCCAAGTTGCGATGATTTTGAATCCTACTTTGTCTGCGTTAGAGCTGTTGGGAACAATCTGTAATGAGTTAGGCATCGAATACAAACGTAAACATGCCAGCCTAAAGTACTTTACTGACCAAATTCTCGAAAAATTAGCCAATAATCATGAGCACGGAGTGAACACCGTGCTGATTGTGGATGAAGCACAACATTTATTGCCTGAAGTATTAGAACAACTTAGGTTACTCACAAATTTAGAAACTAATCGTGAGAAGTTGCTGAAGGTAGTGTTAATTGGCCAACCTGAATTACAGCAATTATTAAAACGTAATGAGTTACGTCAATTAGCTCAGCGTATTACCGCTCGTTATCATCTTTTGCCTTTAACGTCTTCCGAAGTCGGTGCTTATATTCAACATAGGTTAGGCGTGGCTAATGGTGATATTAGTGTGTTTTCTAAAGCCACTATTCGTTCTGCATTTGATATCACCGGTGGTATCCCAAGAGTCATTAACCTATTGTGTGATCGGGCCCTAACGCTAACGTTTACAAAACAGTTACCCGTTGTATCACAACATATTTTTATTGCCGCAGCGCAACAGATTTTAGGTGACGATGTGGTGCAACAGCGACAGGGAAAACATTGGACTTATACCTTGTTAGGCGTGTTTTTAGTCGCAACGGCTTTAGGTTTTGCAATAGGCCAATTCAATGCTTAAACAAATACAGATTCAAGATTTACAGCCAGGCATGGTGATTGTGCGTATCACAGTGCAAAATGGACCAGTCAAAATCAAGAAAGCGGGGCTGGTCACCAGCCGAGATATGGTGCAGGGCCTGATTGAAATGGGGATTCAACAAGTAGAAGTTGATCCTGACCAAACCGTTGAAGTAGAGGCAGAAGTAGATGCGCCAACGATTAAAAAATCAGCAACCATCAGAATGCTCGAAAGCAACAAAGTAACCCATACTCGAATCGATGATGGTTTGTCAGAGCAATTTCATCGCAGTTTGTTTTTACCATCAGTGCAAGACATACCATCAGTTTGGCAGTTTTATACTAAGCGTTATTTGTTAGCTGTATTTATTGCTATAGGTGGTTTAAGTTTAGGTTGGACCTTGGCTAATTATCAGCAAATATTAACCTTATTAAGTTCCAAACCTGATACGCCAGTAGCCAGTGTTTCTGCGCCAGTTCTCACGGTGGTTACACAGGCGACTGAGCCACGGGATAATACAACCGAACCATCCGTTAAGGTTGATAAGCCACAAAATACACACATTGAAGTAATCGAAAAAACACCGGTTCAACAAGTCGCTGCAATAGGTAATATTGAAACAAATTCTGCGCCCAATGATGTTTTAGAAACAATCACTTCAGTACCCGAACCAGAGCCTCAAATTTCTGCTGATGTTTTAGCACGGTTCAGAAAAGCTATTACCGAAGTCGCAGATTCGCCAGTTACCTCCCCACCTATCGAAAGTGTTCCTAGCAGTGCCGATGTGCCAAGAATTGATCAGCTGCCTGCATGGGTGATGACAAGATTACCCAGCATGGCTTTTTCGGTACATATGTATGCATCGATTGAATCTGAAAGGTGGGTCAGGGTAAATGGCACTAGAATGGTTGAAGGCGATAAAATTGATGGGATTATTGAAATTGTCCGCATCGAACCACAGCATGTTATTTTAAACTACTCTGGACAAACGTTTTCTATGGCAGCGTTGACAGATTGGTAATTAAAAAAATCGGGTAAATTATGGTTAGTCATGAATTTTTCAACCCGATACCCAAGCTGATTGGGTATCGGGTTTATATTATTTGCTAAAAAATGACTGGCGTAAAAAAATGGGTAAGCCAATACCAAAGTCATCAGGTGAGACACTACCAACGATTTCATCTTCTACTTTAGATAGGTCGAGTTGTGCTACTTCATCTGTTTTTGTGGTTAAATTATAAAAAACCATGACAGTTGGCGACAGAGGGTGAAGGCGATTAAGGCGCATTACCATGGCGAGCTTGCCGCTGGCCAGTTTTACCAAAGAGCCAATAGGATTAGGGCCAATACAGCCTATAAACTTACCCAACAGTTCTTTGTCTAGACCCAAACTTTCAGCCTGCATCTTTTTTAATGCATCAGCTGGTTTAAACGTATCGCGGTAGGGTCTTGAGGTGGTTAATGAATCGTAAGTATCGACTATTGCCGCCATTCTACCGTATTGAGATATTTGTTCACCCCTCAATCCGTCAGGGTATCCTGTTCCATCAAGTCTTTCGTGGTGTTGCTTAATGACAGTGAGACTAATCTCATCTATGCCTTCTATGGGGTCTAGGAGCTTTAGTCCAATATCAATGTGGCTTTGCATGCGTTGTGTTTCTTGAACAGACAAACTATCGGTTTTTTGAGTTAACAATAAAGGCAGTTTGACCATACCAATATCCATTAGCAAAGCACCGGCACCCAGATGTTGTAAGGTAGATTTTTCTATCTCAAGTGAACGCCCAAACATCACCATTAATATGGCGCAATTTATACTGTGTTCAAGAAAGTATTCATCGTTATCCTTGAGCAAGGTGGTGATGGCAAGGGCATCATCACACTCAAACGCTTTAGTAACAATTTCCTTCGTAATATTATTCACTTCTTCGAGGTCAGCAATTTTGCCTTTTGCCACACGTTTAATCAGGCGACCTTGAATTGTTTTTGCTTGGTCATGAAGCAAAAGTGAATGTTCTAATTGTTGGTTGTAACTTAGTCCCGAAGCATTGAGATACGTTTCACCAAGGTCATTTACCCCCTCATCAGTATTAAGGTGGGTGCTTTTAGCCGGATCAATTTGAACCTGCAAAATGCCCTTATCTATCAGACTATTAATATCTTGTTGATCATTAATTTTGCCTGCTGTCGCGACAGTTATTTTGCCCGCTTGTTTTATTACTTTAACAATGAACATGCCCGGTAAAAGCGCATCTATATTGACAAATTCTAGCATGATTATACTTCTAAATTAAACACGAGCCCAAGTCTTAGAGAATTTGACTTGTCAGTCAAGTCGCATTCTCATAAATATCTTTGATTCTGCCTTTTATTCTAAAAATGAAACTGAATAATTAACTAGAAAATCGCCCAATGGTCTACTTACAGCCAAAAAATGCTAGTAACGACACATCTATTACTATATTTTTTAAACACTTGACGCTTATTTCGTTACATATTTTTAAAGCAAAGATCAGAACGTAAATATATCAGTTAAGCGCCACATTAACGAACACTTCGATTTGAATACTGTGAAAATCACGGGCAGAATCATTGGATCCAGATTAAATATGATTTATACGCAAGATAAAAACTATACTAAGCAACAGATACAGGTAAGCGCTGAGGTGACACTAAGCCAATGTATTACAAACGTTCAACCTGATAAAACCTATTAAGTCGAAATAACACTTCCTATTTTAGAAGACGGTGCCAATTAGATGCAGCTTAATCCAGATGTTTCTATTAAGTCAAAGCAGGATATGCCTAAACTGGTTATTGTGATGGGCGTTAGCGGCTGTGGTAAATCTACTGTGGGCAAACAGCTTGCCCAGGTGCTCGGTTACGAGTTTATTGAGGCTGACGATTTTCATTCAGTTGCAGCAAAACAGCAAATGGCCGATGGCATCCCTTTGACCGATGCCATGCGTGATCCTTGGCTAAGACGTTTAACCCAACATCTGTGCCAAGGGACATTAGTTGATTCGGTGTTGGCCTACTCAGGTTTGCGGCGTCGGCATCGCCAGTTATTTAGAGAGCTAGGTTTTACTACTTTGTTTATTCACTTGACGACTGATTTAGACACTATCAGTCAAAGAATGTCACTAAGAGCAGGGCACTTTATGCCAGAATCACTGTTGGCAAGTCAATTTAGCAGTATGCAGTTACCTAAATCTGAGGCTGACATCATTAGCTTAGATGTCAGTGCCGATTTACAGCACACGATTGAAATGGCGTATGCGGCTGTGGCATTAATTTAGGTGCACGGCTGGCAAGTTCTGCTTAACTAGTTTCACCTTTGAACATTACATTTTAAGCTCTCTATATATAAAAATATTGCCAGTATTACTGCCATGTTTGCCATGACTTTGGGCCAAACAGGGCCATTGACTTAGGCATGCCGCCAAATATTTCCCCAAATATCACATTGAATATATTCACTATTTTCTTCACAATATTGTTCTGCATAAACTTTGGTAAATATAATGAGTGTTTTGGGTTCAGCCGTAATTTTTCTAGCCGCAACTGTCATTGCGGTACCCATTTTTAAGAAGTTCAAGTTAGGTGCGATTTTAGGTTATTTGGTTGCGGGGTTAGTGATTGGTCCGCAAGTAATGAATTGGGTTAATGATCCAGTGACCATTTTACATTTTGCTGAACTTGGGGTGGTTTTACTGCTATTTGTTATTGGCTTAGAGTTGCAGCCTGAAAAGCTTTGGCGAATGCGCAATCAAATTCTATTTACCGGTGGCGGACAATTAGTGATCAGTGCCTTAGTCATAGCACTCATTCTGCACTTTATGATGGCATTTTCTTGGAGTATCTCCTTAGTTATTGGTTTGGCGTTGGCCTTGTCTTCAACCGCATTTGCAGTTCAGCTAATGACAGAACATCGCATTCTCAAATCGCCACCAGGTCAACAGGGCTTCTCTATTTTGTTAATGCAGGATTTAGCAGTTATTCCGATCTTGTTGTTAGTTGAAAATCTTTCCACTACAAGCGGACAATCCACACCGCCCTGGTGGATAAGTGTGTTAGCGATAGTGGCAGTTCTAGCAGTTGGCCGCTACTTAACCAACCCGTTTTTACGCATAGTGTCTAAATATGGTAGTGAAGAAGTGATGACGGCTGCTGCGCTTCTCATCGTTATTGCCACTGCTATAGGTATGCAGGAAGCGGGTCTATCGATGGGCATGGGCGCATTTGTGGCGGGTATACTGCTCGCCAACTCTAGTTTTAGACATCAACTCGAAACCGAAATTGAACCCTTTAAAGGTTTGTTGCTGGGGCTATTTTTTATCGCCATAGGCATGAACTTAGACCTAAGCTTATTGGTGTCAAAACCGCTGTTTATTTTGTCGGCCAGTGTCATTTTAGTTTTGGTTAAAACGGGTATTATCTTTGCTATTCTCAAAATGGCTAAACAGCGCAAAACCGATGCAATACGTGTTGGTTTGATGTTATCCCAAGGTGGCGAATTTGCGTTTGTAGTGATGGCGCAGGCGTCAGGTAATGGGTTGTTGCCGCTGCAAATTAGCAGTGAAGTGACATTGATAGTAGGCATATCCATGGCACTGACAGCCCCTTTGGTTATTTTACATAGTCTTTGGTTCAATAGCAGAAACTGTCCGGCTGTATATGACTCATCGCCTGATTTTAATGAGCCAGAAGTATTGATCGCAGGGTTTGGACGATTTGGTCAAGTATCAGGTAGGATTTTAGCCGCCAATAATATTCCTTTTACTGCACTTGATAAAGACGCTGAACATATTGAATTTGTTAGGCAGTTTGGCAATAAAGTGTTTTTTGGTGATGCGTGTCGTCTGGACTTGTTAGTGGCTGCAGGTATAGAACACGCTAAGGTGATCCTAGTGGCTGTTGATGACGAAGATGATGCCCTTAAAATTGCAGAATTAGTCAGGGAACACTTTCCTGATGTAAAGGTGATTGCCAGAGCAAGAAATCGTTACACAGCTGTCAAATTGTATAACCTGGGTATTCAAACCAATGTCAGAGAAGTGTTCGCTGGTGGCTTGGAAGCCGCAAACATGTTGTTACAAGCATATGGGTTAAGCGAAACCGAAGCCAATGGTTTAATTCATATCTTTGCTGCTCACGATAAAAGCTTGCTAGAAATGACTATGATGCAAAATATGGATTTTAATCAATTGATCGCAGTCAGTAAAAAAGGTCGCCAAGAGTTACAAAGTTTATTTGAAGAAGATAAGCAGAATATTGAGTAATATAAGAGCCTGTTATCTGGCATCTATTATCTCCGTCACTCTGAACAAAAAAAGGAAAAACTATGCAATGCACAAGTTGTCAGACAGGAACCCTCAACCCAAGTGTCATTGAAGGGTTATTCAGGGCGAACACATGTTCAGGTTGTGGGGGTGATTGGGTGCTAATAGAAGACTATGCGATATGGCGTGAGCGTCATCCTGCATATGAGTTCGCCAAAGATATTCATTTTGAAGAAATCAATATAGTCGACACTAAAGAAGCCATGTTATGTCCGGTGACAAAGACCATCATGCGCAAGTTCAAAATATCTGCAACCAATACCCATCGACTAGATTATAGTGCGGCTATAGGCGGTTTGTGGTTAGACAAAGGCGAATGGGAGCTTCTAGTAAGCGGAGGCTTAGCTGGCAGTTTAAATGCGTTAGTTACCGATGCTTGGCAACGTAAAATTCGCCAAACCAGTGCTAAAGACAGTTTTGTAGATATTTACCATGATAAGTTTGGTCACGATGCATATACCAAGATAAAAGAGGTACGCAGCTGGCTAAATTCACAACCCCACAAAGCCGAGTTACGAGCTTATCTGTTGGCCGAAGATCCCTATTCTGCAAAGCGTTAAATCTTGTATTAACAATCAGTTGATGTCCTCTGTGAAGCGCAGCGGTCGGCGCCCGACGCTCGGCGCTCTTTTTCCTCGGTGGTGTAAACGCTCTTAATTTTAAATGATTTAAAAGCAAAAAGATTTTTTTACCACCGAGGAAAATGAGATCACCGAGAAAAGATGAAAAGATAAAAACAATGCAAAACAAATAGGATATTTGGTTGTGTTGGTCTTTAAATGTTGCCTTGCCTATTAAGTGAACATGGTTCTCTTTGTAAGCACGCCACACAATAACCTTGATAAGCCATAAGCTTATGCAGCGAAATAATCTTTAGCGGGAGCGAGTAAACCTGCCCTGTTCCATTATAAATACTCAATGGACAGGGCATTTTCTATTGTTGGCTGATCCTAAAAGATCTTACTTGAAAGACCCTGGCCATTCTGCGGCGATAAAAGCGAAGACCGTCCATACCGCTAAGTTTTGGCGCATATGTTCAGGGTTCACCTTATCAAAGGTATCGTCAGGCGTATGATGCAGATCAAAATAATCTGTTCCGTCTTGCATCAGATTCAGAGCAGGAACCCCCAGTGCTGCTAAAGGGATCATATCTGGGCCACCGCTAGTATTACCACTGCGACGACTAACGCCTAGCTTACCCATTAGTCCGGCCATGGTGTCAATCACATGTATTGCGTTAGGTGAGACATTACTAGACGACTGAAGCCCATAAACAGGACCTGCACCAAAATCAGATTCAGACCCAATCACATGATTAGCGATGCTGCCATCGTCTTGTCGTGCTTTGGCATATGCGCGGGCACCGATTAAGCCCAGTTCTTCTGCACCCCAAAGGATTACACGGATGGTACGCCGTGGACGTATTATTGCGTTATCTTTGATAAAAGCGGCTGTGGCCATGGCGATAGCGACACCTGCTCCATCATCAACCGCCCCTGTTCCTAAGTCCCAGCTATCTAGATGACCGCCAATGACAACCACTTCGTTCGGCAGCTCGCGACCTGTAATTTCACCGATAACATTTTTGGTGACAATTGGCCCCAGATCTTTGGTTTGGATGTTAAGACGAATTTTTGGGGTGTGACCGTAGTCCATTAAACGCACCAACTGGTCCGCATCAGGATTCGAAAGGGCAACAGCAGGTACTGCCGTATAACCCATGGCTACGTTGGTAGCGCCGGTATGCGGATTGCGATGGTCATCTGTACCGATAGAGCGGATCAGTAAAGCTTCAGCCCCTTTCTGAGCTGCAATCTCGTGGCCTTTACTACGTGCAATGTTAGCAGGGCCATAGCCACTGCCATCTTTAAACCCTTGCATGCGGTTACTGATAAAGGCTATTTTCCCCTTTAAGCTACCATCAGCCGCTTTTTCAAGATCGGCATAGCTTTTGAAATGCACAATCTCAGCTTCTAAACCACCTTCAGGTGTTGATTTTGAGCGACCTAGAGCCGTTATTATCATTTTCTGATATGAAGGTAGTAAAATTTCAGCTGTTTCAAGACCACGGATCCAACCATTCATTTTGACGTCTTCGGTATAAACTTTATCAAACCCTAGCGCTTTTAATTTACTAATGGCCCATTCAATACCCGCTTTTTCTCCAGGTGTGCCAGGGTGACGTGCACCTACTTCTGTGGTTAGCGACTTTAAAATTTCATAAGCACTATCATCATTAATGGCCTTATCTCGCAAACTGATGGCGATATCTTTGGTTTCTTTTGATACAGGCAAAATGCTCTCATTAGCAAAAGTCGGAGCTGTCATTATGAGGGCAGCAATAGCTGCCAATTTAATCAGTTTAATAGGAAATCCCCTGTTAGTATTTTGTATTTTGAAGATACGTTATTCTTTTTCAAACATTTGTCCAGTGCTTCCTTACACGTTGACTATTTTACGTTCTATTTGTTGAGTTTTCGGCTAGTCACAGAGTCTTACCTACAATATCTGTTAATCGGCTCAAATCAATTTTCTAAGATAAAGTGAAATTTAATGATGTAAATGCACGTTAAATAAATGATCTTTGCCGATAGTAACCTAAGGCAGCCTTTGCTGCATTTGTGTCATAATTTTTTCTAACATCGGCACCTGTTTATAATCACAATGACCGGCTCCTCTTACCCAAGTAAACTTAGCATCGGAAATAGGTTCTTTTTGAGTGTTGAGCATTTCTTGATATAAGTGCATGGCGTTATTGAGATAAAAATTATCCCTGCTCGAAGATACATATCAGCCCCCCAAAACTCAGACAGCAATTGACTGGGCACTTTCACAAACTTTAAAAAATTGTCGCCGTCAGGCAAGGTTTCCTTTGGTAGGCGTTGATTTAAATACAGGGCTAGCGACATATCGCTGGAACCGTCATTTATGTACTCAACAACATCTGAATAGATATTTAACGGTGAGTTAATGTGTGAATCAAGAAAACCACTGTCGTAAATCGCTTGCACGTAACACTTACCCGGAGGCAGGTCAGCCAATGAATCGAAAGGAAAACCTTTTGTCGATGCATCAAAGGTAATGCTTTGTCCTTTTGACAACCCAGATAAGTCTTGTAAAATAGTGGTTCAATATTTTTTGTGGGCCAAGCACTGTATAACCTTGGTTCTTGTTCCATTGAGCTTGAAAAAATAAGGTGCAGACGACCCTCTTTCTGTAAAGTTTATGAGCTTGTCATCTTTACCGAGACAGATTTTACAGCGGCCGTTTTAACGAATATCTGAGACATAGTGAAAACAATGAGTAAGATGGCAAAGGTAAAATGGGAGTGCAGTTGTGGCATTCAAAATGATTTTTTCCAGAAAAGCGCTTGCCCAAAGTGCGTTGCTGTTTTCTGCGGTAACTTTGTTCGTTTTATTTTTGTTTCTGTTTTTTGTTAATCGTCATGCCGCCAAAATTTCCGAACCTCAGCAGGGTTCCCAGTCGGTTCTGCATTTGATGGTAGTCATGTGGTTTTAAGCAATAAGCCAGCCCAACCAAAGTTAATAACCTTATCTGGCTATTGTGATGGATTTATATTTACGACGGATTGTCGGTTTGCACATAGAAAAGCCTATGACTACTGACTTGATAAGCAAAGCTATTATCAATTGCAAATAGTACAACCGAGCCGCGAACATATGAAACAAGATGTCACGGCCTATATGAAGTATTACAACCAGCAATAGCGACATACTGCTAATGGCAATATGTCACCGATTAAATATGAAATATCTCAAAAGAAAGTGTCCGGTTGGAGTGGAGCAGAACAGCGAATGCGGCCCTGCAGAAGGATACACTTGTCTTAAATTCTGAATTACTTGGAAACAGTTGAGTAATAGACGACAGTTCGCCGTCAGACGGGGCATTATTCATATAAAAGGGATGTCGATATACAAAATATGAGGCAAGAAGTATTTTAATTTTATGAAAAATAGCGTTTTATTTAACCTATACCCTTGTTTTTTACAGCATAAACCAAGGGTGCGATAAAATGTCGTTTTGGAATAGAAAAAGTCGATTACATCAGGATCAGCAAACGGCGGTATGTAAGATTTAATATCGACTAATTCATTTTAGAGTGTTAACACCAAGCGACTTTGTATGTAACCTGATTTTGGGATAAGCGATACCATCTAGCACCACTATTATCACGATTATTTTCGTTGAACTTGCTCACAATAGCTGGTTATTCCTTTACAAGCTCACTTTGATAAACGCAATACTAGCAGCACTGGATGAATATATTACCAAGTACTAGCTTGCGCTTTATCCCAATGGTATTTCCAATCATCATGGAGGGGGGCGTTACCCAGCAGACTACCTGTTATAAGTTGTGGGTAAAGTTGTGCATAATTTTTCACCTCAGTACCTTGGACTCGTCGATTGATATGTTCAGGACCTAAGTCTTCTAGGTTATCCAAACCGGCTGCGCCCAATAATTCCACTAGGTTCTTAACGGTTTCTTGTTGAAAATTTGCCACTCTTTGCGCTTTTTCAGTGACCACTATGCCTTTGTTTCGTGAGGGGTTTTGGGTGGCAATGCCTGTGGGGCAATGATCAGTGTTGCAGGTTCGAGATTGGATACAACCCAGTGCTAACATCATGCCTCTGGCTGAATTGACTGAATCGGCACCTAATGCCATGGCCCGCAAAATATGGAATGCAGTGAACATTTTTCCTGAAGCGATAATCCTAATTTGGTCGCGTAAGCCCACTCCTATGAGTGCACTATTAACAAAAATCAAGGCGTCACGAATAGGGGTGCCCACCGAATTAGTCATTTCAGTTGGGGCTGCACCTGTGCCTCCTTCACCGCCGTCAACGGTAATGAAATCGGGCTTGATGCCCGTTTCAAGCATGGCTTTACAGATAGCTAAAAACTCATCGCGGCGACCGATACATAACTTAAAGCCCACTGGTTTGCCACCAGATAATTCCCTTAATTTCGCCACAAATTGCAATAATTCTATTGGGGTTGAAAACGCTGAGTGAGAAGGGGGAGACACCACATCTTGACCCATCGGCACATGGCGGATGATAGATATTTCCTTGGTTAACTTAGCCGCGGGTAAAATGCCACCATGACCGGGTTTGGCACCTTGGGACAGTTTTATCTCTATCATTTTCACCACTTCTTTAGTGGCATTCTCTTGGAAGGTGCTTTGATTAAAGTTACCTGCTTCATCCCGGCAACCAAAATACCCTGTACCAATTTGCCATACAATGTCACCGCCATGTTTTAGGTGATAAGGGCTCATGCTGCCTTCCCCAGTATTATGGGAAAACCCACCGATCTTCGCCCCCTTGTTTAATGACATGATGGCATTTTTGCTCAACGCCCCGTAACTCATAGCTGAAATATTCAATGGCGACGCCATATAGGGTTTAGTGCAATGTTCACCACCAAACTTAACCCGTGGTGCAAAATCGGTGAAATGTTTAGGTTGTAATGAATGATTTACCCACTCGTAACCTGCGCGGTTGACATCAAATATTGTACCGAATGGGCGAGTGTCTCTGGCGCCTTTAGCACGTTGATAAATTAACGAACGAAATTCTCTTGAGATGGGAGAACCGTCGGTCTCATTTTCAACAAAATATTGTTGGATCTCAGGTCGAAAAGATTCGAGTAAATACCGAAAGCGTCCCAAAATAGGGTACAGGCGTTTGATGCTTTGTTTGGTTTGTAACATATCTGACACCCCTAAAACCGTGATAGGCACCAGCACAACAAACAACCACAGGATTTGAGGGATCACAAAACTCAATGCAAAAATTACTACAGGAGCGGTGAATATGAAAAGGCTAAAATTTTGACGAACAGTCATAAAGGTATTTCCTCGAAAATATGGACTATTAAACGCTTACGAAAAAGTAAGACCCTTAACGGAAGGTTTAAATTACAGTTTATTTTTCACTTACCCAATGATTTGTTTAATTAAACATAGGGAAACACATTAAGATGGTTAGGTATTTAATCTGAGCTCGGGATAAGACAAACCCTCCAGTACCATTGTTATTGCACCTATCTTCGTTGAAATTGCTCACAAGAGAGCGCTATTTCCTCACAAGCTCGCCTCTATAAACGCAATAATAGCAGCACTGGATGTGTTCAATGTCTTTGCACACCAATTGGCACCATCTAACGTATTATCCCCCTGTTGCTGACCCATATAGGTTAACAAGATAAAGATTTACCCAAGTATGTGCGGTCAGAATTTGAAGCGTACCTCAAGTGCGGTAGTTTGGAATATGGTTTTTGCGAGTTCGTTGTGAAGATTGTCATCATCATAAACAAAAGCCATATTCAAAACTGGTTTGCACAACAGCGGGAGGCGCTTGTCTTGAATTCTGAATTACGTGGAAACAGTTGAGTCATAGACGACAGTTCGCCGACAGTTGGGGCATTATTGATATAAAAGGGATGTCGAACTACAAAATATGAGGGAATAAGTAATTTCATGTTATGAAAAATGACGTTTTATTTTACCTATACCTAATATTTATAAGCGTAAGAGCTAAAAAAACATCAATACATGTAAATTTTTAAGTGCTTAAATTCAGCTATGGAATTTAAGCACTTTGGGTATAACATCATTTCTTAAAGAGTATTCTGTGCCGACGTTTGTTTTGAAATGAGCGCCATCAAAAAGTCTTTGTTCATGACTATTATGGCTAAGGACATTAACCATATACCACACGCGGAAGAAAAAAGTAGCCCGCCGTCGCCCAATACGTTTATACCCAGAGGTGTAAACAGATGGAAAAATATAGCTCCTGAAATGATACCTAATGACATTAATGCGCCTATGGGGATCAAATATTTACGATAACTGAACAACCCAGTCAACATCACTATTGAGGCAAGAAGTTCAGAGGTGCCCACGACGTAAGCACTAAAAATGCCAGGTGGTAGGAATAACCCTGCAATACCAAAGGTGTCATAGGCCCATATATTTAAAGTGGTAAATATATGCAAGGTCTCCACCGAGTCAGTAAATTTAAATCGCAATGCCTGAATAAAAACGATACTAATGTAAAGAACCATAACAGTAGTAATATTTTTCTTTGTTAAATATTTTTTCAACATTTACATGTTTCCCTTAATGATTTGAATATTGCTGCTGTGTATCAGACCACGCAATGTGAAAACTAATTTCACAGCGTTGAAATTACTTCTAAGGCAACAATGAAAGTACCTAATAAACCTCTTAATTTCAAAGGTGATACTATGTAAAATGTAGCACTTTTGACCCAAGGGCCCAAAAAAACCGACTGTCTATGTTTGAAAACTAAGTTTTTATTTTCCTAATACTCACATAGCAATGTTTTTTACCCGTTCAAAACACCTTACCATCACGGTACTACCGCTGACAGGCGCAGTCATGGGAGTATTAAATAGAAAACCATTATAAAACGCTATCAAATTTATGGAGTTGAGCTCTTTTCAAGAAGCTCAGTACCGGACCTTTCAGATGCCAAGTTGGCCAATTATTCAAGGTGCCCTTGTGCAGTTTATGGTAATGATTTAACACTTTTTCAACTGACCAAGATAAGGCCGAGTCTTGGTCTGAATGCACCACCACATGGATATGGTATTACTCATTAGCACATAGGCACAAACATCAATGCCCAGTTTCAAACTTTAATATGCTCGTAGAAGTAACTTCTGTAAATCTATTTCAAAGAATAAAAGAACCCAGTAAATACTGGGTTCTTTTATTTCACATTTTTGAACGTTAAGCTCTTTGCCATTCAGGCAAGTTGTTTTCAAACGCTGTGATGTTAGCGTCTAGCTCTAAGGTTTGACCAATTGCGTCTAAGCCTTTTAGCAGATTGTTTTTATGTTGTTCTGCAATATCAAAACCAAAACTTAAGTCGTTAACCGTCACTGTTTGATCTTGTAAATTAACCGTGATTTTCGCAGTAGCATCGTTTTCAACAGCTGCAAACAATTGATCCATTTGCACGCTGGCAAGCTGCACGGGTAACAGTTGGTTGTTGATACAGTTACCGTAAAATATGTCGGCAAAGCTAGTGCCAATCACTACTTTAAAACCATAGTCGTCTAGTGACCAAGGTGCATGTTCTCGGCTTGAGCCACAACCAAAGTTTTCGCGTGCCAATAACACCGAGGCACCTTGATAACGTTCAAAGTTCAGTGGAAACTCAGTATTAACTGGACGACCGTCGCAAGACTGATCCGGGTATCCTTCATCCAAGTAGCGTAATTCATCAAATAAATTTTTACCAAAGCCACTACGTTTAATAGATTTCAAAAACTGCTTTGGA
>JAWUXT010000083.1:0-9036 GCA_034111205.1 Paraglaciecola sp. | reverse complement strand
AGCCATTATAAATTCATTTATGGATGTGGGTAGCGCTTCAGATTTTGTTGAAGTGGAGAAGTTAAATGAGACATTCCTGACCTTCTTGCATCATGAGTGACTTTTTTAATCTTTTGTCGGTAGACTGAGATTAATTCATCTAATTTTACTTAGACTACTATAAATAGTCCTTATTATTTGAAACCAAGATACCCTCTAAATTTAAATAGGAAGCCTTTGCTTGTTTTTGTATCAGAAAGCAAATTATGGGGAATAGTTAAATAATACGTTTAAAACATGATTATATTGAACCGACATACCTCGAGAAGTTGTATAACAACGACACTAAAGGGTGAAATTGAAAAATTCCAAACAAAAAAGCCATGACGTAAACAGCCATGGCCTTAGCAAAACATGATTAATATTTCTTATAAAGCAGCTTCAAGCTCTGGCAATACATCGAACAAATCACCCACTAAGCCATAATCGGCCACTTGGAAAATTGGTGCTTCTTCGTCTTTATTGATAGCAACAATCACCTTCGAGTCTTTCATACCAGCTAAATGTTGAATTGCGCCTGATATACCCACAGCAATGTATAGGTTTGGAGCAACAATTTTACCTGTTTGTCCTACTTGCATATCGTTTGGAACAAAACCAGCATCAACAGCCGCTCTTGAGGCCCCCATGGCTGCACCAAGTTTGTCGGCAATACCATCTAGTAATTTGAAGTTTTCACCGTTTTGCATACCACGACCACCAGAAATAATAATATCTGCAGCAGTTAATTCTGGTCTTTCAGATTCCGTTAATTCGGCAGAAACGAAAGCTGATTTATCAAGTGGCTTTACTATTGTGCAAACTTCAACCGGAGCGGTATTATTTTCACCTGCTGCATCAAATGCAGCAGTTCTAACCGTAATCACTTTGATTTTGTCAGACGATTGAACAGTCGCAATGGCATTGCCAGCATATATTGGACGAAGAAATGTGTCGGCACTTTCAACTTTAATGATGTCAGAAATCTGAGCGACATCTAACAAGGCTGCAACTCTGGGCATAAAGTTTTTGCCGGTGGTGGTAGCGGCCGCCAAAACATGGCTAGCATCTTTACCTAACTCGGCAACTAATTCAGCAATGTTTTCTGCCATTTGTTGAGCATATTCAGCACTGTCAGCTAATAACACTTTACTTACGCCATCTATTTTAGCAGCTTGTGTTGCAACAGCTTCGCACTCAAAGCCAGCAACTAATAAATGTATTTCGCCACCGATTTGTGATGCCGCATGCATAAGCTTGTGCGTTTCGGTCTTTAGCTGTTCGTTGTCATGTTCTGCGTATACTAAAATCGCCATTAGATCACCTTCGCTTCATTTCTTAATTTGTCGACTAATTCAGCAACATCAGCCACTATAATTCCGCCTTTACGTTGCGCAGGCGCCTCAACTTTCAGAACTTTAACACTTGATGTTAGGTCAACACCAAAATCAGCAGCAGATTTAACCTCTAAAGGTTTACGCTTAGCTTTCATTATATTTGGCAAAGAAGCATAACGAGGTTCATTAAGTCTTAAGTCTGTTGTCACAACAGCTGGCAAAGTCAATTCGATAGTTTGTAAACCACCATCAATTTCACGAGTGACTTTTATTTTGCCCGAATCTACTAAGACTTCAGAAGCAAACGTACCCTGAGGCATTCCTGTTAATGCAGCTAGCATTTGACCAGTTTGGTTATTATCAGAATCGATGGATTGCTTACCTAAAATAACTAAATCAGGTGATTCTTGTTCAACCACCTTTTGCAATAATTTAGCTATCTGTAATGAATCAAGGGTCAAATCCGTATCAATTTGAATACCACGATCGGCTCCTAATGCAAGGGATGTACGGATCTGCTCTTGACAGCTTTTATTGCCAATAGATACTACAATTATCTCTGTTGCTACACCCTTCTCTTTCAGACGCACAGCTTCTTCTACAGCAATTTCACAAAATGGATTAATTGACATTTTAGCGTTAGTTAAATCTACAGCGCTATTATCTGGTTTGACCCTGACTTTTACATTGTAATCAATGGCGCGTTTTACTGGCACAAGAATTTTCATTTTCACCTCTACTTACAGGTATAAAGTTTAAAATTTAAGTTAACAATCGACTCAAATCAGGTTGACGACAATTTACTTTGTGTTGACGTTTACGTCAACACAGATATCAATTTACAGTCATTACTTATGAGCAACGCTTTAAACAGGTATTATATGTCATAGTATATGCCATACATTGTGTTTGGGATCACCTTAATTTAACACTTAGATATTAATTAACATTTTGTTAAATAAAGATATTTCATGTGATTTACAAATTACTATATAATCAAATCTGGGTGTTTATTAGAGTTAATAATAATCTTGGTAAAAGCAATATCTGGCTCAATATTAGACATTTTCCGACCATAATATGCTTATGAATAAGGTTCCTAAGTATTTTTTTTATGAATAGTTAAATACATTTTTATGAATAGTTGAAACTAAAAAGAGGACAAACAAGTGGAACGAGAATCGATGGAGTTTGATGTAGTAATAGTCGGTGCTGGCCCTGCTGGTCTGTCAACTGCGTGTCGGTTGATGCAAATTGCCCAGGAAAAAAACCAAGAATTAATGGTATGTGTAGTAGAAAAAGGTTCCGAAGTAGGGGCGCACATTTTATCTGGTGCAGTGTTTGAGACACGTGCATTGGATGAGTTATTTCCAGATTGGAAAGAAAAAGGGGCTCCCCTTAATACTCCTGTCGCTGGGGATGATATTTATTGGCTCAGCAATGAAAATAAAGGGACTAAAATCCCTGGTTTTATGACACCAAAAACTATGCACAACGATGGCAATTATATTGTGAGTATGGGTAATGTGTGTCGCTGGTTGGCCGAACAAGCTGAAGCGCTAGGTGTCGAGATATTCCCTGGATTTGCAGCTTCAGAAGTACTTTTTAACGAAGATGGAAGTGTTGGTGGTGTAATCACTGGCGATATGGGCCTAGATAAAGAAGGTCAGCCTAAAGATTCGTTTATGCCGGGAATGGAACTCAAAGCTAAATACACTGTTTTTGCTGAAGGTTGCCGTGGGCATTTAGGCAAACAACTGATTGAAAAATTTGAGTTGGACAAAGGACAATCCCCGCAGCATTACGGTATTGGTTTTAAAGAAATTTGGGATATTGATCCAGCCAAACATCAAGAAGGTTTAGTCGTGCATACTGCCGGATGGCCTATCACTGATGCTACAGGTGGTTCTTATCTATACCATGCAGAGAACAATCAAGTATTAGTCGGACTAATATTAGACTTAAATTATAGCAACACACATTTAAGTCCATTTGATGAATTCCAGCGACTCAAACATCACCCTGTATTTAAACAGTATCTTGAAGGCGGTAAACGTGTGTCTTATGGCGCAAGAGCTCTTGCTAAAGGTGGTTTTAATTCTTTACCCAAGATGACCTTTCCTGGAGGGTTATTGGTAGGTTGTGATGCAGGCACCTTAAATTTTGCCAAAATCAAGGGCAATCACACTGCGATGAAGTCTGGGCTAATAGCAGCTGAATCACTTATGGAGGTATTGAACCAAGTCGATGCATCTCCTTCGCAGGATTTAACCAGTTACACTCAGAAATTTAAAGACTCTTGGTTGTATGATGAATTATTCAGATCACGTAATTTCGGCCCTGCTTTACATAAATTTGGTACGTTTATGGGTGGAGCTTTTAACACCCTAGAACAAAACTGGTTTAAGGGTAATCTGCCCTTTACTTTCAGAGATGATATCGCTGATCATGTGCAACTTAAAAAGACTCAAGATTGCGTCAAAATTGATTACCCTAAACCCGATGGTGTTCTAAGTTTTGACAAATTATCTTCTGTATTTTTATCAAACACTAATCATGAAGAAGAGCAGCCTTGTCACTTAAAACTTAAAGACACCACGGTACCAATTACAGTTAATTTGGCTTTATATGATGAGCCTGCTCAGCGATACTGCCCTGCAGGTGTGTATGAAATTATAGAATCTGAACAAGGTGAAAAACAGCTTCAGATCAATGGTCAAAACTGCGTACATTGTAAAACTTGTGATATCAAAGACCCGACCCAAAATATTAATTGGGTTGTCCCAGAAGGTGCAGGCGGGCCAAACTATCCTAATATGTAATCTTAATTAGTGGGGGAAACCCCACTTTTATCACTTTATTTAGTCAGGAATTATTAAGTGTTTTATGATCGCGGTTAATTACCAAATACATTCAGACTCTGTAGATAAACCTTGGATAATGCTAATTCACGGTTTATTTGGGAGCCTGGATAATTTATCAGCGCTAAGAAGACAATTTACTGGATCGTTTCAGGTGTTATCAATAGATTTACCTGATCATGGTAAATCTGCATTCACCCATACATTTAGTTTTGAACATTATGCAGAACTCATATCTGAACTTGTTGCTAGTCTAAACATTAAAAGGCTTAACATAGTTGGGCATTCGTTAGGTGGTAAGGTCGCTATGCGACTTGCTCTGAATCAACATGAACTAATTAGTCACTTAGTCGTATTAGACATTGCTCCTGTTAAATATCATGCACGTCATTCACATGTGTTTCAGGGCTTAAATAATGTTCCACTAGCAGATATCACAAGCCGTAAAGAAGCAGAAATAGCACTTTCAGAATTCGTTGAAGACAGCTCTACCAAACAATTTTTACTGAAAAGTCTGTATAACGAAAACGATATCTGGCAATGGCGTTTTAATTTGGAATTGTTACAAACTGATTATTCTAAATTATCAGGCGCTATTGAGTCGGAGCAGCCCTTCGTTGGCCCGGTATTATTTATTAAAGGCGAGCAATCAGATTATTTGCTTCCAGAACATAAGCGAGCTGTTATCAAATTGTTTTCTAATAGTCAGTTTAAGATGATAAGTGGAACTGGACACTGGTTACATGCTGAAAAACCCGAATTATGTGCAAAAATTATTTTGGTATTTTTAACAAAATAAGAATGCAGCGACTCATGACAATTTTCATAGCATAGACTCTATGTTAATATGCGCCTGTTTTTTAAAGGAGTTGACCAAAGTACATGTTAACTGACCATTACGAACAAATTGAAGCAATAGGTTTGGACGTTTCGATTATAGGCCTTTTTTTACTTATGGCTTACGTTGTTCATGATGTACTTAAGAAAAATGACGTACCACTTATTGGTAAAGTTGTTGTGTATTTTGTACTTTTCTTAGGTGCCGCAGGATTTATATTTAAAGGCGTTATGCAATTGGTTATCGAAGGCTAATATCGTTAATAATTTAGTTTTCATTTAAACCAAAATGAATTTATATTTTAGTTGAGGAATACGAAATAATGGCAAGTGTGGGGCTATTTTTTGGCAGCGATACTGGCAATACTGAACATATTGCTAAGATGATCCAAAAAGAATTAGGCAAAAACCTAATAGACGTAAAAGACATTGCAAAAAGCAGCAAAGAAGATATTGCTGAATTTGACCTGTTACTTTTCGGTATTCCGACTTGGTATTATGGTGAAGCGCAGTGTGATTGGGATGATTTTTTTCCCGAACTTGAGTTAATTGATTTCGAAGATAAATTAGTAGCTATTTTTGGCTGTGGTGATCAAGAAGATTATGCAGAATATTTCTTAGATGCAATGGGCATGGTGAGAGATATTGTTGAAGCTAAAGGTGCTATTCTAGTTGGCCAATGGCCATCAGAAAGTTATGACTTTGAAGCATCTAAAGGCATGGCCGATGAAAATCATTTTGTAGGTTTAGGAATTGATGAAGACCGTCAACCTGAACTTACCGAGCAACGAGTCAAAGCCTGGTGTAAACAAATTCATGACGAACTTTGTTTAGCGGAATTGGGTTAAAAATTAAAAGGGGTTTAAGCTCCTTTTAATTTAGATAATAGTAAATAACTTTTAAATCCAAATAGGTACCCTATAATGACCTTACACTTTTATATGAAAGTAATATAATGGATAAAAATAAAGAATTAAAAAAAGCGGGACTAAAAGTCACCCTTCCACGCCTAAAAATCCTAGAGATATTACAGCTACCTGAAAATCAACATATCAGTGCTGAAGACGTTTATAAAATACTAATTGACCATGACGAAGATATCGGATTAGCTACGGTTTACCGAGTTCTCAATCAATTTGACGATGCTGGTATTTTAAACCGTCATCATTTTGAAGGTGGAAAATCAGTTTTTGAAATAAGTCATAAAAAGCATCACGATCACCTGGTTTGTCTAAAGTGTGGAAAAGTGATTGAGTTTGAAGATGACGTTATCGAAAGACGTCAAGATGAAGTAGCAGAACGTCATAATATGAAACTCACCCATCACAGTTTATATCTGTATGGTGAATGTAAAGTAGATTGTGACATAGATTAATATGCTAGATTTTTAATAATGCCGCAATTCAAGCTGCGGTTTTTTCCCTTTCTTTACGATATTAAATGAGAAAGAGTGAAAATTAACCCCAGAATTTGGACTAGTGAAGACTGAAAACAAAGAGTTAAATTTATATTGGCTTTTATCCTGTCCAAGCTAGTGATTTCTCATGTACCTGATCTAATATTAATTCTGAAACATTCAGATATACATTGTTGACAGTATACAATCAGTATCGAAATTTCATTAATTTTCACTAATACACTCTAATTTTGTGTTAACGCATCCGTTCTGTCATGACTAACTCCTATTTGAATGCGCTTTGATCAGCGCCTATGGCTGAGGTTTTTTCAAAGGCCGGACGGGCCTGAAGCCTCGCCAAATAATCTTTGACTTGTGGGGTGTATCGACTGTCTAACCCCAAAGATTGTCCCAAATGCAATGCATATCCTACTGCTATATCCGCAATAGTAAAACGCTCATCACATAAAAATTCGCGAGACTCAATATGCGCATCGAGGCGACGTAAACGAGCAATAAACCAGGCTGCATAATCATCTACGGCCTGAGGCAAGCGGCGGTCACCTTGCTCTAATCGACTATAACGCAGCACAATAGTTTGCGGGAATGTCAGCGTAGCATCGCTATGATACAGCCAATTCAGATAGTCGCCGTATTCAGAATGCTCTGACTTAAGGCCAAAATCATGCTGATTATACTTTTCAACCAGATAATGGCAGATGCCACTCGACTCCGTCATAGTGGTTTTGTCGTCTTGAAAAAAAGGAACGGTTCCTAACGGATTTATAGCTAAGAATTCCTTTTTAAAAAAACGCGGCGGGAACGGTAGCATCTCCACCTCATAGGGTATTTGCATTTCTTCCATTGCCCAAAGAGGACGCAAAGAGCGTGCGCCATGGCAATGCCAAAGCTTCATTGTCATATCTATCTTCCTATTGCCGCGCGATCAGATCGCGCAGTCACGTTGCTAATAATTTCTTTTTATGACTCCCAAACAATGCTATCTGGGTGGTCATACCAAACATGTAGTTGCTCTTCATAGACCTGCTCTATCACATTTCTCTTGATCTTGAGCGTCGGTGTCATAAAGGCATTTTCCACAGTCCAAGCCTCTTTAACTATGATGATGCTGTTAATATACTCGTGCTTAAGCGCCTTAGCGTTAAGTTGTTTCATGTTTGTTTGCAATCCTGTGCGGATGCTTTCTTTGTCAGCAGCTTGCCCTATCTCAGACAGCACAACTAAAGCGATAGGCTGTGCCAATCCTCTTCCTAAAATACATACCTGCTCTACGTGGTTATTCATAGCAAAGGCATACTCAAGGGGCGCGGGTACTACAAATTCACCTTTGGCGGTTTTGAAGGTATCTTTTACACGTCCGGTGATTTTCAAGAACCCTTCATCATCTAGTTCGCCCATATCTCCTGTATGTAGCCATCCATCCTTAATTGTTTCTGCAGTTTGCTTAGGGTGCTTATAGTAGCCATTCATCAACCATGGGGCCTGCATAAGCACCTCTCCACTTTCTGGAGCGATCTTGATGACTGCAGACGGGTATGGCTTTCCGACTGAATTTTTCTTGATGTTGTCTTTGGGCATGTACGTACAAGCCCCTAGGTTTTCCGTCATGCCATATACCTCTTGAATGGTAAGCCCAAGCTTAGCAAACCATTCAATCAGTGAGGAAGGCATGGGAGCGGCCCCCGTTAAGATGACTTTAGCTTTACCTAAACCCAGACTAGTCTTTATTTTGTTTCTAATAATGTTGTTAACAATGGGAATTTTTAATAATAAATCTAACTTCTTTTGTGGCATTTTACTCAAAACACCTAAACGAAACTTAGTCCAAATACGAGGTACAGCTATAAAGTGCGTAGGCTGTGCTTGCTGTAAGTTTTTAGCAAAGGTCTGTAATGATTCAGAAAAATAAATACAGCCTCCCCCCTCAAGAGCCCCACTTTCGACAACATTTCTCTCAGCGATATGGCAAAGCGGTAAGTACGAAAAGTGTCTGTTAGCGGTATTATTGAGCAAGAATATATCACGTGACATGGTTTTCCCATGCCCCAAACGCTCATACGTAAACATTACGCCCTTTGGTGATCCCGTCGTTCCCGAGGTATAAATAATGGTCGCCAAGTCTTCTGCCTCAGGGACATGGTTTTGAGTAAGTGGCTGATGCTGCTCTAATAAGTCCGCCCATTTTATCATTCCCTCTATAGGCGCTTGATTGGGGTATTGCGGATAAGAAATGCAGATAATTCCCTCAGGCACCCCCTGACTCATTTCAGTCCATTCATCTAGCTTACCTACAAACACCACTTTGCATTCGCTTTGTACGAGCACTTCGTTCAGCTTTTCGTTGGTGAGCGTTGGATAAAAAGGAACAGAAACATGGCCTGCCATCATAATCGCGAGGTCATTGATAATCCAGTGAGCACAGTTTTTGGAGACGATACCAATATTACTTTGCTTAGGGAGATCCAAGGCCTTAAGAGCCGTTGCAATTCTGCGAACTTGATTGCCCACTTCCCCCCAACTATAGTCAATCCAATCATCATTTTGAGGTTGTTTTAAAAACACATTG
>JAWUXT010000082.1:0-9408 GCA_034111205.1 Paraglaciecola sp. | reverse complement strand
CATTAATCAATGTGGCTGGACGTACCAATTTGTTCGTCCAACCATTTTCATTATGTTTCTATTTCACTGAATCAAGAGCCTGACTAACATCTGCAATGATATCGTCAATGTTTTCAATACCCACTGAAATTCTGACTAGATCTTCACTGACACCCGCTTTGGCTAGCTCTTCTGGATTTAGCTGTCGATGAGTAGTGGACGCAGGATGACATGCCAAGGACTTAGCGTCTCCAATGTTTACCAGTCTCAAAATCATTTGTAAGGCATCAATAAACTGACCGCCAGCAACTTTGCTTGAAGACTCGGCGGTGGTTTTGATACCAAAACTTAAAATACCCGATGCTTTGCCTGAAGTGATTTTCTGGCAAGTGGCTAGGTAAGGACTATCTGCTAATGCAGCATAATTGACCCAACTTACTTTCGGATGGTTGGACAAATAGGCCGCTAGTTTCTCGGCGTTTTCACAATGACGCTCCATACGCAAGCCTAGTGTTTCAAGCCCCATTAAAATATTGAACGAGTTAGTAGGCGAAATAGCTGCGCCGGTATTACGAAGTGGAGCAACACGACAGCGACCGATATATGCCGCTGCACCTAGTGCTTCAGTATATACAACTCCATGATAAGACGGGTCAGGTTGATTTAATATTGGAAAACGCTCTTTGTTAGCTACCCAGTCAAATTTACCAGAGTCAACAATAATGCCTCCAATCGAGGTACCATGGCCGCCTATATATTTGGTTAACGAATGAATAACAATGGCTGCACCATGTTCAAACGGGCGACATAAAAAAGGTGTGGCTACAGTATTATCAACAATTAAAGGTACACCGTGTTTAGCACCAATTTCAGCTAGTTTTTGTATATCCACCACATTGCCTGCAGGGTTACCAATAGATTCACAGAAAATCGCTTTAGTATTTTCATCAATGGCGGCTTCAAAGGCTGTATAATCATCACCAGAAATCATGCGTGCTTCTATGCCTTGATTGGGCAGTGCATGTGCAAATAAATTGTATGTTCCGCCATATAACTGACTGGTACTAATAATATTATCACCCACAGAACAAATACATTGGATAGCATAAGTAATTGCAGCCATTCCAGATGCAACAGCTAAGGCTCCGACTCCACCTTCCATCGCGGCAATTCGTTCTTCAAGAACAGCTGTGGTTGGATTCATAATCCGGGTGTAAATGTTTCCTGGTACTTTTAGGTCAAACAAGTCTGCGCCATGTTGCGTGTTGTCAAAGGTGTAAGACGTAGTTTGATATATTGGTACAGCAGCTGCTTTGGTGGTTTCTTCTGATGTATAACCATGGTGTAAGGCTAAGGATTCTAGTTTCATATTGTGCGCTTCTCGTGATGATTAGATTTTTAATATTTTAATGAGTCAACTTTATCCCGTTGTCTATTATGAGTTCAAATAGAAGTACTTAAATTATTGTGCTTATTTGGAATAAGGTATGCGCCTAATCATAAAGTTGGACTGGAAAGTTGCTTGCGCTAAATAAGGGTCAAGTGCGCTTTACCAGCAATATAGGCTTTTTTGAACTGATAAAAGTATTCTCCAAGCGCATCAGCAGCAAAATTGTCGTCTGCCATTTTTAACACCTCAATGGCTACCTCTGCGGTACATAGTTGATGTACATGTGCGGCTTCACGGAGTTGATAAGATGATGCTTTTTCAGGTTGAATACCTAATACGGGTAATGTGGCAAAACAAGGACTTTTAAACATTTTACTCGCCTCACGCCAAGTACCGTCCAACATCACAAAAAGTGGTGTTTTACCTTGTTGTATATCGACTAAATCTTTAGGTGAGTCGATACATCTTTCTGCTGCGGCATATTGTTGAGGAAATACCAAGATAGGGGCGTACTTTGGGTTTTCTAGTAACGCGATAAGAGCAGGGTCGGGGGCGACTCTGTCCCATCTAAATGCATAGTTGTCGGGTATGACATCTGCGATGAGTTTGCCGGTGTTGGTTGGTTTGTAATATTCACTTTTATACATCACCATACAAAAAGCGCTATCACTGGAAATTGATGGGCGCTGGGCACAAATACATTTTTTTTCAGGAATTAAACAATCCTCGCAACGTTTAACTTTATAACCTCGAGCCTTAAAGTTCTTAGTCGATAGCGCTAACTGCTGTTTGCGTAAAATATGTACTGTATTGATATGGCGCAAAAAAATCTCGTGAAATATTAACTGTAATTGTAATATCATCGCCTTTTTTAGAGATTTTAAATAGTTAAAGTATGAAAATTCAGGTTGATAAAGATATTCACATTGAGTTATTAGTGCCTGTATTCGCCGTGCGCTTATTTGGTTTAACTAATCAGAACCGAGCCCATTTAAAAAAATGGTTATCGTGGTTAGATTTAGTGAAAACATTTGTAGACACACAATTGTTTATCGACACCGCTGTTCACTAACACAATAATCATCAAGCCACTACGTTTGCTGTTTTGTATCGAGGTGAGTTAGTGGGTGTGGCGGGATTTAATTATTTTGATTATCAACACCAATGGGGGGCAATTGGATATTGGCTTTGTGCTTCTTTTACAGGCAGAGGTGTGATTTCCAAAGTGGTAAAAAAATTATTGGAATATGGCTTTGTCGAGCAAAGTCTCAATAAAACCGAAATACGCTGTGCACAGCAAAATCATCATAGCAGAGCCATTCCCGAACGTTTAGGATTTACTTATGAAGCGACCTTACGTCAATGTGAATGGTTATATGACCAGTATGTCGATCATGCAATTTACTCAATGTTAGCCTGTGAATATAAGGCTATTCTGCGAAGTTAACCTAAAGTGATGCTTCAATAGCAGATTATTGCTCACTTACGAACGTTTTTTATCACGGTTAGCTTGATTTTCTTCGCATAAACCTATGATAGGTAAATACCGTAATACTTTCATTTGTGGGTCGATAATAATGTGGTCTTCTTTATTAACCTCCAATGTTATTTGGTCATCAATAGTGGTGTAAATGGTACTTTTACCATTGATTGAAATAGTTATTGGCATCGGAAAATCTAAGTTGTCAGGTGTTTGCCATTTTAGCACTACCTTGTCCCGAGTGCGTGTTTGTTTCAACTCTGGTAAAGCGGCCTGCTTTAAATACACCTCAAATAGCCAGTTATAATCCTCTCCAGTTAACCTATTAACGATATTAATAAAGTCTTGAGTATTCCTATATCTAGGGGCAATAGGGTAGGGTATGTTGTAAGTCTCAGCTTTGGCATAGAGTAGTTCGCGAGTGGCTTGCCAAAATAATTCATCTCCTATCAGCCATCTGAGTGTATGTAAGGTCCAGCTCCCTTTGCCGTAGATATCAGAATTAAACGCTAGGTCTGAGGTTATGACACCTTCCATTACTACCGGGTGACAATTAACCAATCCTAAGTACGATTCATACATGCTGTGCGTATAAGCAGCTTCACCAAACTTGTATAGGCTGTATATAGGTTGCATGTAAAGGCCAAAGCCTTCGTGTAACCATGCATCGTTGAGTTGTTCGTGGGTAATGAGATTGCCAAACCATTCATGAGCCAGTTCATGGTGTAGTAACCAATCAAAGCCATTCTTGTCCCTTAGGTATTTTTTGCCATATGCGTTAATAGTTTGATGTTCCATCCCCAAGTGTGGTGTTTCCACAAAACCTAACTTTTGGTCACCCCACGGATAAGGACCCAGTAGTCCTTCAAAAAAACTGATTTGTTGTAATAAATCATCTTTTATCATGGCCCGGGCTTTATCGGCATTTTCATTAAGTGACCAAAATTCTATAGGCACCGACACACCGTTTACGCTATTATAGGACTGCTGAATTCGAGTGAAAGGGCCAACGTTAATGGCTATATTATAATCACTCGCGGGCACCGATAATTTCCAATTAAACTGGTGTTTATGTTCGCCAATATTGTTAATCGATTGCAATACGCCATTTGTTACTGCGCTAACGGTTTTAGGTACAGTTAAGGATATTTCCATGCTGTCTGCTTTATCAGAAAAGTGATCTTTACATGGCCAGAATAAATCGCATCCTTCACCTTGCACCGCAGTGGCTATCCAAGGTGTGCCGTTATCTGTTTCACTCCAAACAAAGCCGCCAGACCAAGGTGCCCGCAGAGCGATATGTGGTTTACCCGAATAATGCACCGCTATATTGACTGTATTGCCGATGTATTTAGGCTTACCTAAATTGATACTAATAATACCGCCAACGCGTTCAAAACTTGCAACTTTTTCATCAACTAATATCTTGGAAATATTGAATCGACTATCGAGCTTTAATTCAATTTGTGAGGTGTTTTGAGTAATTAATAATTGACTGCTTCCTACTCCAGCAATGCTTTTAGTCTGTGGGAATATTTCCAGATTTAAGCCGTAACTGATTACATCAGTACGGTTTGCTATATTTGAAAAAGGTTGAGCTGTGTCACCGATAATGGGGTCCAGTGGCACAATGGCAGTACAAGCAGTTAAAACAACTAAACTGCTAAAGATAGTCAATTTTCGAATGATACTCGTTTCTAAAGCCACAATAACTGTCCTGCTTGATTCTTATTGGGAGTATCTTTACATGACTTAATCAACCGCACCAGCTTGTTGATGCAGCATTTGTTTACTGCTCAAAACTTATCTAATGAGTTAAAATACCTAAAACTTAAAATAACTGTGGTGGCAAATATCAGCTAAATGCACGTTTTACTCTTTGGAGCTTAGGGTAAATATAAGGTATTATTTAGTATCGTTTCGGCGGATATACTGGCTTCCCTGCTTATTTAATTTTTAAATAAGGTTAATAACGGGCGAAAATCAAAATTAGGATATTGATATAATGAATGAAATTTCACAGGAAAACTTTCTTGCTCTAAGTAAAATGTTACCCGAGCTGCGATTTGAATATGCATTGACACAAATGATTGAAAAACAAAGCTTATGGGGATTGTATGGTGAAAGTGGTTGGGTGATGCTTAAGGCTGATGACGATGCCTGTATACCCATTTGGCCACACAAAGAATTTGCCGAGGCTTGGGTAAAAAACGAATTTCCTGATTGCGAGCCCAAACAAATTGATTTTGTAGAATGGATAGACACTTGGCTACCGGGAATGAAAAATAACAATACCTTAGTATTGGTCTTCCCATTAGGTGATGACGAAGAAGGGATCATGCTCGAAGCTGAAGAAATGATTGATTGTATTGAAGAGGATTTAAAAAAGTTAGCTTCAAACAACCCTAGTTAATGTCTCTAAGTGAGGATGTGTCTGGACTGGGTGACGTGTACGCCGAATTTAATGTGTATATCGCCAATCGTCCTGCTTTTTCTGACTATTCTAACCCAGGCTATATTAAAGCGCTGTCTGCAGGGGAAATTCATGCTATTGGCCTTACTTGTGGTAATGGTTGGCGTAAAGTATTTAATGTGTATGCCAAGCTGCTGTTTGCGCTTGATGCCGAAAATATCGTTTCGTTACAAAGCTCTCAAAGTTGGCAGAATTTTCGGGATCATGTTTTATTACAAGATTCGTCCAATACACGTTTACTGTTTTTAGCGCCACAACTTGATAATGTTGAAGATTCAAATAGTA
Organism: Paraglaciecola sp.; assembly: GCA_034111205.1. GTDB lineage: Bacteria > Pseudomonadota > Gammaproteobacteria > Enterobacterales > Alteromonadaceae > Paraglaciecola. Next base: position 3,801 of record JAWUXT010000082.1, on the reverse strand, counting down.
ATGTCATACACATTATTATGGGTAAAACCTTCGCTAATTCGCTCAATTTACCTCACTCATTGACATGGCTAGATCACGAATTTGCTATAGATACGCATAACAAATTACTGGTCTGTCCCTATTTTGACTATCGCCAGTTATCAAATATTAAAATAATGCGGCTTGTAGAATTGATAAAACAATTGATGAATACATAATTGTTTTTTCGCAACAGCACCAATCTGGTGCGCTTGCACTTGTTTGGCCTTACAAAACACAGGTTATTGACAATAACTTTATTAACTAACTGATATGTATGGCCATTAAATTTGGCTCATGGCTTGCTAAAGCTCAGTTATGAAAGTTCATTATTATGGCTTGGAAAGATAGTTTGCATCATACCGCCTCACCTAAACAACAAAAAAATGTGATTCCAGAGTTGCGTATTTTGTTGATCGATGAAAATCGTCCAAGAGCGGAGTCTTTGACGTCGGCTCTAAATAACTCTCGATACAAAATTAATCACTTAGCCAATCAAGACATGTCGCTGTTAAAACAGGTAGATGAGATCCAGCCAGATATTATTGTGATTGATATAGAGTCTCCCAGCCGTGATATTTTAGAAAGTTTAAGTACCATTTCTCATTACAACCCTAAACCTGTAGTGATGTTTTCTGGAGAAACAGATACTGATACTATTAATCAATATATTGAGTCAGGAGTCAGTGCATACGTTGTCGGTGATTTGCAAGCTGACCGAGTAAAACCGATCTTGGATGTTGCAGTGGCTCGCTTTCGGGAATTTCAAAAATTAAAAGTAGAATTAAGTGACACCAAACAACAACTAGCCTCACGAAATCTGATTGATCAAGCTAAACGATTATTAATGAAGAAAAAAAATCTTTCTGAAGATGATGCTTTTAAAGCTATGCGAAAAACAGCTATGGACACAGGACAAAAGCTAGATGATGTAGCGAAAACACTTATTTCTTTTCTCAACACAATTTAAGGTACTAGGTCAAAAATATGATTGAACCTGAACAAACCGATTTAATATTAGGGTTTATTCCATTAACTGATTCCGCACCATTAATTGTGGCTAAAGAAATGGGTTTCTTTAGCCAATGGGGGTTGAATGTTAAGTTACAGAAACAAAATTCTTGGGCAACCCTTAGAGATAAATTACACGCCGGATTATTAGACGCAACACAAATGTTAGCGCCAATGCCATTAGCCAGCTCATTAGGCTTAGGATGTGCAAAAGTACAGGTGATTACTCCTTTGGTGCTTAGCTTAAATGGCAACGCAATTACGTTGTCTGAAAAGTTACATCAAGAGATTTTGCATGAAAACAACCTCGCTCATGTGACGTTGCCACTTGCTGCATACTTGCTGCAGAAAGTGATTAGCGTGCGCAAAATACGAAACCGACCTAAGCTTCGGTTTGCGACCGTTTTTCCATATAGCTGTCATTATTATCAGCTTAGAGATTGGTTAGCCTCGGCTAATATTTCAGAAGAAGACTTAGACATCGTGGTTGTGCCCCCCGTGAATATGGTGGCATTTTTACAAAGCGGTGAAATTGATGGCTGTTGTGTGGGTGGCCCTTGGAACGCTAAAGCTGTTAGAGCAGGTATTGGTTTAACCGCTTTGACATCTTTTGATATATGGCAAGATAGCCCTGAGAAAGTACTAGGACTATTAGCCAGTTTTCAGCAGGCTAAACCTAATACAGTTATCGCTTTAAGCGCTGCGTTGAAACAAGCCTGTATTTGGTTAGAAAGTATTCCAAATCGATTTGAGGCCGCACGTCTATTGAGTTCAGATCAATACCTAGATGCGTCGGTTGATGTGATTGCACCCTCATTAATTGGTAGCTGTCTCACTCATATCAGTATGCCACCTCGTGCTATACCGTCGTATAATCAGTTTTCCAAATCGACTAAGAATGCGGCTAGCGATGGTTCTAACAGTAGTTCTAACAATAGTTCAATCAATGTGCCTGAATATATTAGAGGTGAATGGTTAATTAGCCAAATGAAAAATGCAGGACAGTTAAAAGATATTGATGTACCTGCTGATTTAGTCAGAACAGTATTTAGGCCTGACATATATCATCAAATGCGCCTGAAACTAGAAGATCAAGCGGTGCAATTTTTTCGTCGTTCAGGCTAATAAAAATACTGGTATAACAATAGTGTGTTATTCGGTATTCCTTGTGGATGTGTGACTGTCTTTTTAAAGATAAGCATTAAAAGTAAGTGTTAGTCTTTTTGTATTATGTTTTCTCGGCTTAATCAGTATACACATAATGCCATAGCACTGTGGTAGTGCAAATGTGCACTCCTTTGGCAAGAATATTGTTTTATAACACTTGTGTTTTCTCGTTAAGTTATTGAATATTAAGGTGAATAATAGTTGGCATTGTTACTGCAACACTAGGTTCAATGAGCGACTTCTTATAACAAGAATAATTGTCCTCAATAATTAGAAGACGTTAATCGTCCTCACGCGTTAAACAAACAATTGTAATTATGCGATGTAGCGTTGTTACAAATAGGCAATGCAGCCCGCAAAGACTTTCCATGTCCTGGAGTCTTTGCGGGTTTTTTTTTGCTAATAAAAATCGGAGTAGAAAATGACTAATCTAAAGTTATTAAGTTCGTTAAAACTAGTTGTTAAATCACTCCGAGTAGGTGTGATATCAACGGTCTTAACGGGGGCAATTATTGCAACTGGCGTATCAGCAAAAGAGTTGGGTTGGCCAGAGAAAGAAGAATTAAAATTTGGATTTATTAAATTAACAGATATGGCACCCCTTGCGGTGGCTTATGAAAAAGGGTATTTCGAGGAAGAAGGTCTTTATGTAACCCTTGAAGCACAAGCTAACTGGAAAGTATTACTTGACCGAGTGATTGATGGACAGCTCGATGGTGCGCATATGTTAGCGGGCCAACCTTTAGGTGCAACGATTGGTTATGGCACTAAAGCAGATATAATCACGGCATTTAGCATGGACTTAAACGGTAATGCCATCACAGTTTCCAATGATATTTGGAAAGAGATGAAAAAGCATGTTCCACACAAAGCTGGAAAACCAGTTCACCCCATTTCAGCAGTTTCTCTGAAACCCGTAGTTGATGATTTCAGAAGTAAGGGTAAGCCATTTAAAATGGGCATGGTATTCCCCGTTTCTACACATAACTACGAATTACGTTATTGGTTAGCTGCTGGAGGTATTCACCCCGGATATTATGCACCGCATAAAGGTGATACTAGTGGTCAAATAGATGCTGATGCCTTGTTATCTGTTACGCCTCCACCGCAAATGCCCTCTACTATGGAAGCAGGTACTATCCATGGTTATTGCGTAGGTGAGCCTTGGAACCAACAAGCGGTGTTTAAAGGCATTGGCGTGCCAGTTGTCACCGATTATGAAATTTGGAAAAATAATCCTGAAAAAGTATTTGGTGTCAGCAAGGGCTGGGCTGAAGAAAATCCTAATACGCATATACGTGTGGTTAAAGCGATGATCAGAGCGGCCATGTGGTTAGACGAAAATAACAATGCTAACCGACCAGAAGCAGTGAGAATTCTTTCTAAAAGTCAATATGTTGGTGCTGATTACGATGTTATCGCAAACAGTATGACAGGTACATTTGAATACGAAAAAGGCGATAAGCGTGACGTGCCTGACTTCAATGTGTTTTTCCGTTACAACGCGACGTATCCTTTTTATAGCGATGCCATTTGGTACTTGACGCAAATGCGTCGTTGGGGACAAATTTCGGAGCCTAAAGCTGACTCTTGGTATAAAGATAT
>JAWUXT010000081.1:0-12970 GCA_034111205.1 Paraglaciecola sp. | reverse complement strand
ACAAGCAAAAGAGATATATGCAACGTTTACGGTATATGCAAAACAGAAAGCCAATTTAGCGTTCAATTACAGCGGTATTGTTAAAGAACTCCGTGTCGACATTATGAGCGTGGTTAAAAAAAATGACATATTAGCAACATTAGTCAGTGACGACCTAGTGGCCACAAACGATGCGTCTAAGGTGACATTAAAATATGCAACTTTAGATTATGAAAGACACCAGGATTTGTACAAAAACAAGCTCATTGATAAAGCCCTCCTTGACAAGTACGCCATGGCTTACGAGGCCATTAAGGCTCATATTCAGATAGAAAAAACCCTCTACGCTAAAACAGTTTTACGAGCGCCATTCGACGGTGTTATCACCAAAAGAATGATTGAGCTAGGCGATGTGGTCAGTGGTCAAATGCTAAAAACTGCCTTTAACATTCAAAGTCAACATGCCCGAATATTAGTGGTTGAACTCGATCAAAAATATAGCAGTGATATCAATATTGGCGACACATTTTTATATAAAGTCGATGGAGATAACACGCCATACGAAGGTAAAATTTATAGAATATATCCAGAGGCAAATAGTGATAACAGAAAAATTGCCTTACAGGTTATTGCCAAAGATTTAAAAGTAGGACTATTTGGTGAAGGTAAAATTATCACATCCGGTGATAGCAATAATTCCATAACAGAAACTCAAGAATAACCTTATGTATAAATTTGCAATCAATCGTCCCATCACCATACTTATGGCAGTCATGGCGCTTATAATATTTGGTATCAAGTCATACACCTCGATGCCTTTGGCACTTTTCCCTAATGTTGACTTCCCAATAGTCACTATCCAAACAACTTACCCAGGTGCGGATGCTAAAACGGTTGAATCGAAAATCACCGATAAAATTGAAGAAGCTGTATCGGGGATCAACGGTATAGATACGTTAGACTCAACCAGCTATGAAGGTTTGAGTGTAGTGGTTGTAAAATTTGACTTGAAAATTGACATCAACGAGGCGGCTAACGATGTAAGAGATAAGATTGGTGGAGTCATCTTACCCGATAAAGCACGGGCTCCTCTAGTACAAAAAATCAGTACTTCAGGCGAGGCTATCAGTGTATTTGTGGTCAGTAAAACAGGTGATATGTCAGCGCTAATGCAGTTAGTTGATGAAAAGATTAAACCGAAGTTACAACGTATTCCAAATGTAGGAGACGTCGATGTTGACGGTTACCAAGATCGAGAAATACGAATATTAGTCGATCCTTACCTACTCAATAAATACAATATATCAGCGACTGAGTTGCAAAATAAAATTAGTAATGAAAATTACAAATCCAGTTCTGGTAAAAGCATTAACAGTAAACAAGAACTAATTATTAAATTCAACGGTGATGCCAAGGATATCGAATCGTTAGCCAATATAGAAATAAAACCAGGTTTACGTTTGAAAGATGTTGCCAAAGTTTTTGATGGATTAAGCGATGTAAAAAGTTATTCGTCTTACAACGGACAAGTCGGTGTAGTACTTAATATTATGAAAATTTCAGGTACAAATGTCATTGGCATCATTGACAAGGCTAAGCAACTTTTGCCTGAAATAAAAGCCATGGCAGGGGATGATTACCAAATAAGTTTAATCAAAGACCAGTCAGACAAAATTATTCAAAGTGTCGAACAGGTAAAATTTGATTTGGTTTTTGGCGCAATATTAGCAATAGTTATCGTTTTCATATTTTTAAGAAACCTCACCGCAACAATTGTTTCTGCACTAGCCATTCCAACCTCTATCATCGGTACCTTTGCGATTATTGATTACATGGGTTATGACCTAAATAAATTAACCTTAATTGGGTTAACCCTAGCCACAGGTATTTTCATTGACGATGCAATCGTAGTCGTTGAAAACATCACAAAAAAAATGGAAACAGGCATGGAAGCCTTTCAAGCCACTTATGAAGGTGTACACGAAATTGCTTTTTCGTTACTGGCAATATCGGCGATGTTGTTGGCTGTTTTTATACCTGTCGCATTCATGGGTGGTCTAGTAGGCAAATTTTTTAATGCATTCGCTATGACAGTTGCATCCGGTATTGTGCTGTCTTATTTCGTGGCGATTATGTTTATTCCAACTATCGGCGCACGTGTATTAAGACACAAAGAAACTAAATTCCATATTAAAACAGAGCCCATGTTCAAAGCATTAGATAACGGCTATGTCAAAGTTCTGAAGCCCTTGATTAAGTTCAAATATGTAACGGTATTAGTGACGTTTGGATTCCTTGTTTTATCCAGCAAAATATTTACAAATGTCGGAATGGATTTTGTTCCAGCAGAAGATAATAGCGAATTTCAAATCACAGCTAAAGCACAAGTAGGTACATCCATTACCGAAATGAAAAAAAGAATGGAGCCTATTATGGATGCTATCAAAAACGATAATATGGTCGATTATTATGCCCTTAGCATTGGCTACACCACAGCTAACGAGTCACATAAAGCCATGGTCTATGTGAAATTAAAGGCCATTGGGGAGCGAGAACTAGGTCAGGCAGAAGTAATAGAGAATTACCGAGAACAGTTTAAATCGATACAATCAATTACTTTGGCCGTTGAAAAACTACCTGTTATTAATACGGGTGGTAGTAATGCACCAGTGCAAATTGTAGTCACTGGTGACAGTTTGGAAAAGCTTAGTGAAATATCTCAACAAGTTTCCCAGATGTTAGGGGGATTTGAAGGCGCAGTAGATATTGACACTGATTATCAAGATGGAAAGCCAGAAATCACCATATCCATCATTAGACTGAACACCGCAAGATTAGGTATTACCGCGACACAAATTGCAGCGCTATTAAATTCAAATTATTCTAGTGATAGCAAAATAAGTGACTTTGCACAAAAAGGTAGAGAATACGATATTACTCTAAGATTTGATGATAATAGTCGTGCCAATATAGACAATATTAAAAAATTACAGATCCGCGCAAATAACGGTGAATATGTATTTTTAGATGGCTTAATTAATTTTGAACAAAGTAGTTCAATCGCAACGATAAATAGATTTGATCGCGAACGAAAAGTCATGATCAGTAGTAATGTGTCCGATGTGCCACTAGATTCAATCGTTGATCAAGTTGATGCAAATATTGCCAAACTATTACCCGCAGGTTACCACTATACATTTGCAGGTGAAGTTGAACAAATGCAAGAAACTGCCGTTTCGTTCGGCGCAGCAGTTGGACTTGCTGTGATATTAATTTATCTTATCCTGGCAGCCCTTTATGAGTCATTGATACAACCTATTATCATCATGGTAACCATGCCTCTGGCTTTCACGGGCGTGATAACTGCATTAGGGCTCAGTGGCAATAATTTTTCGTTATTTGTAATGATAGGCATCATACTATTACTAGGAATGGTGGGGAAAAATGCCATATTGGTAGTCGATTTTGCCAACAGAGCGATTAAACAAGGCGCGTCAGTTGATGACGCACTTATTCAGGCAGGCGAAAAACGCTTACGTCCCATATTGATGACCACATTTGCAATGGTAGGCGCCATGATGCCTTTAGCTTTTAGCAGTGGTGCAGGCCACGAAATGAATTCCCCCATGGCGCTATCTGTTATAGGGGGATTAATCAGCTCTACCATTTTAGCATTGCTAGTAGTACCAGCATTTTACAAAATTCTTTATCCCGTCGATAGCTGGCTCAGAAAATGGTATGAAGTTGGCAAGATCTAACCCCCTTTCATTTTCTGCTAATAAGTCGGTTTAACTATGAGATAAATGGGTGAAGCCATTGGTCTTTATCTAGGTGGGTGGGCTAATATTTAGCGGTTAGGTGTGTTAGACGAAAGCCTGCGTTTAAGGTTTTTCAGCTCAATGAGAAAGACAATATAACTCGCTATTTTTTCCATCCGTTATCCACCTGCTCCATTAACATACCTGTCCTGTTAATTTTGGGGCCAATCACATCCTTAAAAATAAAGTTATAATTTTCCATACCTAGGTATCACCTCGTATGTTTTTCAAGCATACCAAAAGGTCTTTAATTGACTTGTGAGTAAGCAGCAACGGCTGCAAATAAACTTATACACCGAGGAACTTAACCATGTTGAAAATAGTTAACACTTCTATCGTTATCGCTTCTATCTCATTATTTACTGCAGGCAACGCACAAGCTGACATAAACGAAGCATTACAAAACATCTGCACTATCGTTAAAGCAGATGACAAAAGTGAACTACGTAAAAAAATGAAACGTGTTGAGTCTGACTTTAGACTTAAACTTAAAGATTACTACACAGGTGTTTCATGTGGTGGTAACAGCCTTATTCGCACCGCTATGATTAACGACGCGGTTGAAACAGGTATACTGATGATTAAAAAAATGCCAAGAGGTGACTTAAGCTCACCAGAGTCAGACGGAAAAACAATATTGGTTTGGGCTTCTGAAAATGGTTTAGATGCATCACCTATAGTAGCTGAACTGAACGACAGAATATAATCTATAAGCTTAGCACCCGGTTACAGCGCTATATGAGCTATATGAGCTATTTAAATATTGTTCTTGAACGAACTGAAAGTTCAACAGGGTAGGTTATTTTAATCAAGTAACCTACCCTAGGAAAACGGCCTCTCTTGAGGCCGTTTTTTTTTATGTCTGAATACAAAAAACATGAGTCCTAGAAAGAACAAATTAAATTCTATAACCTGTTCCTCTGTGACGCGAGACGCTTTGTGATCTCTTTGGTTTAAAACGCTTTTAGAGCTGAAATATCAAAAGCTAAAAGATATCTAACCACAGAGGAAAATAAGGTCACCGGGTGCCGCGCACCGAGGAAAAGAAACACAGTGTTTATTATATTTCACTCAATACAGCGAAGCATCTTTTTCCTCTGTGGAGGTAAAACCCTTTCAGTTTTAACCCAAAACTATGCAGCTTAGGGCTCTTAGTTACACTTAAGGCCTTAAAGTCATTTTGCCTTTTACTTCTCGGTTCATGACTTTATTCAACGCGTCTTTTGCGTTTTCTAAAGGCACCACTTCATCAACTATCACTTTAACTTTACCTTGCACGTACCATATCAATAACTCTTTCATGTTATCTGCAAATTCTTTGGGTTGATGTAGGGTGAAAGAGCCCCAAAAAACGCCCATTACTGAGTAACCTTTGACCAAGGCTAAATTCACAGGGAATTCAGGGATAGTGCCACCAGCAAAACCAACCACTAACAGTCTGCCGTTCCAAGCCATCCCTCTTGAACATGCGTGAAAAGTATCTCCACCCACACATTCATACACCACGTCGACACCTTTACCATCGGTGACTTCTTTAATGGCGGTTTTTAAATCGGTTTCTGTGTAATTAATTAGAATGTCTGCACCGTTGGCTTTAGCCATATCTAACTTTTCTTGGGTGGAACACACCGCGATAACCGTTGCGCCCATTTCTTTACCAATTTGCACTGCGGCAAGACCCGTTCCACCAGCAGCACCCGTAACCAAAAGGGTTTCACCGGGCTGAATTTTTGCTCTTTGCTTGAGTGCGTGATGAGCTGTAGCATGAGCAGTAACTAGTGCTGCAGCTTCATCATCAGGAATTTCATCAGGAATAGGCATAATATGCGAAACAGGGCATAACACTTTTTCAGCGTAACCACCTAACATAACCATGGCAATCACTCGCATTCCCACTTTAAGGTATTGTACACCCTCACCTATCTCGCTTATCACACCAGCGACTTCATTACCCGGTATAAAGGGGAATGGTGGTTTATTCTGATACAAGCCTTGCACCAATAAACCGTCAGGGAAGTTGACGCCACATGCTTTAACATCTACAACCACATGGCCTTTTGTTACCACTGGGTCAGGTACGTCTTTATATTTAAGTTGTTCTACTGGGGCAAATTCTTCACATACTATGGCTTTCATTACACTCTCCGTGAAATATCTGGTATTCAAGCAAAACCATTAGGTTTTGCTTGAATACTATTGAGTTAGTTTTAACGCGTATTGAGCTAATGGTTTAACAATCGCACCAACAGCTTGTGCTTCTTTATTTGACGCATTGCCATCTTCAGCTCGTTTTGCCACACCTTGAGCAATGGCGCCTAACCGAAAAAAGCTAAAGGCTAAGTAGAAATTCCAGTTGTCTATTTTCTCTATACCCACCAATTTGCAATAAGCGCCTACATACTCTTGTTCGTCTGGGATCCCTAGAGGTGCTCTCTCAATACTGCCTAATCCAGTTGCTTTACCGACGTTTTCGGGCAAGCGTAACTGCATACATTGGTACGCTAAATCAGCATAAGGATGGCCTAAAGTAGATAATTCCCAATCCAATACAGCTAAAATTTTAGGCTCTGTTGGATGGAACATTAAGTTATCCATACGATAATCACCATGCACCAGCGACACTTTGCCATCGTCTTCTGGTAAGTGTTTTTCTAACCAAGCAATTAACTGATCCATTTCTGGGATATCTTGGGTTTCTGACAACTTATACTGCTTACTCCAACGACTAAATTGGCGTTCGTAATAGTTACCAGGTCTGCCGTAATCGCTCAAACCTACTTTTTCGATATCTACACTATGCAGCGCAGCCATAACTTCAACCATTTCTTGATACATTTGAGTGCGTATTAGGTTGTCTGATATCTCTGGTAATGCGCTATCCCAAAACACCCGTCCTTCAACATATTCCATAATATAAAACATGCTACCAATTAAGGACGTGTCTTCACAAAGATGATAGACCTTTGCCACTGGCACCGCTGAGTTTTCAAGTGCGGCCAATACTTTATATTCGCGGTCAACAGCATGGGCAGATTTCAGTAACTTTCCCGGAGGTTGACGTCGCAAGACGTAAGACTGTTTAGCAGTCACTAACTTAAAGGTCGGGTTTGACTGACCACCAGCAAATTTAGTCGCTGTGACGGGCCCTTCAAAACCCGCTACATGTTGGGTTAAGTAGTCAGCTAAAAGCTGCTCGTCTAATTGCTCAACTGAGCCTTTATCGGTCATATCATTTTCCTTTTTATCACACTTATATTAGGCATTTTTATCTTTTATTAAATTACGCCCTAATTGCATCATATGTACTTCATCAGGTCCATCAGCTAAACGGATTGTTCGAGCATAAGCATAGGTGGCAGACAAAATAAAGTCTTGGCTAGTTCCGGCGGCACCATGCATTTGGATCGCCTGATCAATAACATTACATGCCATTTTTGGTGCAACAATTTTAATCGCAGCAATAATATTGCGACTGACTTTGTTACCGTATCTGTCCATGTTATCAGCCGCTTTCAACGTTAATAAACGTGCCTGCTCAATATCACAATGCATTTGCGCAATACGCTCTCGAATAGACTGTTGTTTACTTAAAGGTTGTCCAAAGGCAACACGTGTTTCGACTCGTTCACAAGCCAAGTCTAAAGCACGCTGAGCACAACCAATCAAACGCATGCAATGATGTATTCTACCTGGCCCTAAGCGACCTTGAGCAATAGCGAAACCTTCTCCTTCACCTACCAATAAATTGGCTGCAGGCACGCGCACATTATCAAATGATATTTCGGCATGTCCGACGGGTTCATCATAATGTCCCATAGCAGCCATAGGTCGAACTACTGTTACCCCCTTAGTATCCAAAGGAACCAAAATTTGTGATTGTTGTGCGTGGCGAGCCGCAGAAGGATCCGTTTTACCCATCACCACCATGACTTTACAGTTAGCGTTCATCGCTCCACTGGTATACCACTTAAGGCCATTTATGACATATTCGTCGCCATCGCGCACAATAGACGTTTCAATGTTGGTTGCATCAGATGAAGCAACCGCAGGTTCGGTCATAGCAAAAGCTGAACGAATTTTTCCTTCTAACAATGGCACTAGCCATTTTTTCTTATCGTCTTCAGAGCCATAACGTGCCAGCACTTCCATATTACCGGTATCAGGCGCACTGCAATTGAATACTTCGCCACTCCACATTACGCGGCCCATAAGTTCGCATAATGGCGCGTATTCCAAATTACTTAAACCCGCACCGTAAGGCAGGTATTCTTCTGGTAAGAACAGGTTCCATAAACCTGCATCTTTGGCTTTTTGTTTAAGGGCATCCATCATAGGAGGCGAAGCCCAGCGCTGTGTATTATTGTGGACAGCATCAATATATTCCTGCTCAACAGGGTAAATATGCTCATCCATAAAGGCTTGTAGGCGGTCGATCAGTTTTTGTGATTTATCTGAGTAATCAAAATTCATGGTTATATTTCCTTTAGCTAAAGGTGATGGAGTCCAGTCTATCTGGGCTGTCTAAATGTGGGATATTATTAAAACTTGATAAACGTATATTGCTTTTATTGAAGAAAAAATGGCTGATACTGGTGTTGCGGACTTGCATGTTCAGCTCTATGACTTGTTTAGCATCCAGTCCTAATACCACACTCATTAACATAGATATGGCTCCCCCTGAACTCACAATCAAAATAGGCTTATCATTACCTTGCTGGCAAGCTGCCTGTAAAGCACCTTGTACTCTATGTTTAAAGTCTAGCCAGCTCTCATCTAGCGTATCTGAAGGTAATAGGTCCTCGGACCATGCATGCATTGCTAACTTTAGTAAACGGTAGAAATCGGCGGGTTTAGGATTTTCAGGCAAACGGCTTTGAGGGTTCAATGATAAATAACTGTTACCAATGTTTTGAAAATTAAATTCATTAAAGCCATTGTCTACAGTAACAACAGGAGAGTGAATTAAACCTTCAAGAATACCTTCAGTTGTCTCTCTATGGCGAACCATATCTCCCATAAATGCCTGAGAGAACGTAATACCTCTTGCAGAGAAGTATTCGCCCAGCCATCGAGCCTGTTGATGACCCAGTTCGCTTAACTTGTCGTAATTTTTTGCTCCAAATGAAGCTTGTCCATGACGGACTAAATATATTTCAGACACTTATTCACCGTTAATTTTTTAACTGATTCGATAGTATTCTTAATAGATCTATTAGTTGAATTTATTATTTTAATTAAATTACATTTATTAAATCTATATCGCTAACCGTACTTTTATTAAGATGGTCCTAAATTAGCTACCTTTTATAGGTGCTGAATGTTTAATGTTCACTCCAATACTTCATCTATATTCCGATATAAACACTGACAATATTAGAAATAAATAGAATAGATGATTGGGCATTTAAAAGTTTAATCAGACATACCAAAGGCTTTATATACGCTCAGAGATGTTAATACCAAGATGAAGTTGTAACGCATTATATGCATCAACAATTTTTGATTCACAATTTACAAACCAAACATTTACTTTCAATCATATTTTTTGATAAAGTACAGGTCTGATGAGTGAGGCTTTTGTGCTTAACTACTGCAAAAAGATTCATTTTCACCCTTTTAAAGCTAAAAAACCCAAAATAGACTAGCTCTGCTAGCATAAAGAGAACACATAATGAAACAGTCGCTCCCAACACGTTTTAAACTTTCTAACGTATCAAGTATTGTCGCTTTATCACTCACACTTAGTAGCTCCCTCGCTTTTGCTCAAGAAACCGAACAAGAAGGCCGTTTAGAAACTATCACTGTTACCGCACAAAAAAGAGCACAAAATCTTCAAGAAGTGCCAGTGTCAGTGACCGCTTTCACCGGTGATGAAATGGCCGAAGCCGTTATTAAAGATATGTACGATTTACAAACAAACGTACCAGGTTTGGGAGCATTTCAAAGTCAAAGCGCTACCAACTCTAGTTTTTCTATTCGTGGCGTAGGTACCTCATCACAAAATTTTGGTCTTGAATCATCTGTTGGTCTTTATGTAGACAGTGTTTATCGCGCTCGTCAAAACTCAATGATCAACAACTTGGTAGATGTTGCCGCAGTAGAAGTCTTACGTGGGCCTCAAGGTACACTTTTTGGTAAAAACACACCATCAGGTGCAATCCTAGTAAGCACCGTTAAACCTAGTCATGACGGTGGTGATGGCTTTGTTGAAGCAACAGTGGGTAACTATGGTTTGGTCAACCTATCAGGAGCCATGTCTTTCTCAGCAATTGAAGATGTACTTGCATTTCGCGCAACCGCTTTCAGTAGTGAAAGAGATGGCACCATCAGTGATGTAAATTTGGGTGAAGATACACTCAATGACAGAAATCGCTGGGGTGCTCGTCTACAAGCTTTGTACACACCTAATGACGATGTGTCTTTGAGAATTATTGCTGATCATTCTGAAATCGATGAAATATGTTGTGGCGCACCTGTGCAGCTAAATAATGACAAACTTAGTGCTGCCGGTGCCCCAGGGTCTGATTTGTTACTTGGCAGCCCCCTTTTCGGTGCCACAATACTTCGCGGTGAAAACTTTTACGATAGAGAAGTGGCACTTTCTCTGTTACCTGTGTCGACTATGGAAGACACAGGAATATCGGCCGAGTTAAACTGGGAACTAGACGATAATTATACCTTTGTGTCTATTTCGGCTTATCGCGCCTTTGATTCAGTTGATATAATTGATACAGATTTTATTGATGCAGATTTGTTTTTCACAGGAAATGATGCTGAACAAAGTTCATTTTCTCAAGAATTCAGATTGGACTACACCGGGGATAAGTTAAATTATATTTTAGGCGCATACTATTTCGCACAAGAAATTGACCTTGTATATAATATCGATACTCAATCTCAATTTAGTACATTCTTTGATGTGGCCGTTCTACCAGCGCTCCAAGCGTCACCTTTGGCTGGTATATTCGACGGGTTGAATGGTTTGAGCGCCCTCACTGGGGGATTTATTGCTCCCCTTGCTCCTGGCTCGGGTGACGGATTCAGTTTTACTCACTTAGCTCAACAAGAACATTCAAGTTATGCAATTTTTGGTCAATTTGATTATCAAATTACCGACGAATTAACGCTGACCACAGGACTGCGTTACACCGAAGAAGAAAAAGATTTGTCCACTGTATACCGTGAATTGGATCCTACAGGTCAACAACTTGTACATGCGGATTTTGCCGCTGCTGGAGCGGCTTTAGGCAATATTGGGGCAGCATTACTCAGTGGTAACGCACCAACATCGGCCGATTTACAATTGATTGCACCACTTCAGACTCCCGGTTGGGGCTTTCCTTTTGTTACTGCCAATACTAGCCCTAGGTCGAATATTGTGGAAAATCTCAAGGATAATCAAGTTTCAGGTACGCTCAAACTAAGTTATCAACCAAACCGAGACACGCTCTTATATGCATCATACGGCACTGGGTATAAATCTGGTGGGACTAACACCGACCGCATTGCAGATGGTTTTAATCCAATATTTGATGCAGAAACATCAGAATCTGTAGAAATTGGCATTAAGAAAGATTTCCGTGACTATGATTTCCGTATCAATGCTGCAGCGCACTACACAACTGTTGAAGACTTTCAGGCTAACACCTTTACAGGTGGTGGCTTTAATTTACAAAATGCCGGTGACTATGAAATTTCTGGTTTCGAAGTTGAAGCAACATGGCTACCTGTTGATTCAGTTGAAGTTAAGTTAGCTTGGGCATTTGTGGATGCAGAATATAAAACATTCTTAGCTGGAAACTGCTGGGTTGCCTATACATGGCATACCGGGATCAATGATCCAGGTCGTGAAAATGCAGGCGACTCTTTCTGTAATCGCTCAGGTGACAGACCTGGTGGCGAGCCTAAGAACTATGCAGTGATAAGTGTGAAAAAAGACTTCGAATTAGTCGATGGTGTTTATAGTTATATTCAAGGTGATTTCAGCCACACCAGCGAAATTATCTTAGACGGCAGTAACGATCCATACGCCGTCCAAGATGGCTACAATGTGGTTAACCTAAGACTCTTTATGAACTTTGAAGATGTTGATATGGACGTTGTTGTTTGGGCGCGTAACCTTCTAGACGAAGAGTATATCAACCGCACTAACTTCAATACACCTATTCAGGATGGTAAGTTAAATGCGTATATGGCTGAGCCAGCCACGTTTGGTGTGACAGTTAAGAAACGTTTTTAATTCATATCATTACAATTAGGTGTTTTTAAGCCGGCACTTGCCGGCTTTTTAATACCTGAAATAATAGAAAGTGATCCATAAAGCCGTCTCAACATCTAAACATTAGTATAAACACAATTCCATAAATCAAGCCCTAACGATAAATGCATAGTTTGGTCTGATTAAAAAAGGCACAAAATAATGAAGTTATTAATTAACATTAAAACCATCGTTGCTATTACATTGTTGTCAGTTACCTCTGTTAGTACCCATGCCGCTGAGTGTCCAGATTTACTCAAATTTGTAAAACGTAAACTTAACTCTCAAGACACAGTAAATATGTGTGAAGCCTATCAAGGCAAGACGATTTTATTTGTGAACACTGCCAGTTACTGTGGTTTTACTCCGCAGTTTGAAGGTCTAGAGAGTCTATATAGTAAATACCAAGGCAAGGGTTTTGTAGTACTGGGGTTCCCCTCGCATGACTTTAACCAAGAAGATAAAAGTGAAGTCAAAACAGGGCAAATTTGCCGTTTGACCTATGGGGTTAAATTCCCAATGTTTGAGGCGATGTCAGTTAAAGGTGATGATGTTGACCCTCTATACCGGATGTTAGCAAATAAATCTGGCCAAGCGCCGAAGTGGAACTTTTTCAAGTACCTAATGGATAAAAATGGCAATGTTGTTAATGCATATGCCTCAGCAGTAAAGCCTACAGATGAAGCATTAGTAGGTGATATCGAAAAAGCTCTGCAATTATAAATAAATATTAGATGGCAAGGCTTTTGATGAGCCTTTACCAACTAAAACACTTTTAGTCGGTCCAGAAAATCACATTCTAACTAAGTGATTGTACTTTATCTTCCAAGGTCACCGTTTGGGCATCCACACGATCAATAATTTTAATGATCGTAGTTTGTACTGTCTCATCCTTACGAATGTCTGTTTCGCTATT
>JAWUXT010000080.1:0-16994 GCA_034111205.1 Paraglaciecola sp. | reverse complement strand
AGTGGTATTGATTGGTGTGTTTGTGATGCATAAAGCGCTTTTTCAGTTCAAAATTAAATCGAATAGGGTTTTAAATAAGTTGGTTTTTTTAGGTCAGCATTCGTTGCTTATCTATTTAATACATCAGCCTATTTTGTATGGCTTATTTGGTCTGACGGATATGATGTTAGGGCGTTAATCATTAATCAATACATTAAAGTGGATAAATTAGGGATAACCGGTCTATTTATACACTGTTTTGAAGGTCTTTAGCACGTTCAAGATTTTTTACTTCGTTCAAGACTTTTTACCCCGTTCAGGACTGTCCACCTCGTTCAAGACTGTCCACCTCGTTCAAGACTGTTTAATGAAGCTTCAACTTTGCTCCCACTATATTGCTTAATTTTCGACTCAGTAACACTAACAATCCTTTACGCCAGCCATGTATCGAAAATTGGTGCATGTTGTATAACGAAATATAAACTAATCTTGCAAGACGACCTTCGATAAACATACTGCTATTACTTAAGCTACCCATCAGGCTACCAACTGTGCTGTATTTACTTAAATGCACCAAAGACCCGTAGTCTGTATAGCGGTAATGTACCAACGGTTTCGACTTAATAATATTTTTCAAATTGATGGCTGCAACACCCGCCATCTGATGAGCAGACTGAGCGCGAGGAGGGACCCAAGAACCATTTTCTTGTTTAAATCCACAACAATCTCCAATTACAAATATTTGGTCGCTAACGGTACTCTGTAAATTTGCATTGACTAAAATTTGCTGCGATCTATTAGTTTCAAAGAAATTTAGATTTTGTATGAAGTCAGGGACTTTAACGCCTGCAGCCCAAACTAATAAATCAGCTTCAATCAATACATCCTCTTTGGTAACAAATCCCTCTTTTTGTGCTTTGATTATTCGAGTGCCTTCCAAAACGTGAATACCGAGTTTTGTTAAAGCGCTCTTTGCCGAGTTTGCAATTTTTACAGGTAAAGCCGGTAATATGCGTTCACCCGCTTCAATAATAGAAATAACTAGGCGCTTTGATGACATTTTGGGCATGCCATAAGAACGTGCTAAATTAGCTACATGATGTAATTCCGCAGCTAGTTCTGTACCGGTTGCACCACCGCCCACGATAGCCACTTTTAAAGTACTGGATAAGTCAGATTGTTGATTAATTCTCAGTAATTGATTTAGCAATGCTTTATGAAATCGTTCAGCTTGAGCTAACGAGTCGAGGAAATATGCATTTTTACTGACGCCTGGTGTGCCAAAGTCATTACTTACGCTGCCGATAGCTAATACCATAAAATCATAGCTAATCTCTCTGTTAGGTATCAAAATTTCGTCTTGCTCGTCAAGTATCGGATCGAGTTTTATGAGCTTATTTTTATGGTCGATATCACTCATGGTGCCAAGTTGAAATTGATAGTTATGTCGAGCAGCGTGAATACGATAATCCACACCATCTGAGTTTTTATCAATCACACCTGCCGCTACCTCGTGTAGTAGGGGTTTCCATACATGAGTTGGCTGTCGGTCAACTAATATGATTTCGGCCAAGCCCTTTTTACCTAATGTTCGACTTAAGCGGCTAACCAGTTCTAGGCCACCTGCGCCGCCACCTACAATAACGATTTTCTGCATGTTGGTTCCTAAAAGTAATATAAAGAAAGGGCGTTTGATGGTTGTAAAGATATTAGGTATTGAGGATATACTAGTATTAAAAATACGGTAAGTTCAAATCAAAAACGTAATCTAAAGATCATCCACAAATCCTTTACAGCTGTCTAGTTACTTATATCTGTGCTTAGACTCTTTAGGATTGTCCTAGTCAATGCTGCACGGCATATTCCTAAAATAACCTAGGGCTTAGTAACAGGTTGAAGTCTTGATTTACATCAATATAGGCCATTCATTAAAAGATATGATTTTTTGAAATTTTAGAGAATTAGCACCAAAGGGTATCCGCCGCATGAGCGCTAACCCTCATGCAAACGGTAGTTTACTAGAAAGAAATTTGCGCATGCCTGATTTCAGACATTCCTATCAAAGAAGCATTAGCGGCCACACCATTGTTAAAAGAGGAGTTTCCCGAGCTTAAAATACGCTTTATTAACGTCATATTAAAAATTTTTTATACAAACGATAACCTTACATTTTACGTTACGACAACTGCAACCTATGTATTATGATTATTTATTACTTTAAAATTTATCTTTAATTTCTACCAAGTTCTTCATGAGATGTTACCCAGTCTAAAGAAGAAATCGCTGATGCCAGCGATATTTCACCTGCTAGGGCAACAGAGGCCACTATCTCAGCAAACTTCAATGCGTTACCTGGGCCATAACACTGCAATATTTCAAGGCATTCTTTTTGGGTGCCAAGGCCTGTGCCGCCACCACAGGTTGCGATGATTAAAGAGGGCAAGGTTATCGAGAGGTATAAGTCCCCAGCCTCGGTTATTTCTGAATAAATAATCCCAGATGATGATTCAGATACGTTAGCCGCATCCTGGCCGGTCGCAATAAACATAGCTGCAATACCGTTTGCAGAATGTAACCCGGTGTTGTTGGCACCGGCTAAAAATGCGCCCACAGATGCGACTCTCTGATGCTGTGCTATCTGTTTTGGTTCCACTCTCATGACTTCAATTAAATCATCCCGCTTGATAGTAACTTCGGCTGTGACCCTTTTTCCTCGGGTATTTAATATGTTGATAAAAGATGATTTTTTATCAGTGGCCATATTTGATTCGAGGAAAAAATTAATTATTCTTGTGTTTTTTACATTAGCATAGTGCTCAAGTATCCAACCACAGGCCACATAAGTTGCGCGTCCAACCATGTTCTGTCCCGCTGCATCACCTGTGCTAAAATTAAACCTCAAAAACGCAAATTTGTTGGATTTGTATTGTTCAATATCGCGTAGTTTTAAAAAAGTATCTGTTGCTTCTGCCTGACGTCGTATTTCATCAATATTATCTGTCACCCAACGTCCAAAATCTCTGGCTTTTCTTGCATCATCAAATACAAAAACAGGAGCACGTTGCATTGCATCATCCACTACTGTTGCTTTTACGCCTCCTGATTTATTAAGAAGTTTCATCCCTCGATTATACGAAGCCACCAGCGTGCCTTCTGTGGTAGCCATTGGAATAAGAAACTCTCCTGTAGCGTGTTCACCATTTACTTTAATCGGTCCTGCTATTCCAACAGGAACTTGGGCAACCCCACAAAAATGTTCAATATTTCCTTTAAAAGAATCAAGATCCACATCAATGTTAAATAACTTTTTGGGAGTCACTCCTGTTATCTCTGATACATAATTTTGCCGTGCTTGAACCATGTCTGGGTGTAAGTCATTTTCTATACTGCGAGGAATCTCATGCAAAGCTGGAGCAGGAAGTGACACTTTATCTTTTATGGTTAAGTCAATATCGCCAAAAGGGTGGCTGGAAAGGGTGATGTGAATATTGAAGGTTTTTGATTGTGACGCAAATATACCATCGACAAATACATTTAAGATGGCGCCAAGTGGAAATTCGACACCTTTGTTGTGTTTAAGAGTATGTAGACTTATTTTTTGCTCTGAATTTAGTGCAATCATTATTTTCTGGTTATCAACGGTTTGATCATTAATAGATAGATTTAATATTTGATTAAAATGTGCACTTTTTATTCGGTTTTTTAATGAAAAACGCAATCCATTTTGAGTCTCTTTTAAACTGCCAAGGGTATATAGCTGTTTTAACATTGAGTTTGGGACAAACATAACAAATCTCTATCAAGCAGGAATTAATATATTTATCCATGTAATCTAACGATGTATATTGATGAATATCAAATAAATCACCTTTTATAGGATTTTCCGAGTAAGGCTTCGTAGCCTGCAACTAGGTCAAATAACTCTTCGTCGATACCCGTTTGACGCTGATGTCTAAAATTTTGGTTTAACCCATCTAAGAGTTCTTCAATATTTTTTTCGGCCCGCAGCATGGCCTCTAAGCGGCTGGCATTTTCACTCGCCAAAGACTCTGCACAGGCTTTGTAGATAGATACAAACAGATACTCTCTGATCAATGCCTTAAACGTAGTTTCTTTACCATTGAGTAGTTCAGGTAAATTTCTAGTAGGCCATTGAGGCATCAAGATTTCGTCCCTCCAGTTTTGATCAAAAGGCAGCAGTTTTTGGAAAGCTGGAGTATAAGTTGCCTTGGATGTAGGCGTATTGTGAAAAACAAATATTTGACCTACATCATTTTTTTCTCGCTGGGATTCTATTTCTAATATGAGCTCACCCACAAGTTCAGATATGTTGTCTAAAGTGGCAGGAAGTCGATAACTTTTCCCTGAATTCATATTCGCTGTCGATAATAGCGGCTGTATACGCTCACCAATTGCCCAAACAAGTTTTTTCTTAGGATAGCTTTGCATGGTTTCAATTAAAAACTCAGCCAACAGATTATTGAACTGACCAACGAGCCCTTGGTCGGATCCAAATGCAATAACTCCAATATTTTTGTGATTTTCATTTACCCCGTAGCGCCCGTCATAGCTTGGCGTATTGGTTTGATGAAAACACACATTTAGTCCCAACGTCACCGTTTGATAATAGTCAGCTAGGGAATTAACTGCATTTTCATATTGGGTGATATTAACTGCGGCCATAGCTTTCATGGTTCGCACTACCGACTGTAAATCGCTGGCGCTGGTTATTTTGTGTTGCAGGTTTGCCAGTGAATTACTCATGTTTATCTGGCGTCTCACTAGGTTTGTTGAAAATACTTTGAGTAGAGTTTTTTTCTAGTCCGCTGTCTTTATCCTCAACAGGAACCTTTTTAATAAAAGGCGCTAACGCTTTCTTGGCAATGTTGATGACTAACAGCTTGTCTTCATCAGTTATATTCTGGGCATTTTCTAGGCACGTTATTAACGTTTCTGGCATGCTTTTGGTTGCTGCCCGTAAATTAGCTTGGGCTTTTGGCATATCACTCAGAGGCACTGCATCAAATAACCGCAGGCCAAGCACTAATAACAAGGTTATTTGTTCAGCTACGGTTAATGGATCTGATTCAGATTGACTAAAATAGGCTCGAATATGTCGGCCATGGTCTATTGTACTAAGTGTATCCTCATCTAGTCGTGCCCCAAAGCGGGCAAAATTTTCTAGCTCTTCAAACTGTGCGTATGCCAGTTTTAAATCACTCGCTACCTTTCTATAAGCGTCACGCTGTGCTTTACCACCCACTCGTGATACAGACTTACCAACGTCAACTGCTGGCAGTACACCCAAATCATACAAAGTGGGCGACAAATATATTTGTCCATCGGTAATCGAGATCAGATTTGTAGGAATATAGGCTGACATATTCTGTCCTTCTGTCTCAATAATAGGTAATGCAGTCAGAGTGCCACCTCCACTTTTTGAGTTCAAATGGGTAGAGCGTTCAAGTAGCCTAGAATGAAGATAAAATATATCGCCAGGAAAGGCTTCTCTTCCAGGTGGACGCCTCAACAGCAATGACAGTTCACGATAAGAACGGGCATGTTGAGTCAGATCGTCATATACAATCAACACATCTTCTCCGGCTTCCATAAAGTATTCGGCTACACTTGTGGCGGCGTAAGGCGCAATATAATCAAGGCCTGGTGGATCATTACCTTCGGTCACCATTACAACGGTATAATCCATCCCATGGTTATTGTTTAAAACTGCCAATGTTTTTGCAACCGAAGAGGCTTTTTGTCCTATTGCGCAATAAACACAAATGACATTTTTTCCTTTCTGATTAAGGATGGTATCAATGGCAATCGCCGTTTTGCCTGTTTGCCTATCTCCGAGTATTAATTCACGTTGCCCACGGCCTATTGGCAGAAGCGCATCAATAACCTTAATGCCAGTTTGTAATGGTTCAGTGACAGGAGAGCGCTTTATAATGGCGGGGGCAGGGCGTTCAATGGGTAGTCTTTGGGTCGATGCTGGCGAAGGATTACCATCCAAAGGCCTACCTAGGGGGTCGATAACTCTGCCAAGTAATTCTGACCCAACAGCTATATCCATCACTCGTCCTGTTCGTTTAACGTCATCACCTACATTTAAACGCCAAGCATCGCCAAGCAGCACTACACCTATTTCATCTTCATCTAGATTGAATGCAATACCGTATAAATCGTTACCAAAGGATAAGAGTTCATCAAAACCAACATTTGGCAATCCACTTACGAGTGCTATGCCCGTGGAGACGCTAGTTATTGTTCCAATTTCTTGTGAGTTTACATCTGCCTTAACGTTTAAGCGTCCTTGTTTTAATGAGCTAAACAAGGAGTTTAAAGTGGATTGCAAAGTACTGGATTGTGTAACTGTCATATTAAATCTTTGTCATTGTTTGGCTGTGGATGGTTTCACGCTGTTCATCTAACAGTTTTGTAATATGTGATTGCAGTTTTTTAAGATAGTCTTCACTGTTCCATGCGATTTTCCATGCATTTAAGCGAAGTTCAATACCACTAATAAGTTCAGGTTTCACTTCATGTTTTAGTGAGTAGTGTCTATCTAGATTAGGTAATATTACTTCTTGTAATATTAGGTTTATTTTTTCTATTTGCGCTGTTGTTAGCTCAAACGCGCTACATAAAAGAAATACAGCACTGCCTGTTCTGACGATTTTATCTAAATTGTTTTTTTCGTCTGCACTGATGTTCTGTAAATGTTTACAAAAACACTCCAGCATCTTTTGTTCAAGCTCAACATCAGCAAGATCTGCAAGCACTTTACGTGCTACTTCATATATTTCTTGCAGTGTTTTCAAATTTAAATCGTCTTGATAATGTTCAAGCTCTTTTTCTAATGCTACCAAACGGCTCTTACTTATCTCATCAGCATTATTATGTGCTTGAAAGACTATGTGCTCACTTTGGTCAGCTGCGTTAATTTTGGCTTCTTTTAATAATTCATCACGTTTTGTCTCGAATTCAATCATCTTTTGGTCAAACAACTTACGTTCTAACTCTGCATCAGATTTGATCGTATTTGCGTCCCTTAATACTTTTGCAACTTGATTCTCTCTGGCATCGATCGCTTTTAAAATAGGCCCGTAAAGATAGTGTTTTAATAACCAAACCAATAATAAGAAATTCAGCGTTTGGGCGAGAACTGTAAACCAATCAATCTCCATGATTAATGACCACTTTGCTCAATAAAATAATTCCAAAAAGGATTGCTAAACAACAGAATCATGGTCACAACAAAACAATAAATGGCTGTAGATTCAATCATTGCCAAACCCACAAACAAAGTGCGCGTTATGGTTGCTGAAGCATCAGGTTGTTGAGCTAATGCCGTTAAAGCGTTTGCCACAGCCCTACCTTCTGCAAATGCAGGTCCTATAGCACCAAAACCAATGGTAATCCCTGATGTGATAATTGATGTCACGGCAATAATAGTCAGACTATCCATATTTATATTTCCTTATGTTCTTCAATTGATGGGGGAGGGTGAATCGTGTTTACACTTGTTGCGGCAGCGATGTAAACACTGGCCAGAATAAAAAATATGTATGCTTGTACCATGCCTGTCAACAAACCTAATGCGGTCATAACGATGGGGAATACGAAAGGCGCTATGATCAACATTATTCCAATGATCATTGAGCCACTCATAATATTGCCGAAAAGTCGTACCGCTAAGGCAAAGGTTCGAGAAATTTCACCAATAATATTAAACGGCAACATAATAAAGGTAGGTTTAGTGTAGGACGCAAGATAGTCCTTTAACCCTCGCTGCTTAATGCCATAGTAAGGCACGGCAACAAACACACATAGTGCTAAAGATAATGTGGTAGATAACGACCCCGTGGGTGGCTCGTAACCGGGGAAAATGGTAAATAGATTAGCCAGGGCAACGTATAAAAATAGTGTTCCTAGGAAACCTATATATTGTCGTGGTTGAGACAGGCCAACATTAGAAATTTGTTTTTCAATGCCTAATACAATAATTTCAAGGGTATTTTGCCAGCGAGTGCGTTCATCTTTATCTATTAACAAACCCGTTAATATTTTTGCACCGATTAAAAACACCAGCATTAAACCCCACGTAAATAAAATAGTCGCATTAAGTTTGAAATAGCCATATTGCCAATACACAATTTCATCTGGACTAAGATGCATCTTTAATCCTTGCTTTGTTTTTTGTTGAGTGACTCGTTAGCCCAATCAATAATCTGGTTGCAGGCCGTGCTAGAATAAAACCTAGAAGACTAATGATTAATGATTGCCAGTTTCCATCTGTAATAAAATAGAAGCCGAGTAAACACAGACCTATCCGAATAAAAAAACTTCCCACAAACCACAAAACGGGTCGTTCCGATGTGAGTCCCTTGAAAACAACCCACCACAAACTCAAAAAGAATACGCTGCCTAGTTCAAATCCAAATATCAGGGAGATACACAAATCTAGAGGTGAATAAGGTATTTCTGAAAAGACATTAATCATTGGTTTCCTCTCTTTTTTCTTCATTATCCTGATGCATAGCTTTATCCTCTTTACTGAGCCAACTCCATGCAGTGAAACAACCAATTGTTAGACCAGCAACAATCAGTGCTAATGTCCACGAATGCTCAATTTTATAATGTTTATCCAACCATATACCAAGTGCGGCCCCCAATATTGTGGGTAATGCGACTGACCAACCAATTAGCCCCATCATGCCTAATCCAAACCAAACACTTGCTCCAGAGCTTTTTTGCGCCTTAAGTTTTCGCTTTGCTTTACTGTCAATTTGCTCAGCTAATGTTAACTTTAGCTTTACACTCATCTTGCAGCTGTTGAAAATTCAGTTAAACGTTGTAAAAAGCTACTTTCTAATTTATCCATGGCAAAACGAATTTCTTGTTGTTTATCATCCAGCGTTAAAAACTCTGCCTTTATCGCTTCCCTAAGTTGGCTAAGACCAATACCTTGAATGGCTTGTCGAACAGAAACTAAAACATCATTGCCTTTTTTGACCATTATTCCTTGATCGATAGCGAGATAGATTTCTTTTCCCGATTGTATTTCGTAGGTGAGTATTCCTGGAGCCAAAGCAGCGGTACAGTCGCGTCTGTTAGGCAGGATCCCGTATGAACCTTCCAATGTTTCTACTATTACCCGCAATACATTTTTATGCTTGGCAAAAACTTTATTCGGAAGCAATATATTTAAGTTCATTCACTGGACCCCAGAGCTGGATGTATGTTTTTCCCTAGCTATTTTTTTATTGTTTATTTCTTCATCCTCTAGTCTTGCCTCGTTGATTGCACCAATCATGTACAAAGACTTTTCTGGGTAGTGATTAAATTCGCCTTTCAAAATACGTTCACATCCATCCAGAGATTGTTCTAAGGTTACGAACTTTCCCTGTGCAGAGCTAAATTGTGCGGTAGTGAAAAATGGTTGGGTAAAAAAACGCTCTAAGCGCCTAGCGCGTTTTACGATGTCTCTGTCTTGAATCGATAACTGTTCAAGACCTAACATGGCAATAATGTCTTTCAACTCATCGTATTGTGCAAAGACCTGTTTAATCTGATGGGCTAGGGCAAAATGCCGCTCACCGACTATGCTAGCCGTGGTCATTTTTGAGTTCGATTGCAGCGGGTCGACTGCTGGATAAAGTCCTTCACTTGCACGTTTTCTAGATAATACTAATGAAGCAGATAAGTGAGAAAACGTGTGTACTGCTGCAGGATCAGTAAAGTCATCCGCGGGCACATACACAGCCTGTATGGAAGTGATAGCCCCATTTTTTGTATTGGCTATGCGTTCTTCAAGGGCAGATAACTCAGTACCTAAAGTGGGCTGATAGCCCATCCTTGATGGTATTTGTCCCATTAATCCCGACACTTCAGAACCGGCCTGGATAAATCGAAATATATTGTCGATTAACAGTAATACATCGTGATGTTCTTCATCACGAAAATATTCAGCCATAGTCAATGCACAATGACCTATTCTGAATCTGCTTCCAGGGGGTTCATTCATTTGCCCGAATAGCATCACCATATTTTCTAATACACCGGCTAGTGCCATCTCACGATATAACTCTTCCCCCTCTCTACAGCGTTCACCGATACCACAAAATATACTGACCCCCTTGTGATGGCCTATCATGTTGTGGATCATTTCGGTTAGCAGAACGGTTTTACCCACGCCGGCACCACCAAACAAACCCGCTTTACCTCCACGTTCAATGGGTGCTAATACATCAACTATTTTTATGCCGGTTGTAAATATCTCAGAACTAGTTGAACGGTCAATCAGTAAAGGGGGGGGTTGGTGTACGTTTCTCCATTTCACACCTTTGGGCATAGGTAGACCATCAATTGGGTTTCCAAATACATCAAACATACGAGAAAGAATACCTTTTCCGATTGGGGCAACAAGTGGTTTTCCTGTCGATTCCACTAACATGCCTCTGGCCAGTCCTTGAGTAGGTGTCAGTGCGATGGCGCGTACTGTAGTTGCATTCTGTTGCACCATTACTTCTAGCACGATTTGTTTACCGCTGGCATAGAGTATTTCGTGGATTTGAGGTAAATTATGGGTAAAGTTTACATCTACCACGCTGCCTCGTACGGATAACACTGAACCATTACAAGAACCGTTATTGTCAATTTTCATCGGCGAACTCTTGATCTCTGAGTTCACATTATAATGAATAGTCAGGCCATGGATTTGACCTGTATCAAGCTTTAATTTGTTAGTTTGATAATGTGAGAAAAGAAATGAAAATACCGCCGTTTATAAACGATGTTATGGTGTTTTATTTATGAAAATTATCATGCGTGGGCATGAGTCTCTCCCCCATAAAAACAAACAAACTTATGTTTGTTTGAAACAACTTAAAGTAGACGGCTTAATCTGACTTTTAATTGATTGTTTTCTGTTTCCAATTGTTGTTTTTGCCTCATTAAATCTATCACCATTGCTGTTGCCACCCAGTCAATTTGTAGTTGCTGACTAAGTTTGATGGCTTTTTTTATCCAGTGAGCACTTTCCAAATCAAATACCCATTCTGACAACGTATCACCTTCAAGCGGGGTAACGATGCCATATTCAACCACTTCATTTATTGCTTCTTGGCTTATATCTGCACTGAGGCATAATTCATCCAAATGCATACTTAATGTGATATTGGTCATGTTTAGTTGCTCCAATCTTCGCGTGGGTTATATTGCTCAACTTCTGCTAATTGTTCCCATAACTTTTTGGTTTCGCTGGTTGTTGAGGGTGGTATATCAATTTTAAGGATAGCCAATAAATCTCCTTGTGCTGTTTTGGTTTTAAGACCTTTACCTTTTATTCGTAGTTTTTTTCCTGAACGACTGTCTGGGGGTATGTTCAAGTTGATTTTACCATTGAGTGTTGGCACTTCAAGTTTTGTCCCTAGAGCCGCTTCCCATGGTGTAAGTGGAACTGTTAGCAGTATATTGACTCCTTGCACATCAAATAGGGGATGAGGAACTAACCGAATATGTAGAAATAAATCACCATTTAATGTGTTGTTATTACTAGCCGATCCTTGTCCTGGTGAACCTTGACCTTTTAGCCTAATCCTCTCACCGTCAGCTATGCCTGCAGGTATTTTTACTTTCAGAGATTTTTGTAAGTGCTGTGTTTGTCTGCCATCAAAAACAGGCACCATAAACTCAATAGTTTTTGTGATCCCAGCCACAGATTCCTCAAGAAAAATGGGTACTTCCATGTCAAGATCCTGACCTTTAAATAGTTCAGAATTTTGCTGGCCGGCATATCTAGAATGACCTTGTCCAGCCCCAAAAACAGAATTGAAAAAATCAGAAAAATCCGCTGAAGAACCAGAATTCCCTGCTGCACCGCCTCCTGATGGCCGCCAACCAGGAGGCGCTTTAAAGCCTTGCTCTGAACTAGAACCATAACGTTTCATTTCATCGTATTCAGCTCGTTTAGTGTCATCTTTTAACACCTCATATGCTTCTGCTACCTGCTTAAACTTTTCTTCTGCCCCCTCATCAGGATTCATATCTGGATGAAACTTAAGGGCTAGTCTTCTGTAGGCTTTTTTGATGTCTTTTAGATCTGCATTTTCATCCACGTCCAAAATTTGGTAATAATCTTTAAATTCCATAATTTATTCCTTTCTTTACATATAGACCATTAGGATGTGGTGGGAGCTTTAAAAAGAAAGCCTTAACCCAGTTTTCATCTGAATATTATAGCGAAGGATAAATATTTCTAGATCATTTAATTTAGAAAGCTTTGCGCCTTATAAATTATGATTATGGCCAACCAAGAAGTACCTAATCGACCCTTGCCGTTTTAGATATATCAAACACAAAATACGACGTTGTTAACGTAAAACTGCCTCTTTTGATTCACCGTGATAGATGAATTAGAGCGTTAGTTTATAGTATTAATGACGGCAACTATTTGATGCAAATCAATCACCCTGTAAATATTGGTACCTGATATCTTAGCCAGTAGAGTCAATTTATCTGACATCTACAGTAAAAATGTCTCGTTACAGATTTTACCAGCGAAATAGTATTGAAGATTTGTCAATGTTGTATTGACAATTTGTTGTAAAGATTCGGATGTAAAAAAACCTTGATGAGCAGTGATTAACACGTTTGGAAAAGTTGCCAGTCTCTGATATGTGTCGTCGGTGATTGATTCGCATATGAGGTCGTTATTCTCCAACTCAGACTCCATTTCATATATATCTATTCCAAGGTAACCAATTTTTTCACTTTTTAAGCCTGTAACAATGGCTTGAGTGTTAACCAGTCCCCCCCTAGACGTATTGATAATCATCACTTTGTCTTTCATATTTTGTATCGCTGCATGATCGATCATATGTTGGGTATCTGCATTAAGAGGACAGTGCAAACTAATCACATCTGATTCTGTGATCATTTCTTCTAAACTGACATAATGATGTCCCATAGCAACTACATCATCAGACGGTGAGGGGTCGCAACATAAAATACGGCAGCCAAACCCTGTCAATATAGTAACCAACGCCCGACCTATGACTCCGGTTCCCACTATTCCAACCGTTTTGTGGCATAAATTAAAACCCAATAAACCATCGAGCTCAAAATTCCTGTCCAACACTCGATTAGAAGCTTTAAGTAGTTTTCTATTTAACGCTAAAATAATTGCCACAGTGTGTTCTGCAACTGATTCTGCTGAGTAACTTGGTACCCTTGATACGCCAATTCCCAATTTCCGTGCGTGTTCAAGATCTATGTTGTTAAAACCTGCACACCTCAACGCAATATGATGGATATCAAAAGATTGCAGAGAGTTGAGCACTGAATCATCTATCACATCGTTGACAAAAACAGATACGGCATCAAAAGGTTTTGCCAGTTCAACGGTTTCATTATTAAGGCTGCAATCCAAGAACTCTAAATCAAATCCAAAGTTATTATTTCGAACGTTAAAAAATTCCCGGTCGTAAGCTTTACAACTAAAAACACCCACTTTCATTTATCAATCCTCAACAAAATTGGGCCTTAAAAACCCTTGAATTAAAACCAAACATTTGTTTTTAACTACACTATTTACTCGTTAGTTTGGCAGTTTTTCGAAGATGAAGCCTACAGCTTCATTAATTTTAACTTCAAGATTGTCATAGGTTTGTTCACTAACTCTGCCTATAGCCACCCCTTCCCACAAAAGACGATTAGTGTTGTTGTCTATCAAATCGATGTTGAGCGTGCCTTCGGTGTATTGTTTTATCCGTTCCTAAAAAATTGGGTAATCGCCCCAAACTCCATATCCACGTCGGTAGTGATAATAAAAAAAGGCCGATGGGGGAGTATTAATTTCTATTTTATCTTTAACATACACATTAAAATTAACCCATAAGTCAGGTTGCTCCGCATACATATAACCTTTGTTTAACATTTCGTTGTGTATCGCAGATTTGATATAACGATAAGAAAGGGAGTCGTACTCGTCACGTTTAGGCAGTAATGTTGGATGAAATCCAAAGGTTGCATAACCGTTAAAATGAGCCCATTTATCAACCATGGTATGAATACGAGGAGCGGATTGACAACCAAATAGAATGGCCGATAACAACAATATTACCCCCACTCGAAATATGACTTGTATATTTTTCATTATTGTCTCCCTAGAATTATTATCTAATATCAAGCACAAACTTTGTTGTAGTCACTATGCTATTTATCGGCTAGAACTCTATTGATACAGGTCAAAGTATTGATGGTCGGGATAATTAATTACGGGATTTAACACTTTTTTCAAAAGAAGGGGGGGTATATAAAAATTTAATTTTGACTTGTTAACCCTAATACTTTTTCAATTAGCGTGTTTTCTATAAATGGCTTTTCAATGAAATCGATGGCCTCAGCTTGCATTGCGCGAACAGCCTTAGATACATCGCTCCCTGATGATAAAACTATTGTGGGTAACCTCAGACCTAAGTTATTAATCTTTTCGAGTAACTCAATGCCGTCCATATTGGGTAAGTTGACTTCAACGATTAGGCAAGCAGCACGACTTCTTAATTTTGTATTAAGAAAACATTCTGCTGAAGTAAACACCTCGACTATTACATCATGTTGTTTTAATAGATTCGAAAGTGAACACAGCAATTTATGATCGCTATCTACTATGTACACAATTGGTTTTTTAAGAGTTTTAATTTTGGACACCATAAATAAACTAAGTACAACTGTTAAACATATTTTCGTAACTAACTAATTAAAGGTTTATTATCAATGCGAATAATGGATACAGCAATAAGCATTTATACTTAGATTAGGCTCTAATTAGTCTGTATAGGAGGCATCAATTACCAATTTAACGAGTTCGGCAAGAGAATTGACACCCATTTTAGCCATAACATGAGCACGATGAATTTCTATTGTCCTTTGACTAAGATGAAGTTCAATAGCAATCAACTTATTGGCTTTGCCTGATACTATGGCATTCAATATTTGAGTCTCTCGGTTGGTGAGGGATGCCAGTTTGGCTTGAGTCTGATTCACTATTTCAAGACGTTGTTTATCTTTCAAATTAGCTTGTAGTGCTTTTTGAATCACATCTATGAGAAGCTGCTCTCTATAAGGCTTTTGAATAAACTCTGCAGCGCCATTTTTCATTGCTTCTACCGCTGTTGGAACATCTCCATGACCAGTCACAAAGATGATTGGCAAGCGACAGCCCATTTTTTCAAGCTTATGTTGACATTCTATGCCACTAATAAACGGCATTCGAATATCCAATAAAATACATCCATTGTGTTTATCGAACTCTGTTTTACTGAATGCATCTAGAAATTTTTGAGCATCCTGATAACAAGTATTTATCAGTCCAATACTATCAAGCAACATGCCAACAGAATCCAAGACCGCATCATCATCATCCACCACATGCACCATAGGTGATGAAGACATATGTTTAGTTTGATTATTTTGCATATTATCTCTCGATATTTTATAGGCAGGTGAAAGTGGCTGGCAAACTAAAAGAAAATATACACCCTGAAGTCTTCCTAGGTCCAAAATATATACTACCTCCATGAGCATGAATGATGTTTTGACTGACGGTTAACCCCATCCCCATACCCGCCTCTTTGGTGGTAAAAAAAGGATTGAATATGTCACTACTGGTCTTCTCATCAATTCCAAGGCCACAATCAATAACAGACACCTCGATTATTTTGTCTGATAACCATTGGCTGTGGATACGCAGTGGTGCTCCTTTTATATTTTCCATAGCATCTATTCCATTGCGGATCAGGTTAAGTAAAACCTGCTGAATTTGCACTGGGTCAGCTATCAATTGTGGCTTATTATGGTGGCATAACTTTAGTATTACCTCGTGGTCAATGATACGAGCGTCTAACTTTGCTAAATTGACTGTTTCAAATATCAGAGCATTAAGATCAACCGTTTCTCGCTGTGCTACGCGTTTTTTGACAAAGGTTCTAAGTCGATTGATAACCTCACTGGCGCGAATGGCTTGGTCACAAATTTTATCTAATGCAGCAACTACTTTTATTTCGCTATCTCGTGTGGCAGAGTGTAAAAGTCGTTTCGACGCTTGGGCATAACTTGATATAGCTGAAAGAGGTTGGTTCATTTCATGGGCAATGCCTGCTGCTAACTCACCCATAGAACTTAACCTCGAAGCATGGGATAAACGTTCTTTACTTTGACTTGCCTCAATTCTGTCACGTTCTTGTTCAGAGATATCTCGTATAATACCGACAAACTGTATATGGCTTGAATCTTTTACTTCTCCAACACTCAGAAATATGGGAAATTCTTCGCCATTAGATTTTTTACCTTTCACTTTCCTACCTTTACCAATTATTTTTGCTTCACCAGAGGCCAAATAACATGATAAATATTTATCATGTTCAATACTAAATGGGGCAGGCATTAACATTTTTATATTCTGGCCAAACACTTCTTGATTGCTATACCCAAACATTATCTGAGCAGCATGATTAAACAACTCGATATTGCCTTTTGCATCAATAAAAACTAAAGCGTCAACTGCTGCGTCAAGTAATGCAATCAACCTCTCGTTAGCATCTTTAATCGTAACTTGGCCACTGTTCTTATCAGATAACACGTGGTTTAAAATTGACTTATCAGGTTCAAGCATTAACAGCATCCTATATAAGTAGTTTCCGAAGTGATTTACGTGTAATTCCGGATGTTCTGAGTTGCTATTTACGGTATATGATTTATGCCAAGAGTAAAAGTGGCATCTAGACAATTAAGCTTTATGTCAGTTGATATTTGTTAATATTATAGGATGTACCAATATGAATACTGCATATCAAGCACAAAATGACTACTACAACGATGCATCATTAATGGACATTTTTATAGGCAATACTACCCCCTCTAACCATTCACAGAAACGTCATTCACATCGTGTTTTTCATCGCAGAGATAATCTATTTTCAGTCGGGGACCATTTTGAAGGTATCTATGTT